>CACKMC010000061.1 GCA_902601155.1 Coxiellaceae bacterium | reverse complement strand
AATGTCATTGCTCTGTTTACTCATTCTTTTTAAGCGCATATGGCATCTTTCTTCAAAGTTGGAGCGATCAACAAGATTTTGCCATAGGAACTGTTTGGGAAAACCGTAGCCATTTATTTAAAAATAGCATTGGTTTTTTTGCCAACACTTTGCCCTTACGCTTTAAATATCATCCAAAACAAACATTTACTGACATCATTAAAAACACACATATTGCGTGCACTGAATTACATGAACAACAATACCTATCATTCGAAGACATTGCACAATCTGCAAATATAGAGCGGACACCGCTATTCTCTCCTCTTATCCAAACATTATGCGTATTTCGTAAATTAAACCAACTTCATCATAGCAATGAGCAAGTTTTGAAATACATCCCCCTTTCTGCACAATACAGCTGTTTTGACATACTATTCGCCATGACAGAAACAGCAGACTCATTTAGCTTAAGTTTTGAATATTTAACCAGCCTATTTACCCACAAAACTATGCATACTCAATGCAAACGTTTCGTTGACTTGATTCACTATATTCTAGATAATCCAGCTCAAACATTTTCGCAATACCAAATACATCATACTTCATCATACTTATACATTTATTATCCGCATGACTGGCACATAGCCAATATGTTAGAAACGCTTTTGTATAAAATACAAATACCTCATAAATTGCAACCATATAAACAAGAAAAACCAATAAGCATACAAACACATTTCATCTTACAGTACCATGAATCTTCCCCTCACCCCTCTTGTCACGTGACTATTCCCAAACAACAATCTGATGCGACATGCTTGCTACAGGTGTTATTACCACTCCAACCAAAGCTAGAAAAGATCTTCCTTGACCAAACATTATTCGTAGAAAATGCTGAAAATTGGCATAAAAATATGGGCTTACCAGAAGATAAAGACTTTGTGATTATCACATCAAATGATGAAACATATACATCGTTATCATCCCCCTATAAAATCTTAACACCAGACATTTCATCCACCTTCCAAGCCATTCATAACAGTTTTGGCCTTTCAACATCATCATTAAATGATATACATTCACTGGTTAAAACATTCTATTCTCCTCGCTTATGGTATTTCACATTATCTGAACTATTTCATCAACGCCTTCCCAACGGTTGGTTCCCCCGTCACCAAACACCCTGTTCTATCAAGCAGCAACACCAGATAAAACAAACATGTATTGCGTTATATAAGATTTGGTCTACTTTTTTGCCTGAAGAATCGCTGAATCCAACAAGTAATTTCACTGAATTAGGTGGTCACTCACTACAAGCCATGCAATTGACCGCCCATATCAATCATCACTTTGGTCTCACAATAACACTAGATCAATTCTATAAAAATACAACGATACTTAGCCTTAGCGAACTAATCATTTCCCTCTCAGATAAATGTGCAGACAATCAAATCAATAACCACCAAAAACCAAAAGAGCCCATCTTATCTCATGCCCAAGAAGCTATGTGGTTAAAACAAACACTTTACCCTTATGATACAAGCCAACATGTGTCGGCTCAGATCATTCTACACACAACTTGTGAAAGATCAGCGAATCTACTATACCAGCGAATACTAAACATTATCGAAAAAAACGACATTTTTTCCATCCAATTTAACAAAAAAAACCGGCCTTTTTATGCCGAATTCCCACCAAGCAATGATTCATTGGAAAAATACTCATCACACCCAAAACTCCAACAAGCTTGGAATACTTTTCATGAGACCCCCTTTCCCCATGATAGACCGTGCCCTCTCTGGCGATTACAACGCGTACTACTACCGAGTGGCGAATATGCAATATGGATGGTATTTCACCATTGTCTAATGGACGCGTGGTCACTTCAGCAACTGACTACGCTAAGTCTCTATACTCACAAAAAAAAACCACTACCAAGCAAACAATTTCATGATTATATACAATGGAAAAAAACCAAACCATTGCCACAAAATAAATGCCAGAGTATTGACCTAGAATCATTTGAATTTTATGATTTTCCTACCACAAAACTCTCCAAAAAAAATAACGTAGTAAGCAACCCGCTTTGTCGTCAATTAATACAACAAGCCAAACAC
>CACKMC010000060.1 GCA_902601155.1 Coxiellaceae bacterium | reverse complement strand
ATGCGCATCCAGTGCACGAGGGTCGTCAGTTGCTGTGATAGCACAACATCCAAGAGTGCTAGCGCAGGATTTTCAGCTTCTTGGCACGCAGGGAAATGTCGTTTGATTGTATAATCAAGTAGTGTTTGTTGTGACGTATGGTTAAGAAAATGGGCTGCAAATTGAAAGGTGCCTACACGAATATGAGAGGGATTGGTACGTGTTAATATCGCGCCTGGTAAAGTCGTTTCACGTTGGATGGTTTCGCCGGTGGTGACGACGCCAAGGCTTCGTGTGGTGGGTACACCCAGGTGATGCATGGCTTCTGATAGTATGTATTCACGTAACATGGGTTGGATGGCAGCTTTGCCGTCTCCTGTGCGTGAGAATGGGGTGGGGCCAGACCCTTTAAGTTGTATGTCAATACGTTTATCATCAGGCGTGAGATGTTCACCAAGCATCATCGTACGTCCATCACCAAGCATGGTGAAATGACCAAACTGGTGTCCAGCATAAGCTTGTGCAAAAGGCGTGGCGCCATGGGGTAAGAGAGACCCAGAGAGTATTTGGGCTTGTAGCGTTTTGCTGCTATCGGTGAGATGGAGGCCCAGTGATCTAGCTAAATCATGGTTAAAGATTATAAGCGCTGGAGAAGGTGAGCAGGAAGACGATAGGTGTTGATAAAAGGAAGAGGGTAATGCCGTGTATGTTGTGTCAAAACAAAAGCCATGTGTTTGCATGATCGTCATGGTGTATGCGTGTTTAAGTTATAACCATGAATGTATGGTCATGTAAAGGTGTTGGTAATATTGAGTTATGACATGAATGATTCTAATATATTGCAATTGCTAGCATAGAATTGACTGAATAGATAATTGCTAAGAGTCAATGACAAGGAGGATAGATGATGTTAAAGGAGGGCAATGAAGTAGACAAGCAACTGGAGTTATTTGAAGAACGTAGTCAGGCTGCTATTACTGCTTTTTATCAAGGAAAATTAAAAGATGCTCAGATTGCGTTTAAAGGCATATTACAAGATATCGATGATTTATGCCAAATAAAATACTTAAGTCGCTTTAGTGATGTGAAGTACAAAGACGCAAAAATAAAACTTTGGAATAAAATCGGCCATTGTTTATATCATGCAGGTGATTTAAATGGTCATTGTGATTTGGATGCGGCTTTTTTTGTATATCATGTGAATTTAGAGGAATTAATGGGATTGGAGGTGTTTGTTAATCAGCATAGGAAGGATGCGCGTTCTTTGTTGGTGGTTAATTGAATAATGCGAGCGCCATGCCTTTTGCCCCAATGCATAGCAAATTCAATCATCTGCTGCCCTAAATTCTGGCCTCTAATACTTGAATTGACTCTAACTGCTTCTATCTGCAAGCGCGTGCTGCCTGAAAAGGTTAGTGATGGCATTAAGGTTAAATGGCATGTTCCTATTACTTCTTCATTATTTTTAAGAACCATTAGATATTGATTTGGATCACTGTCAATTTTAGCAAAAGCATCAAGATACTCTTGCGCAACTTCATTCCCATTTTGTTCACGCGTGCGATCTAATTTGTCATCAGCAAGCATGGCGATGATGGTGCTTAGATCCTCGGCTTTAGCGCGACGGCATTGCAAAGGCATATTATTTTTTCCTTACATGATATTTGGGGTAATCAAAGCATGTCAATTGATTGCGTGAGGTTTGGGTGGGAAAGTGGGGGGGGCAGATACCACCTTATTTATTATATGAAATATTTGGCGATAAAAAAACAGATCTAACGGTGTTTTTTTCTAGCTTGGTTTTATGCATGAGATGCCATGCTTAAGTTAGTTTGGAGGGGGGTGAAAAAAGTATCACGTGAAAATGGATTGCCGTGAAGACAAGCAAGATGATACTTATACCTTTCAACGCACTGAGGCCGTTTGAAAAGATCGTATCATCCATATTTTATCTGATTTTTATAAAATTATCTGAGCGTTAAAAACTTAGCTTGCCATCAACAATTTTGTAAACACTATCAATCTCTATGGCTTCAAGAAACGCTTCATCGTGAAAGACAGCAAACATACAGCAAGATATCTAATACTTTGATCTGCAGCATAATGATTCTGATGATTTTGATCGTCCAAATCTAAATGATG
>CACKMC010000059.1 GCA_902601155.1 Coxiellaceae bacterium | reverse complement strand
GCTCTCAGCCAAACAAAAAAAATATTTAACCGATGCATTGTGTCGGGAAGTGTTAGATCGCAATGAAGTCATTTTAGCCATTTTTGCCAAAAGAGCGCATAGCCGTGTCGGTAAATTACAAGTTGAGCTTGCACAGTTGGCGTACTTGTCTACTCGTTTGGTGAAAGGCTGGACTCATTTGGAACGACAAAAAGGAGGAATTGGTTTAAGAGGGCCAGGAGAGACTCAGCTTGAAACCGATAGACGTTTAGTAGGGCAGCGTATACATACGCTTAAGCAGCGTCTAAAAAAAGGCTTAAACCAACGAGCGCAAAATAAAGCGACGCGGCGCCGTACAGGTGTGCCTGTGGTTTCGTTGGTGGGTTATACCAACGCGGGAAAATCCACATTATTTCATGCGCTCACAAAATGTGAAGTGCCGACCGACCAGCAAGTTTTTTTAACATTGGACCCTAAATTGGCCAAATGGTATTTGCCAGCCGTAGGGCGTGTGTTGCTTAGTGATACCGTTGGTTTTATTCATGAGTTGCCTGAGCCATTGACGAACGCTTTTCATGCCACATTAGAAGAGCTTCGTGACGCCCATTTATTATTGCATGTTGTGGATTGTTCGCACCCAGATCAAGACAGGCGGTTTCATGATGTGCAAGCAGTATTGGCGGCGATTGATTGTCAGCATATTCCACAGTTATTGGTGTATAATAAGGTTGACTGCTTGCGTGAAACGCCCCACTGGATTCCTTCCGATGAATATGGTCAAATAGATCGTGTTTTAGTGTCAGGTGTCACGGGTAAAGGCTTGGCACAATTACGAGATGCGGTGACAAAACGATTGGTGCGTGTTTTAAATGAGCGTGTTTCGCGCTAGTGCTTGCATGGAGCATTTGAATAAGGAGAAGACGACATGTTAAATATTGCGACACGAGCGGTACGCAAAGGGGCCGAAGTGGTTTGCAAAACAATGGATCGCCTGGATCGTGTGCGGGTTGAAAAGCATGCGCGTTTTGGTATGTGGAGTTCGGTGGAGACGCAAATAGATTATGCCATGCAGGCAGTGATAAAAGAAAATTTTCCTGAGCATATCCTGTGGAATCATCGTGCCAATGAATCTTTTGATGCCGTGCAACCACAGGCCTGTGTTTGGGTGATTGAGCCATTGAGTGGCATCGGTAATTTTTTACATGGCATTGCCCATCATGCTGTGTCACTGTCTATCTGGATAGAAGGACAATTAACGCATGCGGTATTATACGATCCGTTGCGTGATGAATTGTTTACAGCCACCAAAGGAGGTGGCGCTTTTTTAAACCAAAAGCGTTTGCGTATTTCATCGCATACTAGTCTAGAAGGTGCCATGATTGGTTTGGAAGAAGGGGGCAGTTCCGTGGATAGCATGCGTGCTACATTGAAAGAAAAGGGGGTGTCACTTCGTCAATTGGGTGCAGAAAGTTTAGGCTTGGCCTATCTCGCCTCAGGTCGTTTGCAAGGCTTTTGTGGTCATTTTGCTGTGCCATGTTATGCGGCAGCAGGTCTTTTGTTGGTGCAGGAAGCAGGTGGTTTGGTTTTTGATTATCAAGGACATGCAGACTATCTGCGTCATGGTGATGTGATTGCAGGGAATGGCCCCATTGCTTCTGCGATCCATCATTGCTTAAGTCAAGCGGTATCCTCTTAGCATAAAGGTGTGTGTTTTTTGAGCTTTCTTGCACTGAAAGCTCAGGCTATTTCTTGACAAGCAAGGGTCCTTTAGTTAATACTGTCTGGATCCATGTTATGGAACCATTTACTGGAGAGAATTATGGCAGTCCCAAAAAGTAAAGTGTCTCGATCTAAACGCGGTCAACGTCGTGCACATGATCATGCCACACCAGTCACTTTGAGTATTGATGCACAAACCGGCGTGACCCATCGTCGTCATTGTGTGTCCGAAGACGGTTTTTATCGAGGTAAACCCATCTTTGACAATGAGTAATATGATCTCACTTGCCGTAGACGGCATGGGAGGTGATCAAGGTCTTGCGACAACATATCCTGCTTGCCTTTCATTGCTTGAACGGCATAAAAATGTTTACCTCAATTTTTTTGCGGATCAAACGCTTGTTGGCGATGCACTCAAGTCTCATGAAAGGGTGTCTGTGCATCACGTGACCCAAGCCATTCCCATGGATGCAGATCCTTTGCATGCTTTAAGGCAATACCCTGATGCGTCCATGAGACGCGCTCTTGATTCGCT
>CACKMC010000058.1 GCA_902601155.1 Coxiellaceae bacterium | reverse complement strand
GCGCTTATGCAGAGATACACGTGCCTGATGAATACCCGGGCTACGAGGGATTCGCGTCGCATCGTAGTCTATTCCTAAGTAATGAAATCGTTTGTATGCTAAGGCGCCAAAACTTGATTTGTGGCGAGATAAACGTCAGTCTAATGAAGCAAGTGCTTTGAATAGGGCTTTCTTCACTGCACGGTATTGCTTAGCTGTTTTTGTGAGGATTAAGATATCATCCATGTATCGATAATAAAAGATGCCTTGTTTAGCGGTGATCGCTCGATCAAGGGCGCCTAGGTACAGTGCTCCAAAGAAAGGGCGATAAACTTGAACCACGGGGTATGCCCTTGGTTGGTGTCCAAAGGATACCGTCTTTATCGATGGGGCGTGTGATAATGGCTTCAAGGTAGCGTAACAAGCAGGGATCATCAAAGACTTCGTGTACACAGGCTATCAAGTGGTCATGGCGAATCGTGGCATAGTATGATTGGATATCAATCCGACAAAAGTAGTGATAGCTTCCACTGTTCAGTGCTTGGTGTGTGGCTTGGGTGATAGCACGGATAGAAGAAGGGCCTTGAAGATGAGTACACTTGGGGTGAATGATATGAGGAAAGCAAGGCCTGATAGGATGATAAATCACATGCATCCATAAACGATCCCATAATGGGGTGATTTGTTGGCATGATCCACCATACATAGTTTGCTTGATGGGTTCAAAAAGGACTTGTCCTTTTTGGAAAGAGAGCATAGCGTCCTGATGATCTGACCATTCACGAAGAAAAGGCCAAATAGGATGGTTGGCATGGACCCACCGACAGCGTTTTTTTTGTGTGTGATACCATGTCGGGATGATGTGATTAAGGATGTGTGGTCTTAAACGCATGGGATGGATCGTCATAAATACTGTACCGTGCAAAATGAGGTATAGCATGTGACAAAGATTTATTCTCTTTTAAGACACTAAGCATGATGTACGTTTTCCTCCTGTTAGCGTATGTCATCGGACATGCTATCACAATCCCCTTGTAAGCCTAATTGATTTAATCTGATTGAGTCAGCACAATAAACCGATCGATCCAAAATGCTTTTAATAATACTTAACCAGGGTAACATTCGATTGGTATCAATCACAGCCAAGACGCGCCCGCATGCGGTATTGGGGTACCTGATACGTTAAACTAGGATCATGGGCTAAAGTAAAATAAGGAGAAAACTGATGATGAATCAAAGCAGGAAGCCTCAGCTCTTGCATCGGCACCAACACAAAAGGACGACAGTGAGCGCGAGGATGCGGGCATTGTAATGCAAGCTGTTGCGGTATAAGGCTTGTCGAAGCAATTAAATCTAAATCCAATGGTCGACTTTGCCAAGGTAACCCGCTACGTTGACGACCGAATGATGCCTCTAATTGCTGTAAATAACCCAAACATGCGATAGGTGATAAACTTGTACGCCATACAATGGCTGCATTCAGATAATGGTATTGGGGGCATGGCGTCATGGCTTTTGTACATACTATGGAGGAAACGTCGTGCAAATCCCCCTTCTGCCTTAGGGCCAAACAAGCTTGAACAATGTTGTCTTCCCCTGCATCAACATTACTGCCTAATGCAATCACCAGTTCTCGACTAGTCTTCATCATGGTGCAATAAAGCTTGTAGATGACTGGTTTGAGGATCTTCAACGTAGGCTTGCCATGCTTCACGTAATGCTTGGTGCGCTTGATCTGCTGTCACGACCAAAAACACGTCATAACTCAAACGAAATTTAGGGTGTGCCCGTAGACGTTTGACTGATTTCTCAGTTGGTTTCAACCAAACCCGATGACTTCGCCAAATCCACTGGACTTGCTCTCGCACACGCAAAGGGACACGAATCCGAGAAGGGTTCCAATCACGTTTTTTTCTTGATCCCCAATAAATCAAGGCCAACATAAAAGCAGGATTAACCGATTGTCGACTACGAATACGCTCATCCGTACGGCGAAAGCCCTCTTTTACCCATGGATCATGCGATGTGGCTAAACACTCAGGAAACAATTGCGCAAGCAGACCACACGTTTGCCACTGCTGCCATATGCGCCAAGACGCGCCGCCATGAAAGTTTTTAATCACTTCTAAATACAAACGATCGGGTGAAACAGATTGCAACCAAGTAATCGCCGGTTTTAACGCATTGGCAACGGCAGGGCTGTCTTGAAATGCAAGGGTTTCACGTAATCGAATGATGCGCAATAATCGCACGGGGTCTTCTCTCAAGCGTTCCTTCGGATCCCCAATCATGTCGATACGTTTAGCTTGTATGGCTTGAAAACCATTCACAAAATCCTCTATCATCTCTG
>CACKMC010000057.1 GCA_902601155.1 Coxiellaceae bacterium | reverse complement strand
ATCAAAGCATGCTGATAGCTTGTGCCAAGCTCTGATGCTAAGTCATCCATCAATAATAGGATATGGCTTTGTGTGCTTTGATATAAACAATGGATATGCGCCATGGCATGAATATAGGCTAATATTTTTTGTTGTCCTTGTGATAAGGCATGATAGACGGGTTGATTATTCACGGTAAGCTTTAAATCAGCACGGTGTATACCATATTGGGTATAGCCTCGTTGACGGTCACTGTCTAGGTTATGTGACAGTACATGCGTATAATCACCTTCCCAACCAGGGTAGTACTGACAATGTAATGGGCCTAACGCTGGAAAAAAATGTTGCCATAATGTCGTGAGCATGGGGGTGAAGGCTTGTAAATAGTGGTCTCGGTCTTGATGAAGTTGCTCACTGTGCTCGACTAACAATGCGCGCCAATGATCATCCTCAAGGTGATAGCGTACGGCATGATTACGTTGCTCGAGTATTTGTTGGATACGGCGCCAGTTAGTGAGGTAGTGAGGGGTGTGGTAGCTTGTGCCCCAATCAATCATTTGTCGTCTGTATTTAGGCCCAGATGCATACAAACGGTGTGTATTAGTGTCTAATAAAACGCATGGCAGAAGGGGGGCAAAAGCACGTACGCTACTTTGTACGTCATGATTCAATTTGGCTTGTGTTTTTTCTCCCTTATTTTTCATCAATGCCAAGGTGAAAGGAGCGGTTTGATGGTTTATCTGTGCGCGGATCACCCAGTGCGAAGCACCATGTTGTAGCAAAGGTTGGCTGAGATGTGTGCGAAAAGACCGTCCACGTGATAAGAAAAATAAAGCTTCTAATACCGTGGATTTGCCACAGCCATTGTCACCATGGATCACCAGGTGATCGCCATCGAATACAAGATTAAGCGCAGATAAATTACGTAACTGATCAATCCAAAGGCTTTGTAAACTCATCAGAGTGTTAAGGACATGACCACATATTGCTTATGGCCTAGTGACGCCGCTTCTTCAAGATACACACAGTGTTGTTCAGTCAGTAGCGTCAGTGTGGTGGTTTCTTCATCTAATCGACTCAAGGCTTCAATCAGATAAGAAATATTGAAGGTCATACTGATTGGTTCACCACTATACTCAATGTCTAGCGTATGTTGCGCCGTTTCTTGGTGCGCATTGTGTGCAGAAATGCTTAAGCGGTTTGCTTGAAAAGAAAGTTCGGTGGCTCTGAACTTTTCATGGGATAAAATAGCGACTTGTTGTAGTGCTTGTTTAAAGTGTGCCACATCTACGGTGGCTTTTTGCCCTGCGTCATGGTGTGGAATAAGCTGCTGTACTTCTGGGTATTGGCCTTGCAGCAAGCTCATGGTGAGTGTGAATGTGTCGCTACAAAAACACGCATGGGCTTGGGTTAAGGTCATGTCGATGGTATCGGTGGGTTTATTCAGTAGACGAATCAATTCGTTGACCGCTTTTCGGGGAAGAATGACGGTTTGATCACTTGGGTTTTTCAAGGCATCTTGATGTTGGCATAAAGCCAAACGATGACCGTCTGTGGCTGCGATACTCAAGGTGTTTTCAGTGATTTTAAAACGAACACCGTTGAGGAAAAAGCGAACATCCTGCTGCGCCATGGCGAAACCTGTTTGGGATAGGACATGGTGTAAGATATCGGCTGGAATGGTGATTTTATCTTGTGTAGGATCAATGGCGCACGCGGGGAAATTCACCACGTCCAATGTGGCTAATGTGAACTCACCTTGATCCGTTTTCATGGTGAACCATTGGTCATGGTAATGGCATTGAATGCTGCTGTTTTGTGGCAGGGTACGACAGATATCCAGCAGTTTTTTACAAGGAAGCGCTAACTCAACGTGATGTTCACAGGCCACTTGTAGGGGGATGTGTGTGGTGAGAAAAATAGAGCCATCTGTGCTGGTCAAGGTCACTTTGTCTTGACAAACAGACCATTTAAGATGAGATAAAATAGGCATGATTTGTGATTGCTCTACAACGCCACTGATTTGTTTCAGTGCATGGGTTAGTGCATTCAGTTCTAAGGTGAAAATGGCTTGATTTGTCGCAGTGGCTGTGTCAGTCATGATGAGGTCCTAATGGTTAAGTTGTCGTAACAATAAAGTGATATCTTCTTTCATATCATTGGATGTCTGCATCAGGCTATCAATTTTACGACAAGCATGCAAAACAGTGGTATGGTCCCGACCACCAAAGGCATCACCAATGTCAGGGAGGCTTTTATCGGTGAGTTCTTTGCAAAGATACATCGCCACTTGACGAGGACGTGCAATGTGACGACTACGGGTTTTACTGAGTAAATCTTGCATCTTAATCATGTAATATTT
>CACKMC010000056.1 GCA_902601155.1 Coxiellaceae bacterium | reverse complement strand
CACCTGGCCCACCAAATGCTAAGCCACAAAGTGCCAGCAACAAGCAGCCATGCCTAAGCCTTTTCATCAGACTTTAGCCTCACGATGCGCACATTCCACACGCCGATTCTTTGCCCAAGCATCGGCACGATGCGCCCAGTCAAGTGGCTTTTCTTTACCGTAACTCATTAAATCCGTACGCGAGGCGGGCACACCCATTTGGGCAAGATAACGACTCACGGCACGTGCACGTCGCCAACCTAAGGCAAGATTATATTCACGACTTCCTCGCTCATCAGTATGTCCTGTGATATGCAATGTGGCGCCAGGATGATCCAGTACCCAAGACGCTTCTTGGCGCAACTGACGCTTGGCCTCCGCGGTCAACCCACTTTGATCAAAAGAGAATTTAATCGTCGTAGAAGACTGATTTTTATTCTTTTCTGGCATCCAATCTGACTCACTCACCGCCATACTATTTTGCGCCAACACACTCGATGTTTTCGCTGTGCCACCATGCCACCAACTTTGCATACGATGAGAAAATTGCTGCACCTGGCCACAGCCTGATAACAATAGAAAACCAGCAACCCAACCTATCTGAACCATTGTTCGCATCATCATCGTCTCCTTAATTTGAAGTGACATACGGTGAAAAAACAGGCTCATATACGTCGCCTAGACCACTGGGCAAACGTCCACGAACACCTGTATGTAGTGATACCATGCCAAGCACGCCCTGTCCAGCATGGCGTGTGGCATACATAATCCATTGTCCATTGGGTGACACACTGGGTGATTCCACCCCACGATCATGGGATAGTATACGCGCAGCTTGCGATGCTTTTTCTTTCAACATCAACACAAAACCATTGGCATCACGCCCAACAAAAACAAACGCACCTGGTCGAGAGGGCACAGGCTGGGCATGGGTGGCATAACGACGCATCATCACACGCTTCACTTGACGTGTTGCCACAGTGTAGCGATACAAGGTTGGTGACCCCTGGCGGTCTGACGTAAACAGTATAGACTGACCATCGACATCCCAAGCAGGCTCGGTATCAATAAAACGGCCATGCGTTATTTGCTGTAGCCGCCGGCTTACGACATCGAGAAGATACACATGAGGAAACCCACGCTTGGTGAGCACAAGCGCCAAAGTCTTGCCATCGGGAGACCAAGCTGGCGCACTATTCAAACCCGACACCCCTTGAATCACTGTGCGTTGACCAGTGGCTAAATTTTGAAGAAATATACGCGCACGCTGCCCCTCAAAAGAGACATAGGCCATACGTTGCCCATCCGGCGACCAAGCAGGCGACATAAGCGGTTCTGTACTGGTGACAATTGCATGAGGATTAAAGCCATCGACATCACTGACAATCAAACGATAAATAGGACGAAAACCTGCTTTCCTCTGGAGAGAAACATAGGCTAAGCGAAGCGAAAAAATGCCTCGCGTACCGGTAATCTCTTGATAAATCACATCAGACACCTGATGTGCCAATGCCCGAGTTTCCTGACCGTAAAGATGGTAACGCTTTGGCACGGCATCCTCAAGTGCTGACTGCACACGCACATGCACATCGATCGTATGATCTTTTCCTCTCACAGCATCGATGAGTATACGATACAAGGCCCCTTCTTTTTGCACTTGAAACGCACCACTGTGTTGAAAGTCTTCACGAATACGGTCCAAAAACCAAGTGGCATGCGTTGTTGGTGTGCTTTCAAAGACTATGGGGGTGGGATGATGGGCAGACTGGGTGATATTAAGCGTTAAATCTGCATGAGCGATCAAACACCAACAGCTGACAAGACAAAAGAAGAAGCGCATAAACTTACTCCGGTTTAAGGGTCAGTGTGATGTGTCGAAAAGCTTCAAAATCACCTGCATTTTTTGGCACAGGCAAGGGTTGTGACTGCATCACCGCAAGCACCACAGACCGATCCAATGCGCGAGACCCACTGCGGTGTAACCAAGACCATGTTACCACATGACCCTGACGATTTAAAACCAAATGAATACGACACCACTGCTTAGCCAACGCACCTGGCGGAATAGGCCAATGTGCCACAATCGCTTGGCGTAATCTCTGCGTGGCATCCCGTAAGCGTTGATCACTGGCTTGTTTCGCTTGCCACTGATTCAACTCATCCGCTAATTCATTGGTCACTGGGCTCAATACACGTTTGGGCTGAGGATGCGTTAATCGCTTTCTAAGCGGTTTTTTGTGGGTCACAGTGTGCTTTTTCATGGCCTGCTTTGCATGATGTTTTTTCACCAAGTGTTTAGCCCGCTGTTTTCGATGATGCTTGACAGGCATACCATGGCGCACCACTGGCTTTACTCGTTTGATATGAGTGGATACAACACGATGGTGAACCGGTGCATGTGCACGCTGAATAGGTGCCGCTTTGAGCGCCTGCATGCGCATATACACCACAGGCTTTGGCT
>CACKMC010000055.1 GCA_902601155.1 Coxiellaceae bacterium | reverse complement strand
ATTTCCCCTTGACAAGACCTTGACAGAAAAAAAGTTCAAAAACAAATTGATCAATTGCCACCGCCCAAAACCAAACCCTCTAAACGCAACCCACTTTTGACATTCACACTCTTGACAGTGAGCATGACAAGTATCGGTGGTACGATTGCAGGGGGCTTTTTTGCCATCAAGCAAGCCTGGACAAACCAAAAATTGATTGGATTCTTTAACAATTAAGTGGCACGTGGGCTGCACTTCACATCCCAAACAGCCAGCACTGTGATGACTGCCATTATCTCAATCCTTGGTATTGGTGCAATCGCTGGGTTTACTACGATACTGATCAAACGATCACAAGCGCTTCCAATGTCAAAAAAGCGTGTTGAACCTATGAAAAATATAGTGAAGCAGCGCCCTGAACCTTCTACGCCAGCTCACACAGCATCGAATAAACCCATTGCCTAAACATAAGCCCTGACGATACTCCAACCATCGCCAGGTTTTTTATTTGCCGCCATGCATTCAACACCTATGCATGAAGCAAGCCTTATTTGTATACACACAGTAGCACTTAATGATCAACTGCCATGACTTAAAAGGCCTCCACCACTACCAATACCATCACATGATTAACCGATATGCCAGCAATATCATAGAACCACGTGACGCAACAACCAAGAAAACACGATAAAACTGGCCTTTTTTGCGCAACAAAGGTTTACAATGACCAAAAATCGTGCTAGATTATTGTCAATTTACTTCAACTAGGAACAAACCATGACTGGTAAAATTACAAAATATACAACCCAAGACCAAATTGATCAACTCATCACTGGCAAATACGGTGTCGGAACAATTGCAAAGGCCGCCGCAGGACACCAATGCTTAATCCAAGTGCGCAATCCTTTGTCTGCCACGCCTGTAGAAGCTGATAAGGCAGATAAAGACACCCTCCTATCCGAAACAACCCACTATGACTATCGCTACCTGCTGATTGAACAAGGGTCAACTGAAGCGCAAATCGAACGTCAAATTGCCCGAGTTAAGAAAGGCGGCAATGCGAACTATCATTATTTAGTAGCCAAGAAAAATCAACGCTTCCTACATGATGACAAGGGTGATTTTTATAGCATTCAAAACGCCGTGGAAGACAAGGATATGAGTGCCGTGGAAAACAAGGATATGAGTAAGGTCGATTCTGTGTCGCAAGAGCCTGTGGCGGAAGGAAAAAGCACTGAGCATGACTACATCAGCGAATTATACAAGCTCTTAAACTATCAATCTGTTGAGCGCGCCGTGGGTGTTTTATGTCATGACAGTACAACGAATGTGCTTGCTGTCGAGGCTAAAAATGACGATGAAAGTGAGGATCAAGAAGCAGCGAAATACACTTCAATTGAGCTTAGCAAAGTACTCACCCAAGCGATCGCTAAGGATAAACTACCACTACTGAAGAAGATCATTCGTGATGAAAGAAACAGCATAATCCTAACAGCCGCAGCAGTCACAACCAGTCTAACTGGCATGGTTGGTACGGTTTCAGGAGGCTTTTTTGCAATCAAGCAAGCCTGGACAAACCAAGCTTTGATTGGACTTTTCAGCAAACAAATGGCACGAGTGGTGAATTTCACCTCTAAAACAGCCAGCATCGTCATGACTAGCATTGTTTCTGTGCTTGGTATTGGCGCAATCATTGGCTTTACCGCTGTACTAGTCAAACGAGCAAATGAACACAAGGCACTCAGCGCAACTCGCTTGAACCGTGTTTTAAAGGCGCATGATGCTCTTGCAGCCATAGGTATAGAAGAAGTAGAAGAAGCCAATAATCAGAATGATGATAATGCTTCTGCATCTCAGAAACCTACTGCGGAATAGCAGTAATCCCATTGCCTAAACAAAAACCCTGGCCATGCTCCAACATAGCCAGGGTTTTTTATTTGTTCGCCATACATGCAAATCTCTGAAAAATTAGACCTGTCGAATAAGTTAGTCACAACACACCCCTGAATCGCTACTCACCGCAATTTACGCGCATCAGGTAAAACGTCATATTGAATCCAGATATCTTAGGATAATAACTTCCCATCCACGCTCCACTCCACCTTAAACAATATCGAGATCGCCAAAAAGAGAAAATGACACTTAAAAGGACTTTTTTCCTACAAATTGTATTGACAATATCTCAAAAATAGGCATAATTGAGATTCTTTAACAATCACAGGAAAACATTATGAAAAATATCCAAAACCAAATGAGAAAATTTGCTACATCTGCAATAGTTGCGGCGAATAAGCAGGTAGCTGGAACCTATCAAAAGTTCCAAGACTTTGCCAACGGAAAAAAACAGTTAAAAACACTTGACTTCACAGAGAGCAAACAGTACACACTCTTTGTGCCTCAACCTCAAGATGATAAGAAAACAACCCCTGTTTTTATCAATGACTATAACACACCTGCAGACATTAAAGCACAAGTTGCTAAGATCAACCCTTC
>CACKMC010000054.1 GCA_902601155.1 Coxiellaceae bacterium | reverse complement strand
TGAGGATGAAGATGGGGAAAGCGATGGTATGGGTGTGGATGAGATGGAGGCCAAGCTATCTGACCCTGAGGTAATGTTATCCACGGTCTCTAAACAGCCACATTTTTTGAAGTTTGTGCATGAGGATTTGCGCAATAACCCTGAATTTTTATTCAAATGTATCGAAGCAAACCCTTTGGCACTCAATTGGGTATATGTGCAATTTTCAACGGATAGGCAATTTGTGCTTCAAGCCGTTTCACATAATGGGCTGGCATTAGAATATGCTAAAGCATTTCAAAAGTCATTGTTGTCATGTCAAACTCCGGTTACCTGTCTTTGCTTCATCGACCTGATGAAACCCCCAATGCCATTGCCCAGTTGACAATCTGAGCAATCACATCTTCTTGTGTTAACGTTGTCGTATCCAACACTTTTGCGCCTTCAGTGACTTTTAACGGAGCCAGCGAGCGCTGTGAATCACGCTCATCTCGTGCTATCATCTGTTGCGTTAACTCGTCGAGACTAACATGCTCCCCGGCCTGACGCAACTGTTGCAGCCTTCTCTCAGCACGCACCTCGACAGAAGCCGTTAAATAAATCGCTAAACTTGGGTTGGGAAAGACAACACTGGCGATATCTCGTCCCTCAGCAACCACCCCTGGCGCCTGCCTAAAATAACGTTGTACGGGAAGCAAAGCGTGCCTTACTTCTGAACGTGCTGCAAGCTTGGAAGCCCATGCGCTGGCTTCTGAACTTCGTAAACCTTGACAACAATGTCCTGATTCTGCCAGTTCCCAACCAGAATCGGTTTGATCACTGTGTATAAACGAAAAATGCTGTTGGGAAAAGAGCCTACTGAGTTCAGCTTCTGAACTTTGTGAATCAATCACACCTTGCATCACTTGCGTCGCTAACCAACGATAAAGTGAACCCGTATCCAAATACGTCCAACTTAAGGCCTTTGCTACACGTGCACTCACTGTACTCTTACCACTGCCACTAGGACCATCTAATGCAATTACCGGAATATCAGCCATATTTCTTCTCAAAATCCTTTAGACAAGTCAATAAAGCATCCACTGCTTCTTCTGTTTGGCCGATATAACATGATATACGCAAGCCTTTTTGCACCGAATGCCCCCTAAGACCCATGATACCCCGCGTTTTGGCAAAAGCAAGCAAGCGGCTATCTTGCATGGCCGATCCTGTCGAAAAAACCATATTAATAATGGATCGGTAAGCATGGGGTACCGGCACTTGATAGAAACCACTGCGTGTCAATGTCTGATAAATAAGACTGGCCCACCGTTGATTTCGTGCTAAAAAGCTATGCACACCTCCCTTCGATTCAATCCATGATAATACACAATCAGAAACGTACCATGCCCATGTACAAGGTGTATACAAAAGAGAGGATTTTTCAATATGTGCACTGTATGCATACATATCCTCAACCATGTTAGCTTTTGCCAGTAACGAATCATCTAGGATGACCCATGTCACGCCTGCAATGCCTAAGTTCTTTTGCGATGCAGCAAAGACCATCGCATGCTTCTGCCAATCCACGGGTACGATACCTAGCGACGAAGTCATGTCTGCAATCAAAGGACAAGATGGCAGCGACGGGATATCAGCAAAATAACGACCTTCGATGGTTTCATTCAAGGTATAGACACAATAATCAAATGGTCCTGTCACAGCTTGTTGACACACACGCTGCCCATCCCATGACGCATACACACGCACTGAACCGTAATGCTTGGCCGCTTGCAAAGCATAGTCTGACCAATACCCCAACTTGGCATACGCTGCTTGAGTCTGTAAAAAGTTTTGTGCCAACATAGAAAACTGTGTTCGCCCTCCCCCCTGTAGTGCCAACACATGGTAATTTTCTGGCACGGAAAACAGACGACGAACACGGGCCATCACACGGGCATGAAGTGCTTGGAACTCGTCACTATGATGACTAATTTCCATCATAGAAAAACCATCGTTTTGCCAGGTTTCATAGAGCTGTGCACGCACCTCATCAGGTAACCTAGCTGGTCCAGGATAAAAGTTATGTTGCAGCAGGTTCTGTGGCATCTTCAGTGTCTTCAGCCAATGTCACAACCGCTTGAATCTCTGACAATCGCTCATCATTTGCCAAGCTAATCAAACGAAGACCTGATGTATTTCGCCCAATTGTTGAGACCTCATCCAATGGAATGCGTACAAGCGTACCTTGATTGGACAAAAGAATAAGCCCTTCGCTATCTTGCACTTGGAATGCACCCACAACACGTCCATTACGCTCGGTCACTTGAATGGATATCACGCCTTGACCTCCGCGAGATGTGACACGATATTCCATCAAATGGGTTTGTTTACCGTAACCATTTTCAGTGGCTGTTAAAATAGGACTGTCATCACGTACAACCAATAATGACACACAACGCTGCTGATCCTTAAGCAACATACCTCTCACGCCACGTGCCGTTCTGCCCACAGCTCGAACCTGTGACTCATGAAAACGTATCACCTTACCCGCATC
>CACKMC010000053.1 GCA_902601155.1 Coxiellaceae bacterium | reverse complement strand
CCGTATTTTATATGAGAACGTTCCATATCGATTTCCTTACATGACATTCAATCAGTTGTTATTCCATAACAACCATACTTATACTTCAAGTATTAAGCGTCTAAAAATTGCTCCGCATCTAAAGCAGCCATACAACCAGTACCCGCAGAAGTAATCGCCTGACGATACACGTAATCAACCACATCACCTGCTGCAAACACACCCGCACAACTTGTCATGGTTGCACCACCTTCTAAACCACCTTTGACACGAATATACCCACCATCCATCACCAGTTGATCTTGAAATAGCCCTGTATTTGGATCATGACCAATGGCAATAAAAACGCCTTGTAAATCAAGCTGCGTGAGTGACTCATCCAGCACATTTTTCATACTCAAACCTGTCACACCCTGCTCATCTCCAAGCACCTCATGTAACACATGATTCCAATGAATCTGCACACCCTCAGAACTCTCGGCTTTATCAATCAAACGCTTGGCTAATATTTTTTCAGCACGAAAGGCATCACGCCGATGAATCACATGTACTGTTTTGGCAATATTGCTCAAATAGAGGGCTTCTTCTACGGCAGTATTCCCCCCCCCCTACAACTGCAACCGCTTGATCACGGTAGAAAAAACCATCACATGTTGCGCAGGCTGATACGCCGCGCCCCATAAAAGCTTGCTCGGAGGGCAGCCCCAAATAACGAGCAGACGCGCCGGTTGCAATAATCAGTGCATCACAAGTATAAAGTTGCTGACCACTCCACAACTTAAAAGGCCGCTCACTTAAGTCAACGCGTTCAATATGATCATAATGCATGATGGTATCAAAACGAAGTGCGTGCGCTTTCATTCTCTCCATCAGTTCGGGCCCTTGGACCCCATCTGCATCACCTGGCCAATTATCCACATCGGTGGTTTTTGTCAGTTGACCACCTGGCTCAGCCCCCATGATCATGGCTGGGGCTAAATTAGCTCTGGCAGCATAAACAGCTGCCGTATAACCCGCAGGTCCCGATCCTAAAATAATCAAGCGATGGTGCACGTCATCATCCTTATTCGAACTCGTCAATTATAACCACTTCCCAGATAAATTCAAATTTGACATCACAAAGGAAGATACGACACACTATCTTGGTCTAACACAAGGATTGTTGAGATGAACCCTGCTTTTAACCTAAAAAGTCACGCATTGAACATTTTTATTATCACAGTTTACAGTGAATCGCTAAGCCATATCAGCTTACACCTTCAATCACAAATTGCCCAAGCACCTGACTTACTAAAAGACGTGGGTTTAATTGTCGACTTAAGCGCAATAACCCCGCCTAAAGATGCCTCGTGGTTAACACAACTGAAACAATTATTTGCACAGGCAAACCTGCCTATTCTTGCGCTCCTAAACCCGCAAGAGGCATTGAAAAAATTGAGCGAAACCTGTGACATACCCAGCATTGCTTTGCGCCAATCACCCAAAGGAAAAAATGTCACGGTGCACAATGTTGTTCATCAAGGTCCTGTGCGATCAGGGCAACATATTGTCAGTGAAAAAGGTGATTTGATTGTCATCGGCCATGTCAGTGCTGGCGCAGAGCTTCTCGCTTACGGCAATATTCATGTCTATGGCACGCTCCGTGGCAAAGCACTGGCTGGCACGCAAGGTCGCCAACATTGCCACATTTTTTGCCAACAACTTGAGGCCGAATTAGTGGCCATCGGTGAGTGCTACCATTTGACCGCCGCTATGCCAAGCCAAATGCTACAACAAGGACCTGTGCACATTCATCGAACCGAAACAGGCCTTCACTATGAATCATTGCATCGACCAGCGCTTGCAACGTTTTAAATCGCTTGTTTTTTATCAAAAGGCATGCTACATAATAAAAACCATCCATTCACAAAACAGGGAGCGTTCATGGGCAAAGTCATTGTGGTCACCTCTGGTAAAGGCGGTGTGGGAAAAACCACAACCAGTGCGGCCATTGCCAGTGGCTTGGCTTTACGCGGCTATAAAACCGTTGTGATAGATTTCGATATTGGCTTACGTAATCTAGATTTAATCATGGGCTGTGAACGGCGTGTTGTCTTTGACTTCATTAATGTGATTCAGCAAGATGCACGTCTTAATCAAGCACTGATTCGTGACAAACGTTGCCCTCACCTCTATATCTTGCCGGCCTCACAAACCAAAGATAAAAACGCATTAACCCAAGAAGGGGTCACGGAAGTGATCACTCAATTACAACAATCCTTTGATTTTATTGTATGCGACTCTCCTGCAGGTATTGAACAAGGCGCCATGATGGCGATGTATCATGCTGATGAAGCCATTGTGGTCACCAATCCAGAGGTTTCTTCTGTGCGTGACTCTGATCGCATGTTGGGTTTACTTTCCTCTAAAAGTCAGCGGGCAGAACAAAATAAACCGCCTATTAAGGAACACTTATTGGTCACTCGCTATCAACCCAAACGTGTGCAACAAGGTGAAATGCTTCATGTCAATGATATTCTTGACATACTGTCTGTGCCACTGCTCGGGATCATCCCTGAATCTCAAGCCGTACTGAATGCATCCAATGCAGGCACACCC
>CACKMC010000052.1 GCA_902601155.1 Coxiellaceae bacterium | reverse complement strand
TTAATGCATTAGAAACATGCTCCAACTCTAAACCATCTTTTTCAACCCTATCTATAGCGGATTCTATGGCCCAATCATCTAATATTGCGTACTGCATAAATTAACATCCTTTAAACAAACCTATCATAGTAATAATGTGTAACAAAAATCAACTCAAGGGCAATATCAATCTTTTTTGACCAAAAAATCTTCTTTAGCCATACATGCATGATAACCATGGCGTCATATCTTCATCATCCTAAACAACCCTATGTTTGGTACTAAGGTATGACTACTGTATTGGAGAGAGAAATTAAACTATTGTTTTGGAATCAAGGTATACCAACGTTGTAACACATCTGGTAAGATCGCCGTTTCACGATAAGCCACACCATACTGAACTACATCACCCCACGTCAGTAGTCTCATGGTTCTTCGCGTCGTCAATAGATTAATCATCAAAAAACATTCGCTTGATCCAAGCCCTTAACAACCACTTTTAAGGATGCAAGGTTTCATACCTATCCACACCTTGCTGGAGCACAGCTGACATGTTGTTCAAAAGACTTTTGAACAGCTTTGTTATGATCACGTTGAACCCCTGGTGCAGCCATCACTGATCGTGAGAGTTGTTGCTGCCCGACTAATGATTCATGACGCTTTGACACTTTAGGTCCACAATAATATAGACGATCAAATAAAAACGATAACACGGCAAAAGATGCTAGACACATCCAACAATGATACATCCATCGTGACGCCAAACAATGCGTGGCTTGCAATACCCCACAGAGGCCAATCATTAACATGTTCAAAGAAAGTAAAGCCCATCGTAATCGATAGGTCGGCTTTGAACCTGAATTAGGCGAGCATGATGAATCTTTTTTTAATGGAGAACTAACAGAATCCTTACCCACCTTGCTACCACTTGCCAATGATTTCGCGCCTGCATTGGGCTGATGATTACCCAAACTAGATGATTGCTCTGAGCGGTTAGTAGAAGAAAAATTAGGCTGACTTCTGGTATGCAACACCTTGGACACCTTGGCGACAGAACCTTTCTTGTTCGTACCACCACTGTTCATAGAAGGCAGCAACACCGCCCTCTGTTTTTCACCCCGTGTGGAACAATCAACAATATCATCGACAACAAGTGGATTAGCATATCGCAGCATGATATCACCCACTAGCTTTTTAAGACCTGGATAGAACTGAAAAAAATCAGCCAAAGCGTGCTGAGCTGAACCTGGTGTAAGATTTGGCAATCTATCCTTACATCTCAAGATCACCCTGGCCCAGGCTCTGACCCAAGGTAGCCACTGTGCAGGTGCATACTTAGATGCTTCATATGTGTTCTGAATGGCTAAACGTACGATCTCTCGATCTTCACGCAGCTCAGGTGCCACATACGCTAATGCCAAACCATTCTGCTTAACCGCTGCTAGGACCACTTCATTATCCGCTCTTAATGCATCATTGGCATGCTCCAATGCCAAACCGTTCTGCTTAACCGCTTGCAATATGAAGTCTCTATTCTTTAATGTTTTAGAAACATACAGCAAGGATTGGGCATTCTGTTGAATCGCCTCAAAAATAAATGCTCTATCATCTTTTAATGTACCAGCGACATACCTAAAGGACTGACCAGACTGTTTAATCGCCTGTAACATAAATGTTTTATTAGCTTTTAATGTCTTAGCAGCAAAATACAAAGAGGCAGGATCCACTCTCAACGCCGCCAAAACTACCGCCTCATCAGCTTTTAGTGTATCAGAGGCATACAGCAATGTTTGCTTAACGCAAAAACCGCCACAAGGATCTCTTATCACCCCACCAATCCACATGTCAGCCTCACCTCGAACCTCATCTTCGTCAAGAGCCGCCAAGACTACTTTTTTATCCGCTCTTAATCCATCAGAAGCATACTGCAACGCCATTCCATCTTTCCCAACTGCTAATAGGACTACTTCTTTATCCGCTCTTAATCTATCAGAAGCATATTGCAACGCCATGCTATCTTTTCCAACCGCTAATAGGACTATTTTTTTATCCGCTCTTAATCCATCAGAAGCATACTGCAACGCCATCCCATCGTTTTTTAACGCCACCTGGACAATATCCCTATCATCTTTTAATCTATCATCGACATACCGCAATGCCCTACCATTCTGTCTAACCGCTGCTAACACATCCGCTTTACTTTTGCTTCTCAAATCATACATTGTCATGTCCTCAATATCATACATTGCATTTCACAACTATTATGAATAATAGGCACTATATTACTCACCCAATTATTTTTTTTCAAGCAATGATCATAAATCGAAATCTCAGAGATAATCATTTTGATTCATATGATATCTAACCATGACGTTATCCAATACCTTTGCCATCCAGTAAAACAACCATTTTTATCGGATGCATATAGCAGAAGACTATTCATTGATAGATCATAGCCTATCATATACTTTTTCAAATATACCAAGTGATTGCTTCATTCAAGTAGCATCTAATCCCTTATCAACACTGAACACAGGATGAAAAGTCTTCTACAGCTACTAACAATACCGTTGATGGATTCAATTCATAATACATAGTGTTTACATACTAAGATCAGCAGACGCACTTGCTTCTGTTGGGTGGTGGGTTGCACGAGTACCTAGCACCGCACAAGCAGGAGCTGGCACCAACGCTTCCGATGCAAGT
>CACKMC010000051.1 GCA_902601155.1 Coxiellaceae bacterium | reverse complement strand
TTGCCCATACCCCCATCGTTATCTTGATAAATCAAGGCTCTGCTTCTGGCGCTGAAATTCTTGCCAGTGCACTGAGTGAACATCACCGTGCTATCACACTCGGCACACGCACTTTTGGCAAAGGCTCTGTTCAATCCATTATTCCCACCACCCCTAAAGAGGCTATTAAACTCACGACAGCACTTTATTACACCCCCCATGGCCACCCTATTCAAGCCATAGGCGTCAAACCCGACATCCTTGTGAAAGCGTCTCAGATAAAAACTTCAACCACTTCACCACAAGATGCCATCACTGAAGCAAGATTATATGGACATATTCGCCCCAAGCAAGCCGTCCAGAAAAAAAACCGCCATCAAAATCCAAAGATGCCAAGTGATGCACAACTTTATCAGGCTATCCGTGTTTTACAAGGTGTTTATGCCATGACTCACTGACGATTTTTCATGTTTTCTTTCCTCAAAGAGAAACCTGACATAACCTCAAAAGCACGACCCAATGACCGAAAAATAATGCAATCAATTGGCATGAAATATCAGAAAAAATCATGAGATATACCCCTATCACAAGAGCATTCCTGTAAACGTTTTCCAACACAACCTACCACACTTTCCATAAGCGTGGCATGACAAGAAGATCAATTAAACCGAGATAGGCGCCTTAATACTTGGGTGACTTTGATAGTCCAGCAAATGAATATCTTCAAAGCGATAATCAAACAAGGAATCGACTGGATTAAGTTTCAAAGACGGTAAAGGATAAGGTTCACGCGTCAGCTGTGTTTTAACCTGTGTCATATGATTAAGATAAATATGACAATCCCCTCCTGACCACACAAAATCACCCACCTCTAAATCACATTGCTGTGCCACCATATGAGTTAATAAGGCATAGGATGCGATATTAAAAGGCACCCCCAAGAATGCATCGGCAGAACGCTGTGTTAATTGACAAGATAAGCGGCCATCAGCCACATAAAATTGAAAAAGCAAGTGACAAGGAGGTAAGGCCATTTTTTCTAGCATCCCTACATTCCATGCACTGACAATCAATCGACGTGAATGAGGGTTTTGCTTGATCTGCGTGATCACATCTGCCAGCTGATCATGGATACGCCCGTCTTGGTCCTCCCACGCACGCCATTGCCGCCCATAGACAGGGCCAAGGTCCCCCTTTTCATCTGCCCACTCATTCCAAATACGCACACCATTGTCTTGCAAATAAGCCACATTGGTATCACCTGCTATGAACCATAACAGCTCATGGACCACACTTTTCCAATGCACACGCTTGGTGGTAACCAAAGGAAAGCCTTGACGCAAATCAAAACGCATCGATAAGCCAAATACAGAACATGTGCCTGTCCCCGTACGATCTTGTCGAATTACGCCTTCGTCAAGGATACGTTGCAAAAAAGTCAGATACATGTCCATAAAAAACTCCTAGGATACCGTTTGTAGTACGTGCTGTGTATACCACTCAGCCAAATAACGACTAAAAATACGCGGATGTGACTCTTGCGCATAATGCAGTGCCTGGCCAAGTTCACACAAGGTTAAGTGCTTCATATGTTGCTCTGCCCATTCAATGCTATCCACTCGGGTAATTAAACCAGGCATGGCATACATCAAGCACTTAGGATGCTCGCTCTCACACAAGAATTTTGCGTAGGATTGAATCATGGCCAGGACTGGCGAATCAGGATCACGACCAATGGGTAATTCTTGAATATAACGAAGCAACACCGAACGAGAAGAAGGGGTCGCAAAAGGTGCTCGATACATTGCCATTTCTCGGGAAGTTAAAGTGGTCACCATCGCATCTGGCAACAAACGTTCAACCAAATAGTTTTCCGTGATTACCTTCTGTCGTAATGCTTCGTCATCCCCCAGAAGAAAAATTAATTCTTGCACGGGCAATGCCAACATATCCTGACTCGTCACAGGACGAAAATGAGACTCATAAAAAGCAAGACCATTCACTCGCTCTGGATAATGTTGTGCCAAATAAAAACCAATCAATGAACCCCACCCATGAAGTACAAAGGTGATATTTTTCAAATCCAATGCCGCCATCCATGCTTCGATATAGGCAATATGATCAAAAATACTATAATCAATGGATGGTTTTCCTGATTGCCCCATCCCAATCAAATCAGGGGCATAACACGTGGCATGCTCCGCCATGACGGGGATAACTTTCCGCCATAAAAAAGAGCTCGTGGGCATGCCATGAAGAAAGACGACATTCTGTGGACCATCGCCCATCTTGGCATAAGCGATTTTAGACGCTTTCACATCCATGTATTGTAAATCTAAACACTGCATCTTTCTCTCCTTGTTTAAATCAAACTTTCCAACCGTTTTTGCAAGACAAACAGCGGATCAATTTTAACCTCAGCATCATGCTTCAATGCCATCACCTGGGCTTTCCAAGACTGAATCGCTCGCTTATTCTTATCATACCAGATTTGTAGCACCGCTTCTGTAGATTGATTAGACGACTGTGACGAAGCAATCAAAGTAGTCATTAAGTTTCTTAACGTACAATCGTATTCAGTTTGTAACATCACGCGTGAAATCAATTGCCAATAGTTCACCACGGACACTGATTTAACTTGCCGCTCATACACGCGTAATTCTAACAAACCTGCCAATGTCTTTGACACAGCAGCCACCGTTGCCAAATCACAGGAACGATCCCCCATGATCCGAGCATACATCAAGACCTGATCACTGAATGGCAAAAGCGCAATACCCGTGCCATATTCAGGCGATAGTAAAGATTTAAAGGGAATAAAACGACGTAATCGTGCTTGAAAACGATGCATGGATCGTTTGTCTAATGTTTCTTCTGGCGTACGCA
>CACKMC010000050.1 GCA_902601155.1 Coxiellaceae bacterium | reverse complement strand
TTATTGAATATCGGTCATGAAATAGAAAAGGGCACCGATGCCATCAAGGAAGCGCGTACTTTGTTATCCGAACAAACTGGGCTAGAGATGGTGGGATTCATTGAGCCCAATCAATTGTTTGACGGCTTGTGCGATGTTTTGGTGTGCGATGGTTTTGTGGGGAATTCTGTGTTGAAAGCATGTGAAGGAACCATGCATTTATTGTTTCAACTGATGCGTGAAGAAAGCCAACGTTCTTGGTTACATACATTCGCAGGGCTTTCTACCAAATGGTTATGTCAAGATATTAAAAAACATTATCATCCTGATGTAAGAAATGGTGCGTTTGTTTTAGGGGTGCAGGGGACTGTGATTAAAAGTCATGGTGGCGCCAGTGTTAAAGGTTTCGGGAGTGCATTAGATGCTGCCTATTTGGCAGCGAAAGAACAGGTATCTTCCCGGCTTAATGAGCGTTTTCAAGCGCAATAGGAGTGTGTGAGTATGATACCTTATATCATGGGCACAGGCGGCGCGTTGCCTCGACGTGCGATTGATAATGCCCATTTAGCCCAAACATTAGACACCAGCGATGAATGGATACGCACACGCACAGGGATTAAACAGCGTTATGTGGTGGAAGAGGATGAGGGATCGATCTCGCTTGCCACTGAGGCTGCCAAACAAGCATGTGAAGCCTCGGATATTTCGCCTGATACACTGGATCTGATGATTGTGGCAACCATGACCCCAGAGGGCTTTATGCCCAGTGCCGCATGCCGTCTCCAAAAAGCCTTAGGTGTGCAGTGTATGGCATTTGATGTGAATGCAGCATGTTCCGGCTTCATGTATGCCTTATCGGTGGCACGTCATTTTTTAATGGCTAAGTCGGCAAGCAGAGTCTGTGTCGTTGGGGTGGATGTCATGAGCCGTGTACTCGATTGGCAAGATCGCAATACTTGCGTCTTATTTGGGGATGGCGCGGGTGCCGTGATTTTAGGTATGCGTGACACCCAAGAAGGTGTGGGTGCCGTACATTGTGGTGCGGATGGTGCACATGCTGATTTACTCACAGGTCAGATGGATGCGCAGCATCGGCCTGTGGTGGCGATGAAAGGTCGCGAGGTATTTAAATTAGCTGTGCGACAGTTGACGCAGCTTGTGGATAAAACCCTGTCAGAAGCTGGTATGACTGCTGAGCAATTAGATTGGTTGGTGCCGCATCAAGCGAACCAGCGTATTATACAATCGGTTGCTGAGCATTTATCCTTTCCGATGTCGCGCGTTATTCTCACCTTGCAGGATCAAGCCAACACTTCGGCAGCAACCATACCTTTGGCGCTAGATACCGCTATCAGAGATGGCCGTATTCAGCGGGGGCATCGTTTATTATTAGAGTCATTTGGTGCAGGACTGACTTGGGGCGCATCATTGATTGTTTATTAAGGAGAAAGGCATGAAAAAAGTATTAGTCACTGGCGCATCAAGAGGCATTGGGCGTGCTATTTTTGAGGCATTTCATGCACAAGGTGCAGCCGTTGTCGGCACAGCCACCACACAGGCCTCTGCCGATAAATTACAAGCCAGTTATGACGGAGCGCAGGCGACTGTCTTGGATGTCACTCAAGCAGCTCATATTGATGCGTGTCTTGAAAAGTATGGGCCTTTTGATGTTGTGGTGAATAATGCAGGCATTACCCGTGATGGCTTGTGTATGCGTATGAAGCGTGAAGACTGGGATGCCGTGCTTGCGGCGAATTTGACGGGCGTATTTTCTGTGTGTCAGGCCGTGATTCGATCCATGATTAAGCAGCGCCAAGGCGCTATCATCAATGTGGGCTCAGTGGTGGGTCATATGGGAAATGCCGGGCAAACGAATTATGCAGCAAGTAAGGCAGGCCTTGTCGGATTTAGCCAATCACTGGCCTTAGAAGTGGCCTCACGTGGTGTGCGTGTGAATGTGGTATCACCTGGCTTTATTCAAACAGAGATGACTGACGTATTGAAAGACAAACAACGAGAAGCCATTTTAGCCCAAATTCCACTAGGACGTATGGCATCACCCCATGAGGTTGCCAAGGCAGTTCTTTTTCTTGCCTCAGACGATGCCTCCTATATCACGGGTGAGACGATTCATGTGAATGGTGGTATGTACAGAGGGGGATGATCGTTGCTTTTGTGAAGACTCTGGTGTAGTCTAATTTCAAGTTGTGAATGCAACGGACCTATCTTTAAGTTTAAAGGAGCATAATGATGACAGTAACCGCAGAGAAAATACAAGAAGTGATCGCAGAGCGTCTTGGTGTAGATATAAGCCAAGTGACACCTGAAAAATCTTTCACGGAAGATTTAGGGGCTGATTCCTTGGATACCGTCGAACTTGTGATGGCGCTAGAAGAAGAATTTAATATTGATATTCCTGATGAAGAAGCAGAGAATATCACGACAGTTCAACAAGCCATTGATTTTGTTGCGACTAATCAGGAAGCTTCTACCAGCTAGGAAAGACTATGACTCAACGGCGTGTCGTTGTCACAGGTCTAGGCGTGATAAGCGCCTTAGGCTGTGATGTTGATTCATTTTGGCAATCACTATGCCAAGGCAAAAGTGGTATTGGTCTAATACCTGATGCGCCAGATGATTTGCGTGTCAAAATAGCAGGTATGGTGGATACGAAAGCACCAGCCTTTGATGCCATGCCTAAATCACTGAAAAAAATGGATCCATTTATTCAGTATGGCGTCTTGGCCGCACAACAGGCCGTGACGCAGGCTGGCCTTGATTCCGATGAGATTGTTAAAGAACGAGTAGGGGTCGCATTAGGCTCAGGCATTGGCGGACTTTCTGAGATTGAGCGTAACCATCAAGCCGTGATGGAGCGAGGCTCTCGTCGTATCTCACCTTTCT
>CACKMC010000049.1 GCA_902601155.1 Coxiellaceae bacterium | reverse complement strand
ATGAACAATTATTGGCATGGGAGAATGTCTCAAGCTATACGACTTAAAGCAGCAAGCTTCTAAGGCTCACCATAACCTTTATTTTAAGAAGTCATTTGCAAAATCCTTCATACTTTACTACAATATATTTTTGAAAAGAAAATAACATGACAAAAGTCGCAATCTTGAATTTTGCCAACGAAACCAATCTTTGTGGTGGTGCTGTATTTTCAGGTTCTCGATCACAAGAGGCTTCACTTGCTAGAAAAATCCCACTATTTTCTGTTTTTTTTGGAACAAAGCATCTTGAGATTGACACACAAGCATTAACATTTACGACAGCATGGCCTATAACTGGGGGCATCTACAGTAAAAACATTCCTTATCAAATAAAGGGTCATGGCACACTGAATATTGATGTCATATCAGCCGCAGCACCTTCATCTGGGGAAAATCTAAGCACATATTTGAAGCATCATCAAAACAAACAGGAAAAAGAGTGTTTTAAAGCGTTTACCTACGAAGAGTTCATGCTGCTTTCTTGCTAAAATATCATAGAAACTGCTCAAAAAAATGGAGCCAAACATCTTGTCTTGGGTGCTTGGGGCTGCGGTGTGTTTGGGCATGACGCTGGCAAAATAGCCATGACATGGAAAAAGGCACTCAGTTATTTTTCACAGGATACATTTGATAGTATTCATTTTGGCTTATTCAAAGAATATAATGCATTCAAAACGGTATTGGAAGACAAATTCAACATAAAAAACAAAGAACGAAGGGTATTGGATGATAAATGCAACATAAAGAAAAAAAAACCTATCCATGTACTATGGTTATTACTGCTTATGTCACTTATCACCAGTATATCCACCCAAGAATTACGTTATGCATATCATGGGACACATAGCACCGCTTTGGTATACCTAGGATACAGTTTATCTATTATCTTGCTTCTTGCCTTCTTTATTCAATGCAAAAGCATGATTCACCCCAATCAAAAGCCACGCCATTCGACATTTCAAGACGCCTACCCAAGCCAAGATAAGTCAACAGTGCAATTCAATTGTTCCGATTCATTTGACCCTGCAGTACAAAAAAAGAACGGCGTTGCGATAATCGAGTCTATGAATAAAGGATGCTCAGCCAAAAATAGAGCAAACACAGAAGAACTGCCTGTAAATTTTTCAAGTGTTTTTTTTCCATCCATTACAAACATGCCATCCAGCCCTTTGCCTAATAGCACATCCGCTTACAACAAAATAAAGCTGCATCAAAAACAAGGAACACTTAAAGTTGTTGAGACAATCATTCAAAGCCATACGTCTACAAAGTAGATGATTTACTAAAAAGTATACGCATCCACCATGTTATTTTTCGACCCTTAAGATATGGCGATGCTGGTTCATGGTCATGGCTCGAAAAAGATAGGATGTGCTGTACTAACAGCCAAGAATCTATCTGCTTTTGTTACCATCATAGCAATGATGGGGCATTGCAATGTTGATTATATCGCATGGACAAACTGCGATATAGCATAGGTTGAAAAGCATCACGCACTTAATCAATAGTTAATTGGCACGATAAAGCATCCTGTTTACCCGCTTATTTTATCGAATAATAATGCATACTATGGCAAAGAAGGCGACATCCATGCAACTTTTATAAAAAAACCTAAATAAACGGTTGATATACCTTCATACTTAAAATGCCCATAAAATAAGATAAATGATCTAGTATATCCTTGAAAAAAACAAACTTTTTATCATCATTGATCACATGTTGCATCATGATAATGCATCACAAATGAACGGATTATTCAACATCTTATGTACATAATTAGCCCATCACATGATCAAATCATGCTTGCACAATGCACCATATTTTTATAAAATGTGAGGCATTCTCATTAGGATTCATCGTATGCGCTACTCTATGCTCTTAATTCTTTGCCCTCTTCTTGCATACGCTAGCCCAAACCAAGAAGCTAGCCCTTTGTCGATGGTGCCCATGACATTAACTTTTATTGGTCTCTTCTACTTTTTGATCATTCGACCACAAAAAAAGCAAAAAAATGAACAGCAAACCATGCAACAAAAATTAGATAAGGGGGATGAAGTGTTGCTAAGTAATGGCGTCATTGGCTTAGTAGCTCACGCAGATGAGCAAATTATACGCGTGAAAGTATCTTCTTCTCAAACCCTACAAGTGATGCGATCACATATCCATAAAATTCTTCCGAAAGGAACATTCAAGGACTAAGGCATGAAAACCCTTAAACAGCGCTTTTTGCTGGTTTCCTTTATCACATTATTGGGTGGATTATATGCTTTACCTAATTTTTATGGTGAACAGCCTGCTGTACAGTTACAACGTAAGGACCATCAAAACATCCCTCGTTATATTCATCAGCTTGTGAATAATGAAGCAAAATCGCTGCATCTTAAGGCTTATCGAATCGATACTCAAGCGAAACAACTGAGTATTCGTGTCAGAAACCCTGAAGAACAACTTCGCCTTAAAGAGAAGCTAGCCTCTGTTCTACCATCGTCTTTTTCGTTGGCCATGAATCTTGTACCCAATACACCCCACTGGTTACAAGCCTTGGGAGCCAGTCCCATGAAACTGGGTTTAGATTTACGTGGTGGCGTCCATTTACTATTAGCCGTTGACACGGACTCTGTGTTACAAACAAAACGAGTCACTGCACTGACTCAACTAAAGAAAATCCTTTCCGCTCAAAAAAATATTCATGTGACCCTTGAAACAAAATCACAAGGCACGGTACAAGTGGATGCAAAAAATATAGAAGATATCAAACATTTTCGCAAAATAATCGATCACAAGCTGCCTGATTATCAATATCGTCAAATAACCCCAAAACGCTTACGTTTAACTTTGTCACAAAATACC
>CACKMC010000048.1 GCA_902601155.1 Coxiellaceae bacterium | reverse complement strand
TGCATGTAGGCTTTCACGAAGGCATAGAATCATCCAGGTGATTGGGTTGATGTGGCCCAGTATTTGCCATGCACCTTCCAAGGTATCAATCGGAAAAAAAACACCGCCTAGATAGATGAGTGGGGTTAAGACAAAGGTAGGGACAAAACTTATTTCATCAAACTTTCGAGCGCCCAGGGCATTAAGGAAACCAAGCAATGAAAAAGTCGTGGCAATCAAGACCAAGAGTATGCTGTAATACACGATGTGGTACATGGGGCTATGCGTGAATAAAAGCCCAAGTATTGTGATGATGACGCCAACAGCACATCCACGAAAAATACCACCCAACATAAATCCTGTAATAAATGCTTGAGGTGAGAGGGGGGAGGTGAGTAAAGATTCGATACTTTTTTGGAACTTCTCAATGAATAGTGAGCTACTTACATTACTATAGGCATTGATCATCACGCCTAGGGCTGTGAGGCCTGGAAGGATAAATACGCCATAGCTATAACCATCTACCATGCCAATACGTTGTCCAATAATATGACCAAAGATAAGATAATAAAGACTGGTTGTGATCAAAGGGGGCACCAGTGTTTGAGACCAAGTACGCAGTACGCGTATGAATTCTTTTTGTGTGAGGGTCAATAGTGCGAGGTGTTTGTTCATAGGCGTGATGTGGATTCGGGATCAAAGTAATCGAAAAAAATCATATCAAGTGATGGGGGCATTTTCTCAATGGCGTCAAAGTGAACACCCATCTTTTGGAGGGTTTGCTTGATGGCGTCAATTGATAAGGTTTGATCTAAAGAAACATAATGAACGCTATCGCCTTTAGACAGTGTTTGCCAGTTTGACGGTAGTGTCTCAATAGTGGGGTGTTTAGGGCCCAGATGAATCGCAATTTTTTGTTTATTGTGTGATCTGATTAGATCAGTTAATCGACCTTGACAGGGAATACACCCTTGCTGAATGAAGGCGATATCTTGACATAAAGCTTCTGCTTCTTCGAGATAATGGGTGGTGAGTAAGATGGTCATACCTTCTTGATTAAGGCGTTGCAGTAATGCCCAAATTTTTTGGCGAAGAAGGGGGTCAACACCCACGGTTGGTTCGTCAAGTAACAAGACTTTGGGTTGATGCACAAGGGCTCTTGCAAGCATTAGGCGGCGTTTCATGCCACCAGAGAGTTGAGATACTTTTTTATCTCTTTTATCTAGAAGATCAAGTTCGGCCAAATAATGATGCATTTTATCTTGAATTGAATCATAGGGGATACCAAAAAAACCAGCCTGATAGTAGAGGGTTTGTTCAATGGTTTGAAAAATATTGAAATTAATTTCTTGAGGTACGACCCCTAAATCAAAAAGAGATTGTTGATCGGATAGCGGTTTTCCCATCAGGCTGATTTGTCCGGTCTGGTGTCGTGATAAACCTGTGATGAGGTCAATTAAGGTCGTTTTTCCTGCGCCATTGGGGCCGAGTAGGGCAAAAAAAGAGCCTTGTGGAATACGTAGTGTTAGATCCCGTAGTGCACGAAACCCGTTTGCATAGGTATGAGAAATTTGGTGTACATAAAGTGCGTCAGTCATGACACTATACTAATCAATTAAGCGGCAGTTAGCCAGCTTATTTTATGCCTATTTTGGGATAGATTTTGATGAGATATGATCCACACAGCTTGGCGATGTCCTAAGAAATACATCGCCTGAAAAATGGCGAATTCAATAGGGCTATGAAGGCTTTATCCCATGCGTCATGCCGTTGTCTTGTTCATCGTGGTGCGACAAAGCACCATGCGAGGCTTTTGTTGCGAATGCTTGTGAAGCATGGTATATGATCATGGTGGTGAGAATACTGAGCGATAAACCCACCCCAGCAATACTTAACACGTGTTTTAGAAAAGTCATACAAGTTTTTTTAATGATATCATAACCTTGACGAATAATACGGGTGACTTGTTTATTCTGCGAAGCTTGCCATAAGGTGATGATCAGCGTATATAAAAGAGTTATGTGGTGACTTCTTTTCTTTTGACTCGATTAAAAGCGTTTGATTTCCCCGATGGTTTGCTTTTTTTGAACTGAGATGGTCCTCTGTCTCTTTTTTCTTGACTATAATGTTTATGCGGCTTTTCTCGTCGATGCTGTCTATCATTAGATTGAGCGCGAAAAGGTTTTTGTCGTTTGTTTGAGGTACTACGATGACGACTCTTGTCTTTTTGACCAGATGAGGCGTTTTTTGTTGAAGGAAGAGGCGTGATAGGGTTGAGTAATACTAATAGTGCAGCAGCCAAAGATTGGGCATCACATTGGCAGGCTTCTTGCAGTTCAAGACAATCTTTTTTCGCTTGCTCAAGCCGTTTACTACGCGATACAACCCCTTCCAATTTGGTTTGAAATTGTGCTTTTTGGTGCTGAAGAATGGCTTCGTCACTCGGAGGAGGGCAATGATCGATAGCATGACGCTTTTGAAATCGTCGCAAGGCGCCTTGTTCACGTTTTGTGATAAAAGAAATGGCCTTACCTTGTTTGCCTGCGCGACCGGTTCGTCCGATGCGGTGTGTATAGGCTTCTAGTTCGGTGGGTAGGTCAAAATTAATCACATGTGAGATATGTTGAATATCAAGACCTCGTGCAGCGACATCGGTAGCCACCAAAATATTGACTGCTTTTTTCATCACTTGTTGAATCACCCGTTCTCTCAGTGGCTGTGTCATATCACCATGCAGTGCACTGGCACGATACCCTTGCGTTTGTAGATGGCTGGCAATTTCAGAGGCGCTAGTCTTCGTACGAGTGAAAATCAAAACAGCTTCCGTTTCTTCGGTGAGCAGCAGTTTTTCCAGAACAATGCGTTTATGGCGTTGTTCAGTTTGTACATAAGTTTGAGTGATCAAGGCTTGGGTTGTTTTGGCCGGTTTAATACGAATGACTTCGGGGTTGTTTAGGTAGCGATGCGTGAGTTTTTCGATAGGTGGGGTCATGGTTGCGGAAAAACAGGCGCGTTGGCAGTTTTCGGGGCAACGTTCAATAATCCAGGTGATGTCTTCAAGAAAGCCCATATTAAGCATTTCATCGGCCTCATCAAGCACGATGGTTTGAAGCTTAGATAAGTCAACAGTTTGTCGTGTCATATGATCCATCAGGCGACCTGGTGTGGCTACTAAGATAGCGGGTGGTGTTTTGAGTGCCTTGAGTTGAATACGAAAATCTTGACCACCATATAAAGTCACGCAACGAAT
>CACKMC010000047.1 GCA_902601155.1 Coxiellaceae bacterium | reverse complement strand
CGGCGTATAAATAGATAGGCACGCATCACGGTCCAGACGGAAATATCATGCTCTGCTTGCATCTGCTGCATATAAGTCAAGCCCACGTCCGAAACAAACTGACTACTGAGCTGCGTTGTAATAATCTCCGCACGAAGTGGATGTTTTGCAATGATGGCTTGATGCTTTTTCAATAAGGTTGCCGGAAAAAAGGCATACAAGAACGCATCAAAATCATGATTATCTTCTTTAAAATCTGCAAGTAACTGTCGTTGGAGCATGATTTTACTGTAGGATAGCAAAACAGCCAGTTCTGAATGCACAAAAGATTGGCCGTGCTCAGCCCTTCTTTCCTCAATAGTTGCAGGGGAAGGCAATACTTCAAGCTCTGGATCTAGACCACCATATTTGGTCGCGTATTCAATAAATTTTTGGTAATACCCAATATAATCAGGTAACAAAGCATGCGCCACATCTAACTCAACAGCTTGACGACAGTTATGCGCCAACACCAAGGCTGATACCTCATCAGTCATGGATGCAAGCAAGCGATTTCGTTGCACCATGGTCAATGTACCCTCTTCCACTAATTGGTTGAGTGCAATTTTTATATTCACTTCATAATCAGAACAATCGACACCCGCTGAGTTATCGATAAAGTCCGTAATCATTCGACCACCTTGCAAACCAAATTCAATACGCCCCGCTTGCGTAAAGCCTAGGTTACCCCCTTCTCCTACCATACGACAACGTAATTCAGAACCGTTGATACGCAATGTATCGTTCACGGGATCACCCACTTCAGCATGCGTCTCATGGGATGCTTTCACGTAAGTGCCAATGCCCCCATTGAATAATAAGTCCACTTTGGCTTTCAACATGGCACGAATCAAGGCCGTGGGTGTCATATGCTTTTCGCGCAAACCAAATACTCGTCGCATAGGCTCTGTGATTGCAATGGACTTATCACTGCGATGGAAAACACCACCACCTTTTGAAATAAGTGAGGCTTTATAGTCTAACCAAGAACTACCGGGTAAATTAAAAAGCCTTTCACGCTCTGCATAACTCTTACGGACGTCTGGGGTAGGGTCGACAAAAATATACAAATGGTTGAATGCGCCCACCAATTGAATTTGACGAGATAATAACATGCCATTCCCAAAGACATCGCCTTCCATGCCACCAATACCTACTACCGTGAAAGGCTTTTCTTGCATAGGCATATTTAAGGCATGCGCATGGGCTTCGACAGATTTCCATGCTCCTTTGGCAGTGATCCCCATCGCTTTATGGTCATACCCACATGATCCACCTGATGCAAAGGCATCAGCCAACCAAAAACCACGTTCATCTGCACACGCATTGGCATGATCTGAAAAAGTTGCGGTCCCTTTATCCGCTGCCACCACAAAATAAGGATCTGGCTCATCATCATAACAGACTGTATCATGTGGTTGCGTCACCACGCCTTTCACTTGGTTATCTGCTAACGACAATAAGCCACGAATAAATAACTGATAACACGCCACGCCCTCTTCACGGATGAAAGCACGGTCTGCTGATTGTGTTTTCACCAAAAAGCCACCTTTCGCACCATGCGGCACAATAATGGCATTCTTTACTTGCTGGGTCTTCATTAAATCAAGAATTTCAGTTCGATAATCATCTCGTCTATCAGACCAACGTAAGCCACCACGTGCCACACGATCTGCTCGCAAATGAACCCCTTCCACACGAGGTGAATACACAAATAATTCAAACATCGGTGATGGAAGTGGCAATGAGGGGATGGCATGACAATCAAACTTAAACACAAATAAACCTGGGGCGGGTACTTTTTGATGATAAAAATTACATCGTAATGTCGCATGAATCAATGCCATATAATGACGAAATACGCGGTCTTCATCTAAACTTTGTACATGCTCTAAGGCATCGACGAGTTGTTTGGTGGTTTCATTCACTTTACGCTTACGTGCCTTCAGATCGGGATCAAATCGTTGGGTAAAAAGCGTGGCTAAATGATGTGAAAGTTCTGGATAGCGTAACAAAGTCGCATACACTGAGCCTTCCGTCACTGGAAATTTAGCTTGCTTCATGTATTTGGCATACGCGCGCAAAACAGCGACTTGTTTCCAGGGTATCCCTGCCGTGAGGATGAGTGTATTTAACTCATCATTATCAACAATCCCTTCATCAATTTTGATCAAAGCATCTGTCATCAATGGCTCACGTGTTGGCCAGGCCACGGGGGTATCCATTTGACAGATAAACGCCGAAAGCGAAACAGGTGATTGATCAGACACATTGAGTTGATAACGCAATTCTTCTTTGACCTGTAGCCCTAAGTGTCTTAGTAACAATAATGTGGGCGATAACTGAAAACGACTTTTGCTTGATTCAAAACATTTTAATGTCACTTCTTGAGCTTCTTCATGATAATCCCAACGAACCACCAAAGGCTGACGTTCCGACAAAGCAAGCAAACTGTGCCAATCATTGACTGCATCTTGTGCGGTGTATTTTTCTTGATAACTGGCAGGATACATGGATTCACAAGCCGCGCCCATGGTACGTCCCTTGGCAAGACCATGCGTCTTGGTTAAACACAGTCGCAAACGATCAAGCCAGGTGACAGCCATCGCCTCGATGGATGATTCCAGTGCTTTGGTATCATAATCTTTTTTGACCTCGCTACATTTAATCACAAAACGCAATCGTATGAGAATAGATTCATTGCCGTGATAATTTTCTTCCACCACTTCATCCCCACCTAAAGCCTCCAAAAGCACTTGCTTAATCGCCTCTCGCTGAGTTCGTGTGGCATTTTCACGTGGCATATACACGAGTACCGTATAAAAACGCTCAAATTTATCAGACAAGACAAACACGCGAGTTACTGGGCGTTCGTGAAATTTAAGTACTTGCGCCACCACTTCATACAATGTATCCACATCCAATTGAAATAATTCGTCGCGTGGGAAAGTTTTCAAGAAATTAACCAGTTGCTTGGCACTATAACCATGGGGTGAAAGATCTGATCGCTGAATAATATAATCAACTTTTTGACGCAAAACAGGAATACGACTTGGGTCACTGTCATAGGCGTCGGAGGTAAATAAGCCGACAAAACGCCGTTCACCAATCAATTGATTGTTTTCATCAAAACGTTTAATACAAATCAGATCAGTATACACAGGACGATGCACCGTCGAAGGCATTTTTGTTTTGGCAATCAGCAACAATGACTTTGACGTCATATGTTCTTTGGCTTTTTGTGACAGGTCAGCATAATAGCGTGTCACTTTTTTAGGATGCTTAGGATCTGATTTTAAGACGCCAAGACCTGAAATGCCATCGTGTACCAGCGCAAGTTTTTTGCCTGTACCTTTGACGGTATATTCGCGATACCCCATGAAAGTAAAGTATTCAACTAACCATGCTAAAAAGCCTTGTGTCTCGTCTAAATCATCGGCATCAA
>CACKMC010000046.1 GCA_902601155.1 Coxiellaceae bacterium | reverse complement strand
ACACGTTTTTGAGCCCAGGTCAAAATAGTGTGTTTGAGTTCAGTATTGCAGTGTGGTGATTGAATGATAGCCTTGATGGGCATCAAGTATTTTCTACTTGCATAGGGCGAACATTTTTCTAGACTTTCTTTAAACCAGGTCAAAGCAGTGTGTCCATCTTGACTTTTTTGCGTGAGGACTTGAGTATTGCAGTATGGTGATAGAAGCATTGTTTTCATGATTACAAACACCTCTTGGGATTTAGGTGTTCGTATCCATCGACCTAGCCAACCACGAGTTCTTTTTTGTGCTAGCCCAAAAACATTCATAGCCGATCTTAAAACAGTTTTCCCATATTGATCTTCTTGGTTAAGTGGATTTATGATGTAAAAAGGCATATCAAGTATTTCTTTAACTTTTGCTGTGTTGCAATCGGTTATTGCATCAAATAAAGCCTTGCAACGCCTTTTTTCATCATGTGTGTGTTGATCGTAATACTTGGTTTTTATTAACATCTCGACAATGTTTTTTTTCTTGCATTGAATGGCAATGCGTAGTGCTGTCAACCCTTTCTCTGTAGTTTTTGTAACCACTGATTGATTACAAGAGGGGTGTGCTAAAATATTCTCCACTTCGCCCACATTTTTATCATAAATAGCTTGTATTAATGGTGCTTTACCATTTTTATTGGGTCGTTTAAGAACGATTGCCATACATTGGTTGAATACGTTTTGAGGTAGATGCTTTTGGTAGATCATATAAGACACAAGAGTGGTCGTTATACTGATCAAGAAAAAGAATAAAGGTATTTTTATGTTTAAAGTGTGTGCCCATAGTACCGGTTGAAGAAACGCCGATCCTTTTGCGATAAATGGTATGAGTATCGGTAAAGAAACCATCAATATTTTTGTGACGATGATGCTAATTAGGATATAAGCAAAGGTTTGATATTGTGATGCGCTTTTCTTTCTGGCATATAGATATCTATAATATGACATGAGGCCGTGCTTTGTGAGCTGGTTATGCAAATTTTCTGCTAGGCGATAGTGTCTCTTCATTTTTGAATATTTCCTATTGCGTACTGTTATATGTTTTTACTTTTCAAAACTCATATCATAATTTATTATTTGATTTTTGTCAATGATTCTTACTTTTTGAAGGCGTTTATGACGATGTAACTTCCCTGTTGAAAGTAAGGTTTGAATGCTTCTAAGGTCTTTAAATCGTTCAAAGTATGATGAAGTCAATAACGGTTATATAGATGCTGAAGATCCTAAATATACTAGAAATCATTCATTTTCATCAAAAATTTTCATGATTGGTTGGCAGTGCTTTATACGCTAATCTTACAATAAACTTATCATTAAGATTAAGTTTGAATTGTTTCACCACTTTTTCTAACGGGAGTTAGGATCTTGGTGATGTTCCATTTTCAGCGTGGGCATCTTGTTGTCGTGCATCGTATTGTTGTATGCGTGTTGGTATGTGATAACATTGATACACTTTAGTAGTGGAGCCAAGCTGTACAAGATCTATCGGGTCTGAAAAAGAAGCGATGATTGCTCTAGACGCTATCAATGCATGATTCTGAGTATGAAATGATAATGCATGATTCTGAGTATGAAATGATTTAGCTATGATCGTTGCTAACAAGTCGAAACTCTTACTTGCCATAGCCATCATTTGTTTGGTGTGACGAGTTGTCCATCCTGTCAATTGTTGTATGATCATTTTCACTGCTGAATCATTTGAAAATTGAATAGCGCGATCGAAGATTGCTGTTTTTTCTTCAGGCGTTAGTTTGGTATCCCTAGCTTTAAGTAATGCGTTTAGGTGAGCAGAAAATGATTGATAGGGTGCGATTGCATGGGCGAGTGTATAAGCTTTTGGTGTACGTTGCTTCCATGCATTTAGTGCGAATTGAACATTGAGTAGGCTTGCCTCGCAGAGGCGTTGTAAATGTGCATGTTTGTTATCCATGGCGTATGTTAACGCTTCCTTTATCTTGGATTTGTCTGCGTTTAGTTTGGGGGAAAGTGCGGTAGTGTAATAGGTTATGAGTTTGGTATGAGTATGAGCGACATCTAAAGCCGTTTGTTCATCGCAATTTTTATGCATGAGTAGATCTATGTCACAGTGTGGCGATTGTAGAATGATTTCGATAGTCTTAGCATACAAGTCCAAACGCAAATCTTGTGCAGCCCATATTAAAGCTGTGTTTCCATTGCGATCTTGCTGCATAAGCACTGCTTTATCACAGTGTGGTGATTGAAGGATAGCTTGGACAATGGCATGATTACCAGAACGCGCAGCTATCATCAAAGCACATTCTCCATATATATCTGTGTGCATGAGTATATTTTTAGTGCAGTGTTTTGATTGAAGGATAGCTTGGACAGCGGCATGATTACCAAAACACGCGGCCCTCATCAAAGCATTTTCTCCCCATCCAGTTGTTTGCATGAGGACTTGAGTGTTACAGTGTGGTGATTGAAGGGTGACCTGGATAAGGTTACAGTGTTTTATTTCTGCAGCCAAGATTAAAGCAGTGTACTTATCAAAATTGTTGTTTTGCATGAGGATTTGAGTATTGCAGTGTGGTGATTGAATAATAGCATTCAGGATCTCCATGTGTTGGTATCGTGTTATTTGGCGCTCCCAGTAGCATTCGTCCCTTAGGCGGTATAGTCTTTCTATAACCCAGGTTGAAGTGGTCTGTGTGAGTTGAGTGTTGCAGTGTGGTGATTGAATGAGAGCCTTGATGATCGCCATGTATCGTCGTTTCTCGTCTTCGCTACACCAATGGTTTTCTCGACGTTTTATAACTGCGGTCAAAGCAGTATGTGTGAGTTGAGTGTTGCAGTGTGGTGATTGAATGATAGCCTTGACGATCTCCATGTATGGTGTGTATGGTGTCTTGTTGTCCCAACAATAGCTGTCTAGACGTTTTAAAGAAGCATGTATGAGTTGAGTGTTTTGGTATTGTGGTAATGGAATGAGAAGAGCCCGAAGGCTATTCATGTACGGTGTGTATGATGGGTTGTAGTCCCAAAAACGGCTGCTTAGACGTTTTATAGCCCAGGTCAAAGCAGTCTGTGCGAGTTGAGTGTTGCAGTGTGGTGATTGAATAATAGCCTTGATGATCTCAATGTATTGTTTTCTTCCTGAGTTGTTACTCCACGAATAGCTTATTTCACGTTCTATAGCCCAGGTCAACGCAGTATGTTCATCTTTACATTTTTGCATGAGGACTTGAGTATTGCAGTGTGGTGATTGAATGATAGCCTTGACGATCTTAGTGTCTTCTTTTTGCATAGCCCAGGTTAAGGCAGTGTGTGTGAGTTCAGTATTGCAGTGTGGTGATTGAATGATAGCTTTGACGATCATAGCTTTTTCTTTTTGCATAGCCCAGGTCAAAGCAGTGTGTGTGAGTTCAGTATTGCAGTGTAGTGATTGAATGATAGCCTTGAAGATCTCCATGTATTGTGTTTTTTCTTTGTACCCCAAAGGATAGCGTTTTAGATATTTTATAGCCCAGTTCAAAGTGGTGTTTGCGAGTTCAGTATTGCAGTGTGGTGATTGAATGATAGC
>CACKMC010000045.1 GCA_902601155.1 Coxiellaceae bacterium | reverse complement strand
CCTTGGGTGATGGCTTCACTGATAGTCGGATCGAGTGGGCCACTGTTACCAATACAGGTGGTACAACCAAAGCCCACCAAATAAAAGCCAAGGGCTTCGAGGTCTTCGATGAGACCCAATGCTTGGAGATAATCGACCACGACACGTGAGCCGGGGGCGAGTGAGCATTTTACCCATGGTTTTTGTGTGAGTCCATAGGCTCTTGCTTGGCGAGCCAGTAAGCCAGCAGCGATCAACACTTCTGGGTTGGAGGTGTTGGTACAGCTGGTGATGGCTGCAATCACCACATCGCCATGTTGCAAGGAAAAATCCTGATCACGAACGGCTACTTTTGGCCGATGGGTGATGTTTGCCAGGGCCTCTTCTGTGACAGCAGGCACCTTGGCGAGTGGCACACGATCCTGGGGGCGTTTAGGCCCAGCCAAGGCTGCTTCAATACGGTTTAAGTCACACTTCACCACATCCGTGAAGTAATCATGGGATAGGTCGGGGTCATGCCATAGGCCTTGTGCTTGACAATAGTGTTCAACTCGTTGGATGGTGGCATCACTTCGGCCTGTGAGGCTGAGATAACTTAGGCTGCGTTCATCGATGGGGAAAAAACCACAAGTTGCACCATACTCTGGTGCCATATTGGCTAAGGTGGCCCGTTGTGGTAGGGATAGGTAGCGTAAGCCAGGGCCAAAGAACTCCACAAATTTACCCACGACATTGTGTTCGCGTAAGCGTTCAGTCAAATAAAGGACTAAGTCGGTGGCCGTGATACCCGCAGGTAATTGGCCAGACAAATAGACCCCGACCACTTCAGGAATACTGAGTGAAATAGGCTGGCCGAGCATGGTCGCTTCTGCTTCGATACCCCCCACGCCCCAGCCGAGAATACCTAGGCCATTAATCATTGTGGTATGACTGTCGGTGCCGACTAAGGAATCCGGGTAGAGGTGCGTATCGGCTTGCCATACCACTTGGCCCAGGTATTCCAGGTTGATTTGATGGCAAATGCCCATGCCAGGTGGCACCACACGGAAACGATCAAGGTTTTGTTGGCCCCATTTGAGAAATTGATACCGTTCCTCATTTCGTTCCATTTCCAGTGTCACATTATTTTTGAATGCCGCCTGATGACCGTATTGATCGACTTGCACAGAGTGGTCGATGACAAGATCGACAGGGATGTGAGGGTTGATGCGCTTAGGGTCCCCCCCCAGTGCTTGCATGGCATCACGCATGGCAGCAAGATCCACGACGGCAGGGACACCGGTAAAATCTTGCATCAAGACGCGTGTGGGATGAAAGAAAATCGCCGCTTTTTCTTTGCCATGATGATGTGTCCAGTGACCAAAGGCATGGATATCTGCTTCACTGACTTGCGGTCTATCCAGATGCCTTAACACATTTTCTGCTAAAATGCGCAGGGTTTTTGGCAGCGACCGAAGTGCAGGGCAGTCTAAGGTCGTTGCTGCCTTCTCAAGACTGGTGTAAGTATAGTCCTGACCGTCAATGGTCAATGTGTCAATATAAGGCGATATAGGCATCATGCACTCCTTGCGCTGGGTTGATGGTTTAATTAAAACGGGATGTCATCATCATTTAATGTCATGGCAGCAGGTTCAGGGGCGGCAGGTGCACTGTGTTGTGCAGGGCCACCAGTGGGCACTTGCTGACTAAGGTCGGTGCCTTTTCGATCAAGCATTTGGAACTGATTCACAGTGACTTCGGTGGTGTAGCGTTCTTGCTCATTTTTGTCTGTCCATTTTCGGGTTTTTAAACTTCCCTCGACATAGATTTGTGAGCCTTTGCGCAAGTATTGGCCAGCCACTTCTGCTTGGCGATTAAACAAAACCAAACGATGCCATTCGGTACGTTCCTGGTTTTCACCGGTTTGTTTGTCTTTCCAAGCTTCACTGGTAGCTAATGTCATGTTAGCCACTGTGCCGCCACTGGGCATGGTCCTTACGTCAGGGTCTTGTCCTAAATGTCCGACTAGAATTACTTTGTTGATACCACGTGCCATACGAGTGCTCCTTAAGCTAAATGTTCAGAAATAGCACTATGATGAAAGTGCCGGGGATTAATATGTAACGTCAATACATCGCGTTGTCCACTGGGTAAAATACCGAGGACACCCGGTGCTTTGAGTAAGGCTTGCTGTTGTTCTTGTGTCAAGGCTTCTTGAATTGGCACCAAATAGCGCATGGGTCGTAGTGTCCACAGTAGCCATCCCATCAAAAGGCAGGCGCAGCCTGCACTGACCCCCACAAGGCCTGCATGATGATAAATCACACCCGCGCTACTGCTACCGATAGCGAGCCCTAAATATTGACAAGTGCTAAACATGCCCATGACACTGCCTCTGGCTTGACTGGGAGCGTAGCGACTCGTTAAAGAAGGTAGCATGGCTTCTAATAGGGAAAAACCAAGCCATAATAAGCCAAGACCGCTAACCAAGGAGACAGGCGTTTGCATCACTAAGCCTAACATGGACAGGGCAAGGATAACTTGTGCCCAAGGAAGCAATCGACCGACTTTGTGTCGTTTCTCAGCCATGGCAATACAAGGGAAGCTTACGGTGTAGGCAAGTATCATCAGTGGTGTGTAGATTTGCCATAGATCAGCGGCTGGCCAATGTAGAAGCTGTGTCAGTTCTTTCGGAATAAAGAGAAAACAAGCGGTATAACATGCATGAATAATCCCAATGCCTGCAAATAAGCGAAGTAATGGCATTTGACGCCACAGCGATGTAGGGTGTGGTGCTTTGGCTTGTACGGTTGGGTTTGGGAGTAAGCTGGCCAATCCCAATCCGCAAACGGCCATGCCTGCGGTGAGAAGAAAAAGATGAGATAAGCCAAGTGTTGTATACAACCAGGGGCTCAGTAGCGTGGATAAGGTGAATGAAGCACCAATGCCGCCACCAATGAGCGCCATGCATTGGGTACGATGTTTGGTCTCAGTGAGGTCAGTGCACCACGCGCTGAGTGTGCTGCCAATGGCGCCCGCACCTTGTATCGCACGTGCAATAATCAGTGTGATCATGTCATCACTCCATGCAGCGAGCAGGCTGCCGATGATGAGTGTGATGAGTCCGATGATCACCACAGACCGTCGACCGATGCGATCCGACAAATAACCCAGTGGCCATTGACATAATGCTTGTGTTAAACCATAGGCACCAATGGCTAGGCCCACATGAAAAGCACTGTAATGTTGGTAATCATGACCATGTAATGCCAATAAAGGCAGAATGACCATGAAACCAAATACGCGTAAGGCATAAATCGCTGCGATACGTGCCGCAATACCCAGGTCGTGTTGGCGTGTATTCGCCATACCTTTATTCACCCAATTTACCTTATAACAGTGTAAAACAAGTGCAAATAAATAACAAGCTTAAGTTGACACGATACTTTGTGTGTGTACAAATTCAAAAAAGCCCGCTTGACCGAGTTCACGGCCAAAACCAGAATCTTTCATGCCGCCAAAAGGAAGGGTGGGGTCAGAGCGTACTTGTTGGTTGATCGCCACCACACCGACTTGTAATTGTTGTGCTATCGTTTGAGCCCGTTGTTGGTCTTGGCTAAAAACAGCGGCGCCTAAGCCGTAGCATGAATCATTTGCCACAGC
>CACKMC010000044.1 GCA_902601155.1 Coxiellaceae bacterium | reverse complement strand
AACTGTCTTCACCTTTTGGAGAAGACTATGTTGATTGGACTCTTATTACCTATCCTGACAGGGCACGCCCACCCTGCGATGCCAACCCTTTGTGTGCATACCAAACAAGCTAAGCTCATCTGCGAAGGCTTGGTGCATACGCAATACTGTGACATCACCGATCAAGCAAACATACAGGGCATGATTACCAGCCAACATAGCCACTTCCATCGCATCCATGTCATGGGACAAGGTGCCTTTTATGACAGCACCCTTGGGCAAGGCACCATTGTCGGTACGCTTCATGCCAATCATTCAACCTTTCACCACACCCTACACTTAGTCGGTAATCAAGCCCAATTTGATCACTGCGAACTTAACAATATCACGGTAGACAGCCCCACCCCTGCAACCATTAAACTACGTCACACACATGTGCATGGTACCCTACGCTTTATCACTGCACCTGGTTGGGTCGATAGCGAACAAAGCCACATCAATCAGTGCATCCATTGTGCAAAAAAACCGGAGTAAAAACATGATACAATCACCCCCCTGTGTCCAGGAGAAAACCTATAGCAAAGATGGCAAAGACGGTAAAGATGGCAAAGATGACCAATGTCTTTGGTCTACACTGCCGATGACTGATCCCTTACAACTTGCATGAAAACCGTGGTACTGACAGGGCCACGTCATGACCCGATTATACAAATGATGCAAGCCCTTAACTGGCGCGTCCCTGTCCGTTTTGTCGACCCCTCTGAACTTGGCAAGACACTTTGGCTCTGTCGCTGGGGCATACATGATTCAAATCATCAGCCACTGTTGGCTTTTGAGTCGATCGCTTGTGTGATCAATCGATGCCTTGACCCTGTCAGTGAAGAACAATCCATGGCTTTGTATTGGATGATCTGTCTTGACTTTTTACTCTGCCCGGTCATCAATCGTCCCCATGATCATCTGAAAAATACGAGCAAAGCTTTTCAAGTACAACAACTCCACCCTGTCTCATCCCCTTTCATGATTCCGCCGTCTTGGTTTTGCTACCAACAAAACTGTTACGCGGGTTATACCGTCTATAAATCCATCTGCCATCGACCGCAGTTGGCACAAACATCGGCACAACCGCCATGGGCTTCGAGCCCTCAATTTCTGCAAGTTCGTATGCAAGGCACAAATGTGCGCATACACACATGGGATCACAATACCTATGCGATGGCTATTCACAGTCAACAACTCGATTACAAACACCCCGATGCAAAGCGACAAATGCAAGCTATCCGCCTTCCTATGCGTATCCATGATCACTGCCTATCGCTTGCCAAGAAACTGGCAGTCCCCCTATGTGGCATCGATTGCATTCAAGTCAATAAGCTATGGTATCTTTTAGAAATCAATACCGCACCGGGCTTTAGTTATTTCGATCAACATGATCCCAAACATCGCTTACTGCAATCCATCCATCGATGGTGTGAAAATCAGGCAAAACCATGATTGTGTTGATGCCCCCGCATACGCCATGGCTTCATAGATGGCATGACTACCTTCAACAACACCATCATCAGGTTTGGATGCCAAATTGGGAAACGCTTTGCCAACGATCACATCACATGTACATGAATCCTTGGCTCACACATCATACTTTTGGCCCCTTTGAATCCATTGAAGGTATCTATTGTCCTTTGTGGTCCCTACCACCGGCTTTATTTGCTAGTATGCCAAGCCAGCAAGCCATACAAGAAGTGCAAGATCTGTGGGCCTATTTTGTGGCCGCCATGGCCCAATGCCCGAATGTTCTCAATCCTGCCACCCCTTATCATATCGCCCACTACCGTTATCATCTCACTTATAAATGGCAACTACTCAAACAATGTGGCTGGGCCATACCGACATGGTCAATCAACACTGACCATGCTCGATCCCCTCTATCTGTCGCACCCTTAATCGGTGACATCATTGATCTTCATTGTATTGATGCACACCATATCTTTACGCACCGTGCCAGTCAATCCGCTTATGAGCCACCGCAATCATTCACCGCACCTATCCATCAAACATTGGCGAAAACGCACTGTCGTCTACTGCATCTATCGCTTCGCATTCATCCTGTCACCCATCAATGTATTGCTGTGGACTATTCTAAAACCCCTGATTGGTCTCGATGCCACCTAGAAGAGCCCATCTTATGGACCTATCTAACCCAGGCATTGCATCGCCCCCCCACATGACGTTACAATAAGAAAAAAGAAGTTGTGTATGTCTCGATCAAAATCAAGCCGCCGTTGGCTCAAAAATTTTCATGATGATCCCTTTGTGCATCAAGCGCGCGCAGAAGGTTATCGTGGCCGAGCGGTCTATAAACTCAAAGCCATTCAAGAGAAGTATCAAGTGATACAAGCACATCATGCTGTATTAGATCTCGGCGCAGCCCCAGGCAGCTGGTGCCAATGGCTTGAGACCATTGTCACACGCGGTCGTCTTGTGGGCTGTGATCTCTTACCCATCAAGCCCCTGGATCATACCCGTTTTGTGCAAGGGGATTTCACAGAAACTGGCATACAAGAAACCCTATTAGATGAAGGAAAATACGACTGTATTGTGTGTGATATGGCTCCCAACAGTACCGGTCATGCCCAAGTCGATCAATGGCAAGCCAGTGCACTGTGTGAGCACGTGTTTGCCTTTTGCGAACACGGCTTAAAACCTCGTGGCACCTTGGTCATTAAACTCTTCCAAGGGGCTGATTTTGAAAACAATCGGCATTGGCTCAAACAGCATTTTAAGCAAGTCACTTGCTTTAAACCCCCAGCATCGCGCGCACAATCGAAAGAACTGTACGCGATTGCTCGAGGCTACGACACCTAACTAAAGCCCCATTTCTCTGCTTATCGACTATATAAGTATCATCTTATACGAGGTTGGGATGATGCAGCATGACGACATGGGGATACAATCACTGACGCATTATAATCACAAACCTTTAGATGATGATAGCAATCAGGCCATTCAAGCATTACTAAAAAAACATGATCCCCAGGCACTACTCGATCATGCATTTGAGCAAAAACAATATGATTTAGTCGGTGAATTAGCCCGGTTAGACAACACAAAAATCACAGATGCACAAAGCACCGCTATCATTGAACATTATTTAGGAAAACAAATGTCCAAAAAAATGGACGGGATGCCCAGTATTTTTTTAAACAATCTAGACGTCGCGAAAGCAGTAAATAAACCCTATATGAAAGCATATTATTTAAATACAGTATGCGCTGCACTCAATTACCACTTAAATCATGCACTGATACATCTACCTGAAAAAAAAGAGGATGCAGAAAAAATCATTCATCTGTTAAACCAACACAATAAGTTACATCCTGATCATATATCTCATGCAATCACCGCGACAAACATGGAGGCTTTGGCGCTACTGACCCAAAATATGTCTGATGAAGACAAAGCGCATTGCATCACAGATATGGCAACATATCATAAACAAGCATGCTTGCAAATCGACATGTCGACTCTCTCAGAACCCATGCAAACATTATTCAAATCAGCTCAAAATAGCATCTTACACACATTAATCGATCAAGCATGTAAAAACATCAGATATGACACGGGAAATCCAATATTGCAGACGAAAATAAACGCCATCAAAAAAGCCATCACAACACGTAGCCCCATTAAAAAAAGCGATAAGTTGATTGACACTATACGCACATTAATCAAATCGGAAACGGACCAGCCAAGCCGAGAAACACTGACTTCGATTTTTAATCAATGTGTGCAAGAACCTTCACCCACCGCTCAACTACCTAATCTTACAGACTTCACTGCTGGCAAAAAAAGATTTTCTAAACAAGAAAAAACATGGATTGACACCTATATCAAACATG
>CACKMC010000043.1 GCA_902601155.1 Coxiellaceae bacterium | reverse complement strand
GAAACGACACGTGATCCAAGCTCAATGGATTGCAGCACATAGCATTGTTGTCGATGTAGGCATTCATCGCCAAAGCAACAATCAAGTAGTGGGAGACCTTTCGTTCCAAGCATGCGAATCAAAGGCCGCATGGATCACCCCCGTACCAGGAGGCGTGGGCCCGATGACACTGGCAGCCTTGATGTATCAAACCGTGGTTGCTTGCGAACAAAACACACCATGGTCTAACCAATTTCAAGACGCTATTGCACGGGTGTTACAAGCACCCATTGATGAGACTTAGTGTATTCATACACCCCCCAAGGCACATCATCCCAAGAGGGCAATACAATGCGCCGCCCCATTATTTCTTGATGTATCGCCGGCTTGTGCGTATGCCCGTGAATCATTTGACATACCTTATATTCACGCATTGTATCATTGACCGTTTCACACGAAACATCCATGGTCGCGGCATGCTTCTGACGAACACAGGCGCGTGTTGTTTTTCGAATCGACTGAATCAAAGCATACCGAATACGCCATGGTATCGCCAAAAATATTTTTTTCACCCACACCCTCTTCACCATACTGGCCCAGCGCTGATAACTTTTATCTAAGGTACATAACTGATCGCCATGCATTAACAAGGTGGGGCGTGCATAACAATCGATGACCATCGCCTCACGGATGTAGCGCCCACCATAGGCATGAATAACCGCTGGCATCACCAACACATCACGGTTACCTGGAATAAACCACCAGCTGACACCACGCGCTGTTGCTTGAAGAAAAGCATTTAGAATATGCTGCACAGCTGGATTATCAATCACCTCTGGACCAGGCCATGCATCAAATAAATCGCCCAAACAGTAGATTTTATCGCCTTGCTGACAAGATGATAGCCACTTAATCAATGGCTGATGCAAGTCATTTGCCATGGCATCAATATGAAGATCAGACAAAAAGTAATACGCCATACTAGTGACCTAACACAACGTTAAAAGAGCTGGACAAGCTCTCATTTGACGGATGAATAGGATTATCATTTGATTTTTTTTGCAATGCCTTAGCTGACACTGGAAGAAGCCTAAGATCTTCATACCACATACTATGCGTGACTGCATAGGTAGTACTAATCAATAATGAAGCAGTCAATGCAACCACCACCAATAATGGCAGATAAGGCTCAACCAACCTAAATAGCGACTCATCCACAAAGGAAGAAGATAAAAAGGAATGGTAAACTGCATAAAGTGCTATGTAAGTAGCCACAGCCTGCACCACAACACCTAACCCGATGGACAAGTAAGGCCGCAAAGCCGCCGTGAACCACAAAGAAAAAAACAAAGCAATACCGGTCGATATCGCCACAACAAGTGGATGCATTAAACGTGTCGGTGCACATATCATAAAAATCAGTCCATAAGTGATTGCCAATATTGTCACATATAACATCACAATCTGCCCACGTGTCAGCTCATAGCGAGAAAAGCGACGCCAGAAACGTGCCGGTTTAATCAAACTTGCGTATTGCAACACACATTCAAGCAAACAAAATGCGTATGAAATAGGCAATATAATACAAAAAAACCTTGATAGTTCCAAGGCCGAAAAAGGTGCCAAATTAAAATATTGATGATAGGCAATGGACAAACTAAAAAAACCGTTATAAATAATGTATGGGCGAATTAAAAACATATACCCAACGAATGCGATACTTTGCGTGACATTCCACTCAGAAGCCGAGGCAGTTAATCCACTAGGATACAGTCGAAACCAAGTCAGTACTAAACTATAAGCCAAGGCCGTAAAAAAAAAACCACGGCATATCGGAAAAAACCAGCCCCCCAAATGATTGAGCGCACCCATCAAAAAGAAGCGCATAAAAGCAAAAGCGGTTAGAAAATGAAAAACAAAAGAGACGCCAATATACGTAAATCTCAAAAACCAATCAGATTGCTTACATGACGCCTTTTTCACAAAATAAGACCAAGATCGTTATGTATCAGACTCAGCAGATGAGGTTTGAAGCACTTTCATACTCAACCTGACACGATCTTGCTTGTCTATCTCCACAGCCTTCACTGTCACTTCCTGCCCTTCTTTCAAGTACTGGTTAATATCTTCAACCCGCTCATTCGCGATCTGAGATATATGAAGAAACCCATCTTTACCTGGCAACAAAGAAACAAAAGCACCGAAGTCCATGATTTTAACCACTTTACCTGTGTAGATCTTACCCACTTCAACGTCGGCAACCAACTGTTCAATGTGTGTTTTAGCAGACTCAACATCATCATGATCCATACCTTGAACCTTGACGAGCCCAGCATCTGAAATGTCAATGGTCACACCATACTGGTCAATGATTCCACGGATTGTAGCACCGCCGCGACCAATCACTTCACGAATCTTATCAGGATGAATACTGAAAACTAACATTTTAGGCGCATGATCTGACAAACGGGCTCTTGGCGTTGACATCACCGAACTCATTTCTTCTAAGATATGCAACCGAGCCTCTCGTGCTTGAGCAAGGGCTTGGTCCATCAGTGCAGGTGTAATACCCTGAATTTTAATATCCATCTGGAGTGCGGTAATTCCTTCTGTTGTACCAGCCACTTTGAAATCCATGTCACCCAGATGATCTTCATCACCCAAAATATCGGTAAGCACAACAGACTTATCCTGCTCTTTGATCAAGCCCATGGCAATACCTGCGACTGGCGCCTTAATGGGTACACCACCATCCATCAGTGCCAATGTACCGGAGCATACCGTTGCCATCGAACTGGAACCATTAGACTCGGTTGTCTCAGCAAGCAAGCGTATGGTATAACCAAAATCATCTTGCGATGGCAGCACCGCTTGCAATGCGCGCTTAGCCAGATTCCCATGACCAATCTCACGACGTTTAGGGCCACTCATAAATCGGACCTCCCCTACTGAGAACGGTGGGAAATTATAATGAAGCATGAATGATTCTTTCTCAGTTTTTAGTATATTATCAACCAGCTGAGCGCCTTCCTCGCCAGACAAAGTTAATGACATCAGCACCTGTGTCTCACCCCGTGTAAATAATCCGCTACCGTGACCAAAAGGAAGCTCTGAAACACTCATAGATAATGGTCGAACAGTGCGTGTATCACGGCCATCGATGCGTGGATTGCCTTCTATCACATTGTTTCGAACCCATTGTTTTTCACAAGACGCAATGGCAGCATGAACCCCTGCCTCTAAGACATCATGTGTCAACTCATCCGTCACATGATGATCGGTCACAAACTCTGCTTTGACTCGGTGGTAAACCTCCGACAAAGCCTGCTTACGGGTTGTTTTATCACTATGCTGGTAAGCTGCAGCGATATCGGCTTTAGCATGCTCATGAATTTGCGTTTGCAATGGGCTTGGCAAACTTGCACATGAACGCCATGTCCATGGCGTCACACCAACCTCTTGACAAAAAGATTCAATCACACTGAAAACAGGTGACATGGCATCTTGCCCAAAACGAATCGCCTCAAGCATCGTTGACTCAGGTAACACATCTGCAGAAGATTCCACCATCATCACTGCATCAGATGTGAACGCAACAACCATATCAAGCGTGCTGCTTCCCTCGTCTAATTGCTTTTGATTAACCAACGTCAATTCACCATTGATACAACCAACACGTGCAGCAGACACAGTAGATTCAAAAGGAAGACCTGATAGTCGAAGTGCACAGGATGCACCTAAAATAGACAGTACTTCAGGGGCTAATGCATCTGGATCATAAGAGTGAACGGTTGCAATGATTTGCATGTCATCACAAAAACTTTTTGGAAACAAAGGGCGAATCGCACGGTCAATCACGCGCGATAGCAATGTTTCGCGCTCTGTAGGCCTAGACTCCCGCTTATTAAATCCACCTAACACTTTACCGGCAGCAGAGAATTTTTCCTGATAATTGACAGTGAGCGGCAAGAAATCACGCGTAAGATCTTGGGTTGATTGGGCAACAACAGTCACTAAGATTCGCGTCCCCCCATCTGATAACCACACGGCAGCAGTTGATTGGCGAGCAATCCGGCCGGTTTCAAAATGAACAGTACGACCAAACAACTCACAATGCGTTGTCTTCACAGATGAAGGCATAGTATTTCCTCAATGATTAATTTAGTGTTTCTTTTCTCTTAAGCCCAATGCTTTAATACATGCTTTGTAACGAGAAACATCTTGACGACGAAGGTACTTAAGCATTTTTTCACGTAAGCGAATTGCACGCATCAAACCACGACGAGAGTGATGATCTTTTTTGTGTTCTGAAAAATGATCTTGCACTAAAGCATTGATCTTTTGTGTTAACAGGGCAACTTGAACCTCAGGTGACCCTGTATCT
>CACKMC010000042.1 GCA_902601155.1 Coxiellaceae bacterium | reverse complement strand
CAGAAGTAGCAGCAGTACCTCAAGCTGTACGCCGCCTTCTTGACGCATTACAAACCATGCCAACAGCACTGAATGATGCAGTCATGACATCGCTAGAGCATAAAGATAATGTTGAGAAAAGCACCACAGTCTTGCCTAAAACATACTTCGATCAGCTAATGATGTCTATAACCACCCACGCTGAGTCAACTTTTCAACTTGCAGCAGACAAGTGTAGCACGCTTAAAACCAAGGCCTTGAATGACGAGCTCAAAAAGCATACCTTGAGAATCCCCCTTCAAACCCTAAATGACTCAACTGTTAAGGCGTTCCACAATCACTTACCATCACACCGACGTAGCACAAAGCGCTTAAGCACCGCAATCTTTACCACTGCGGGCCTTGGCATCACTGCAACCCTCGGTGGCGCTGCCGTTCTCATCCAACAGTTATGGATGAATCAAGCATTGCTTAGCATGCTACCAACCGACTTCTACGGCTTGAACCCTCAAATCGCCGCCACTGTGGCCACAGTAGGTTTGGGACTGGCTCTAGTCACAGCACTCAGTGCAGCGATCATCTTACGTTGTCGAGCACTTAAAGAAACGGTGCCATTGATGAATTGGGATAAAGCGTGTAAAGGGCAGGAGCAGGAGCAGGAGCAAATGAGATTAGCTAAAATTGAGAAGCTTACATTTCATAACCAAGCAAAAACAAAAGCCAAAGCATGGTTTAGAAAGCTAAACACTGAACAAGCCCAACAGATCAAAACTCAATTTAAACCAAGTTAACAAAGCACATAAAAAACCCTGGCGCTTCTTAGAACCAGGGTTTTTTTATAGCCATCCTACCCTTGATGATTAAACAAGCATGATGGACCAAGGCATGATCAATCATCTTGCGCAAAAGCGTTGATTGAAAGCGCCGTCACACAGCATAAGCCCCCCTAACACCATTGACACTAAAAACTATTTAGCGCAAAATACATCAACAAGCAACCAAAAAACATATGAGCAAGCCCTTTTTTAAACAATGCGCAACCAAGATCATTGAGCTAAAGAAGATTGTGGGCCTGAAACTACACAAACTATTTAGCCCATTATCCCAAGGTTTAATTGAGCTAAAGAAGGTTGTGGACCTGAAACTACACAAACTATTCAGCCCCTTATCCCAAGGTTTAAAGGATCTACATCATCTTAAGAACCTCATGATACTGCTAATCATCGCCATCTGCGCATACGGTCTCATGTTAATCATGTCATGGCCGATTCATCGTAGAAAAACAAAGCAAACGCAAATAAAAAAACCGACCTATCTTAGAAAATACAAACCAAAAACACCTTCCCAAAGACCTACCATCACTCCACAACATCCAAGCAAAGCTGTGAGAACTCAGGTTTCCCCAAAACCCAACGTGACCCAACACCCGGAGAAAACAACACCCGCCACGCCTCCCAACCAATTCACACAAGCAGAACAAGACATGATGGCTGGCTGGATACGTGCTGGCCATGTCAGTGATTCAGCGAAAGCAAAAGAACTCATGTTGACCATTAAGAAAACGCCAAATAAACAGTATACTTCAGAGGAAATAGAGCATTTACTCAAAACGTCTTCTTTAACCTCAAAGCACGGCCGAAAGGCAGTCAATGACAATACCCCATCAAAGAACCCTATCGCTAAAACATTGCATTTCTAAAACAATGGGCTATGTTGAACAACAATATCAGCATATCATTTGACTTACCCTATTGCACTTCACAATGCCAAATATAGGTCACCTAGCCTGCCTAATACGACAGCTCATTCATCACTAAAAAAATGCCACTCATACCGCTGTACCCACGAAACACCTTGACAAAAAACCTTTTTTAAGTTAAAATAATAACTAAATAAATATAATAAATAGGAATCTATCATGAAACTTTTTAAATTAAACAGCACAACACTATTAAAAGGCCTTGTTGCAGCGACCACACTGATGACAGGTATTTTGGTGATGACTCGCCAATACCCAGCAAGCAAATCTACCCAAGTGACGCCCACGCCTCCTACAAAACTCAAAAATGGCCTAAACACCATTGTAGAAACAGCAGAACCAAAGACAGCCACTCATGCATGTGACAACATAGATGAAGAGCTCATGACCTGGATGTCAGCAATCAGCCGTTAAACCTACCATACTTCATCGAAAGCCCTGAAATATACCATCAGGGCTTTTTCTATAGCAAACATTGCCCATACTAACAAACACTTGAAAAAATAATCAAAAATAGATACAATGTCATTAATTAACATAAAAAGAGAAATAAAAATGAAATATTTACAACAAGCACAACAATGGTTACATCAATGGCTAGCACGCGCAAATGCCATGACACAACAACTGATCGCCTCACTAAAAGCTCAACCAAAAGTGACACTTGGTATTGCACTCGCTATCGCAGGACTCACACTTTTAGCCACCATTATCACAACCATCATCATTGTGGTTCGTATGCGTAAGCACAGTGCTCCAAATCCGGATCAACCATCTCATACACCTGATGGTTCAAATACCAGGAAAAAAACTGGTGCAAAAAAAGAAACGAACAGCCATCAAAACAATAAAGCTGATAATAAGATAGGAAGTGTCAAAATGACAGCAAATCCAAACCCTAAACACGATGACCAAAATCCCTCAAAACAGCCCCCAATGAGCAAGGTAGCAACTCCAAATAACAAAAGTTCTGCTCAGCACTCGCAAGTAGCCCCGAACGATGAGGATTCAAATATTGAATGGGGCCCATTTACATCAGGACCAGTTAATATGTCAACTAGTCAATTAGGCATGCATTTTTAACTCATAAACGCCCGCCTAATTCAATAGCCGACCGGCTCGACAAGCATGTCCGCTATACCCCAAAGCCCTGAAATATATTATCAGGGCTTTTTCTTATGTAAACATTGCCCATACCAACAAACACTTGACAAAAATACAAAAAAAGTTATAATATTACTAATTAACCCAAAAAGAGATTGAAATGAAGCATTTACAACAAACACAGCAATGGCTAGCACGCCTCAATACCATGACACAACAACTGATCGCCTCACTAAAAGCTCACCCAAAAGTGACATTACGTATTGCGCTCACCATTGTAGGGCTCACACTTTTAGCCACCATCATCGCAACCATCATCACTGTGGTTCGTATGCGTAAGCACAGTGTTCCAAAAGTGGATCCAGTAGTAATGCCTGAGACGCCAAAAGGCACTGACCAAAAAAGCCAGGCTATTCATACAATACAAGAAAAGATAGAGAGCTTCCTTACAGAAGGCGAAAATACGCCGGAAAAAGCATACGGCATACTTTCTCAATTAAAACAAGACACCTCAATGCAACACAATAGCATTCAAGATACTAATGCATCGGATCAAACACCATCTAGCGACAATGGCACAGCTGAAACCGCAACATCCTCCTCTGAACCTAAATCGCCCAAAAATATTGCTCAGACTACCTTCCAAACACCTGATAACCACAAAAGAAACAGATCATCCACACCACAGAACTCAAGCAATAATGCTCATCCACTGTTAAGACATGACAACCCAGGATTGAGAAGACGAGGCCCAAGTCCTCAATCAACTACTAACCAAGCTAAAAGTTCTGAGCTATGGAAGCAAACAACCTATTACACTTCTAGAGTAGGTGAAAGATCTCGTAAGCCAGTACACTCAGAAACACTCAAGCCTAGAAATGGAAAACAATCATTCGCTAATCAAGCTTGGAACGCCTGGAGAAACGTTTCCTCTTGGCTCTCTAAGAGTAAGGGTGAAAAAATCACGACAAGGGAACTCTCCACTTTTACTGGCATAGAGCACGCCTTCTCGTAACACACTCAATTTACATCATCCTTACAAGGATGGTAAGCTCTGATCATGAGATACCGAGGAGGATGATGAACCCACCACGTGTTTGTCCGAGTACAGGCCAGGTCTATGCAACACAACAGACCTGGTCAGACTCACAACTTCAAACCACTTTAAACGCACTGCCCACACACATCAATCAATCCCTATCTGTACGTTGTCACGCACTGGAAACATTGGCTACTTGCTTAGAGGAGGACGCGCCAAGCTTAGCACGTGCCATCACAGACAGGATGGGCAAGCCAATCACACAAGCCTCAAGCGAAATTCAAAAGTCTGCAGACCTCTGTCGATACATGGCACAACAGGCACCCCATTGGTTACAACCCACGCAGATCAGTCAAACCAAAACCATTCACTATCGCCCTATGGGCCCACTGTTGGCCATCATGCCATGGAATTATCCTGTGTGGCAGGTGATTCGCATCGCGGCACCGGCACTTGCCATCGGTAACCCACTGGTCTTAAGCCATGCCCCCCTTGTCCAAGAAATTGGGGATATGCTACAAACACTGATACGAGATGCTGGCTTTGAAGAAGGCAGTATGACTAACATCGGCGCGACACACAGTCAACTCAAAGCAGTGATTGCCCACCCTGCGATAAGGGGGGTGACACTGACGGGAAGCACACGCGCTGGAAAAGAAGTGGCAAAACAAGCGGGCAAACACTTAAAAAAGGTGGTGCTTGAACTGGGAGGCAGTGACCCTTATTTGATCCTTCATGATGCTGACTTAGCCCATGCTGCCAAGGTCTGTGTGGACGCACGTCTCAATAATGCGGGTCAGGTCTGTATCGCAGCCAAACGTATCATTGTCATGGAGAAACACCGTGATACCTTGATTGCACTGCTTAAAGAAAATATGGCGCGCTATCAACCCGCTGATCCACACAAGGTCAATACTCAACTTGGGCCCTTGGCGCGTGAAGATATCCGAG
>CACKMC010000041.1 GCA_902601155.1 Coxiellaceae bacterium | reverse complement strand
TTGCATGGAGTAGTGCTGGTGTATGTGGTATCAAGGGTACACGGAAAGGCACAAGCTTTGCAGCACAACAAGCAGGCCAAGATGCTGGTACTAAAGCCAAAAGTAAAGGGGTTCATTCTGTTCGTGTGACAGTCATTGGTCCAGGCAATGGACGTGAGACTGCGATCGATGGGCTGCACAGTGCAGGTCTTGAGATTTTAAGCATCACTGAAATGACACGTTCTGCCCACGGGGGTTGTCGTGGCGCCAAAGAACGTATCGTTTAAGGGGATTTAATATGACTGTTATGGTAAAACTAAAAAGATCACGAAGTGTACAATTTGATCTTGAGCACAAAAGTGGTATGCGCTCCATTGAGGATAAATGCCGTTTTAAATCCTCACCTGGCCATCAAGGCTTACGACGTTCAGCTTTATCAGGTTCTGAATATGGTAAGCAACTTCGTATGAAACAGTTGATTCGTTTCTATTACCTTGTGACAGAAAAACAATTTGTTAATTTGTACAAGAAAGCGGATAAACAATCTGGTTCTACGGGTTTAAATTTATTACTTCTCCTTGAATCACGCTTGGATAACCTTGTTTATCGAGCAGGTTTTGCTTGTACACGACGTGAGGCAAGACAGCTTGTGAGTCACGGACACATCAAGGTCAATGGTCGACGTGTGACGGTAGGCTCCTTCCATGTCCGTTTAGGTGATCAAATTACATTAACTGAAAAGGCTCGCCAGCATATGCGTGTGCAGGCAGCCATTGAATTAGCCATGACTCAGCGCGAGCCTTGTGGTTGGTTAGAAGTTGATAATAGTAAAGGTTCAGCAGGGCTGACACGCTTACCTGAATTGCAAGACTTTCCATCAGAATTCAATGTGAATATGGTGGTTGAATTTTACTCCAAATAGGTAAGGAGATATCGTTTATGTCTGTTGAAATGAAATCATTTTTGTCGTCTTTTCATGTGCCTGAAACCATGGAAGTGACATCTTTGTCAGCTAATCGTGTTCGTCTGGTTTTACAACCTTTAGAATCAGGGTTTGGTGATACACTAGGTAATGCACTTCGTCGTATTTTACTGTCTTCCATGCCTGGTGCTGCGGTGACTGAAGTAAAAATGAAAGGTGCTACGCATGCTAATGATATTCTTGAAACAATTCAGGAAGAAGTCATTGATGTGCTATTGAATCTGAAAAAAGTCAGTGTACGTTTACTTACCTCTACGCCTGCTACTTTTACTCTATCTAAAAAAGGACCTGCCATTATCACTGCAGGTGATTTAGCGAAGGCAGGTACAACAGAAGTGGCTAACCCTGATCTTGTTAGCACCCTTGGTAGAGAAAAAAAATAAAACATGGCAATGGAAACGCTTAGCCAATGAACCCGTATTGACGCAAACAAACCTACTTGAACAGTATCAGCTCATACGTGCTATACAAAAACAATGGTACCATGCGCCACACCATCACCCCTTTTTACAATGGCGACTGATTCCTATCTCACACCATCATGATACCTTGCAAAGCAGCATCATTACACCACACCATCAGTATCGTTTTAGTCATCAGCAGCATCGTAAAGCCTTTATCATACAATGGCCTGAAAAAAACACGCATGAAGGCGTTACGCTTGCGCTACAAACGTTGGAGAAGAAAATCATCACACAACACTTTGATGGCCCATGGGCCATGCTACGCCTGATGGATGCAGGCACCATTCAACGAACACGAAGAAATGATGGATTAAGCATTGAATGGACGATGAATCATTATGGCGCAACTTACCGAATAGAAGCACCTTCTCGTCATCACCCAAGTTTTGTCAAACTACCTAAGCTGAATTTGCCATTAAGCTTGATAGGATAAAATACGGTCCACTAATGGCTTAATCTCTGTCGGTGGGGATTGCTTTTCGAGCAACCATACCGTGAGCTCAGGGTCAGAGTAATCAAGCAAGCGGGTCATCATCATAGCTTCCTCGTCTGTCATATGAAACCCAACATGGAAAGCCCGCTGAAGCACAAGATCTAACTCTCGCACACCACGTCGTGCTCGCCACTGCAATTTACCCTGACTCATAACGCCCCCATGGTAGCATATTGTTCTGGCATGTGATTATCAAAACGTGTGAATTCGCCCAAAAAAGTCAAACGTATGCGTCCAATAGGACCATTTCGATGCTTGCCAATGATAATTTCTGCCACACCCTTATCTTCTGTTTCAGGGTTATAAACTTCATCACGATAAATGAACATGATTAAATCAGCATCTTGCTCAATCGCGCCTGACTCACGTAAATCGGACATCACAGGACGCTTATCTTGTCGCTGCTCAAGCCCACGATTAAGCTGAGCGCAGGCAATGACAGGAGCTTTCATTTCTTTGGCCAGAATTTTCAAACTACGAGATATCTCGGAAATTTCCTGCACACGATTGTCACGCAAACCTGGCACTTGCATCAACTGTAAATAATCAACCACAATCAAACCGATATCACCATGCTTTCTGGCAATACGTCGGGCGCGTGCTCGCATATCCGTGGGACTAAGGCCCGGTGTGTCATCAATAAATAGTTTCGCTTCACCAAGCATACTCACTGCGGAAGTCAAACGAGGCCAATCTTTTTCATGAAGCTTACCCGTTCTTAAACGCTGTTGATTCACGCGCCCTAAAGAAGATAACATACGCATGGCAACCGCTTCATTTGGCATTTCCAAACTAAAGATCAACACAGGTTTTTTACTGGTTAATGCAATATGCTCACCCATATTACATGCAAACACTGTTTTCCCCATGGATGGACGACCGGCAACAATCACCAAGTCACTTTCTTGCAGACCAGAAGTCATATCATCTAAATCCGTAAAGCCCGTCTCTAAGCCTGTGATGTCACCGTCACTTTGTGATAATTCATCGATCTTCTCTGTGGTGACTGCCAAAATATCTTGGATAGCCTCAGGGCCTTCTTTATCACCATTTTGCGTCACCTGAAAAAGCGCTTGCTCGACTTCTTGGAGCACTTCAGGGACGGTTTCATTTTTTGGCTCGTAAGCATATTCAGTGATACGCTTTCCCACCGCTAACAAACAACGTAATTGTGCCTGCTCCTTCACAATATCACTATAGGCTAAAATATTGGCGGTACTTGGCGTGGCATTCGCAAGCTGAAACAAATAGGTTTCACCCCCTGCATCATCAATTTGACCAGAGGATTTAAGACGTTCGCTGATCACAAGTGCATCAAAAGTCTTGGCTTTTTTTGCTTGCTCTGCAATCGCACAAAAAATAATTTGATGTCCGGGGTGATAAAAATCGGTCGCCATCAAGACATCGCAGACCTTATCCCATCCCTCTGGATCAAGTAAAAGCGCGCCGAGTACGGAGCGCTCTGCATCTAAAGATTGCGGTGGGGTAAGAACCGATTGTGTCATGTAGCTGTGGATGCATCATCCTGAGCATCTTCTGGCTCTATGGAAGCTTTTGCAGTACGCTGAGACTCTTCCTGATTCGCTTCTACTGTGACAGTAATTTCTTCTTCGACGTCATAAAAGAAACGTAGGACAACGGGGTAAGTACCAATCTGTTGAATACTCCCTTGTGGCATGAGAATTTCACTCTTTTCGATTTCAAGACCACGGTCTTGTAAAGCTTTGAGGATATCACGCTCACCGACAGAACCAAAAAGATTCCCCTCTTCAGTCACCGCAACGGATAATGTCAAGGCAATCCCTGCAAATGGCTTCGCACGCTCTCGTGCTTCTTGACGATGGCCCTCTTCAATGGCCTCAAGCTCTTTACGTTTTGCTTCAATCATGGCTTTATTTTCTTGGGTTGCTCTGACAGCCAATGATTGAGGAAATAGAAAATTACGCGCATAACCAGGTTTAACCACGACGATATCGCCGATACGCCCTAAATTATTAACATGTTCTCTTAAAATAACTTCCACACTACTTCTCCTCTAACGAATCAATTTTTTTCGAAGATCTAAAACGGCATCAAACAAACTAAGCATAATCAAGGCTGCTAAAACAATCAAGGGATTAATTAACATAAGACCAAAAATAGCCAAATAAAACCAAGCCACTGATTTACCTTGTGCTGCCATGACGGCATGAAAAAGGCTGGCACTGGCTAACACACATGGCAGCACCATGAGGATTAATGCAGATGTGAACCCTGGCCAGGTGGTGAAATACGCCAACACAAGAAGCACGCCTAACATAATAATCTGGGTAATGCTAACACGAATATGATGGCCACCCGCCACCTTAGCTTGCTGAGATACCGTACGACTAAACCATAGGGATGCCAAAGCCGTGTATATCAAAGCAGAGACAGAAATCCCAAGCCCTTCAACACCTAAAACAAATGGTGCAATACGTTGCAAAGTCTGACGCATGATGTCTGCTTGCTCAGATGGCAGCGTCGCCAGCGAAGAAGCGGATGCCTCCAACCAGTGATTGCCCAAGCCTGGTAATGCCAAGCTAAGCAATATCACCAATGCCACACTTGTCACATTAAAATATTCAACCACTGTCTTCCATTGTTTCAACCAACGACAGCCACTGGCTAGACCTGCGACTAAACAGGTCAGGACAACAGCATGCCACAATAATAAAGAAAAGCCGTTGTGTACAACGTGATACAATGACCACGGTATTAACGCAATCAAAACCGGCCACAATGGATGAAAAGGTAATTCAGCCATAGATAAAAAGCCGAGTATCACGAGCGCCAACCATAACACTGGCACATGAAAAACCGCTAAACCTGTCAAAACAAACAACCCAGCCAACGCAGTGAATGGGTTGTCCAATAAATACTGACCTGCCGTGGCCAACGGGGACGATCCTTGTGATACCATTAGCGGTGCCAGCTACAGTAATGTAAAAATCCGATATACCTTGCTAACTTAATCGCATGGGTGATACGTCGCTGTTGCATGGCTGTCGTACCAGATAAACGAGAAGGGATGATACTACCTGTCTCTAGAATATGGCGCTTAAGCAATGCCACTTGCTTATAATCAATCCACTGATTGTCGTCTTTCGCATAGCGAACTTTCACGACTTTATCTTTGTCATGTAACCCAGTAGGGTCTGTCAGTGCCTGTTTACGTGTAAGCACCAAAGAACGTACAATGGCATCATTAAATTTAAAATGATCTTTCAATGCCTCTAAGCCCTCTTTCGTCATCGCGACATTAAAGAGTGCGTAATGAGCCTTTTTCACATAATCTTGTTCAAGACGAATAGAATACGCCAAAGAGCGACGCCCCCAATCTTCTGTTCGATGGACTTCTCCACCTTGTTCTTCAATCATCTTTCGATAACGTTTGATCATTTCAGGGACTTGCTCAGATTGATCAGGTCTGATCATGAGCATAATTTCATAAAAACGTGACATACACAGTTTCCTTATGGTTAGAAGCAATCAGAATGATTGCAAGGATTAAAGTAGTTTAACCTATGTTTACATACATCACAAGTGAAGATCCTCGTAAGATATTCAGGATGCTGAATGAGCGGCAGCCGCAGCAGCCTCACCACTGAGCTTGATAGCATCCGCCATGGTACAATTCACCGCACCATAAGACTTAGGACAAAAAGGTATAGGACACGAGGAAGCCGGCGTCACTGTCGGGAGCATGGCGCCATACACGTTCGGCATAGCCTGGGCATCACGGTAGCGTTTCCACGCAGATTTGAAAGGCGTCACTAATTTATCCACTAACAGCTTC
>CACKMC010000040.1 GCA_902601155.1 Coxiellaceae bacterium | reverse complement strand
CAATGGTCACTTGTTTGCCCAACAAAGGAAGGCGATAGTGGTGTAATAGCCACAGAATGCCTTGGACTGTGCATGGCATAAAGCTATGTTCTTGTCCTTGTGCGATCAGTCCCAGTGTGTAGGGGTGCAGTCCATCCACATCTTTTTTGGGGTTAAGTGTGTTAAGTAGTTTGTATGTCATGTCGCGTTTTGGAAGCGGAAGTTGGATTAAAATACCATCAATATTCTTGTCGAGATTGAGCATTTCAATGCGTTCAATACATGCTGATTCGTTAAGGTTTGATGGCCAGTCATAGGCGGTAGAATGAATGCCAATAGTATGGCATAGCGCTCTTTTTTTCTGAACGTAAAGTGCCGAAGCATTATCGTCTCCAATGCGAATAACCGCAAGGCCTGGGGGGCGTAGGTTAGCATCAAGGCGTTGTTGAATATGCGAGGCTAGGCAATCAGTGATTCGATTAGCCAGTGAGTACCCTTCTAGTTTTTTCGCTTTGGGCATGTTAATCACCATGAGTTGTTCGGTTTAGAGTATAAAGATTTTCAAAAAAACACAAGCAAGATTAATTTGGTAACAATTTGACGTCCTTATGCTTTTTTTGTGTTTGATTTTTCGATAGAATTGAAAAAGACTTGTATTTATTTATAAGACAAGGCTATGATTAAGAGGGTTTTTGTTGGAAATTATTGTGTCAAAGCGTTCAGGATTTAAGAAATATACCCATGCCATGTTCAATGTATCGAGATGGATGGACAGTGATCAAATCAAGCATAATTTCTCTTCAGTGAAATCAATGGTAAAATCTTATTGTACGGTGGATCAACCTGAATTTGAGGAATCCTTTGAACAAGCAAAAACTCGCCTTGAACTTAGCGATACTCAATTGAAAGATGCTAAGTCCAGTTATCTTCGTTTAGCATTATTTTATTTGTTTTTTGCTTTTTGTATGATTGGATACGCTCTTTATTTACTGGCGCATGATCAAGTGCTGGCGGTGATGATGTGTGTGCCTATTCTTATGGTATTACTTGCTTTTTTCTTCCGCCATCATTTTTGGTATACCCAAATAAAACAAGAGCGGCTTGGTATGTCTGTTAAGCAGTGGTTTCTTTCTTTGATTTTTGGAGTAACCAAATAATGCGTCAATCCTTACGGTATGTATTGGGTATTCTCATCGGCCTTATTCCACTGATGGTGCTCGCTAATCCTATGAGTATTGAGGCAAAAGATTTATTCCAGGCAGCTGACCAAGACTTAGCGTTATCGTATTTACGCATGTTATTTGGTACCGTAGGGAATCAGTTGGTTGGTGGTACTAACCAACTTGTTGGCCAGCTTTTTTCTGTGTTTAACTTAGGCATACTTGTTTTTGCGGGTGCTTTTGTTTCCTATACTGTATTTAGCTCAGTGGTTGGTACTGCAGCAGATGGTAGTAAAGGCTTTGGTGGAAATTTTTCGGGTTGGGTGCCCTTTAGAATCACGGCAGGTATTGGTGCGTTAGTGCCGCAGTTTGGTGGGTATTCTCTTATACAAGTTATTGTGATGTGGGCAGTGGTGCAAGGTGTTGGCTTGGCTGATCGTATTTGGTCTGAAGCAGTCACTTACATTAAAACAACCGGTGGTGCCATTCAGGTTCAGCCGAGTTCTAAAGCCAACTCAGATTTAAACGTTATATCATACGGTGTGGCAAAAGATATGCTCCGCGCAGGTGTATGTCTTGTGGCATTAGAGAAGAATGATAAAGATACAGGTAGCTCTCAAGGGCGAACTTACAGCGTTTTGATGGGTAAACAAAGTGCTTCAGATCATCGTCATGATGTTTGTTTAGAAGGTCAAGTATGCTTTGGTTGGACTGGATCTGATGGGAAACAGCATAATACATGTGGTAGTTTTAAGGGTACGCCATCCTCCTCAAGTGATTTGATCACCACAAATGAAGAGACCCGTAACACAATGATGCAAAATGCATTATTTCAAACAGCGCAATTAGCGTATGGTTTAGCGAGTAATGGGATGTCTGAATTCAGGCAGGCATATAAAGATGCACGAGGTCAAGCTTGGTGTAGAGTAACAGATGAGCAACCCTATGGTTGTACGGAAAGTGCCAATATTTTGTCGCTGGCATCGAATTATTACGATTCACTTAGGGCTTTACGTGCCAAAAAACCTATCGGCGAAGACACGACATTGAGTGATCTTTGGGAGCAGGCTTCTAAACGAAGTGGTTGGGTAGCTGCTGGGTTCAGTTATTATAAACTAGTTGGTAAAAAGAATATACCGCCAGTGATGTTAGATCCTATTAGTAATTATACGGTTGATTCCGAACCGTTAAGCGATGAGCAGTTGGATGAACTTTTGAGTGAAAACACCATCACTAATCGTGTTGTTAAAGATTGGTCAATTGGATTTGAAGCTGGGGCTTTGCAAGGCGTGAGAGCAAGGATTCAAGCTGTGTTTGATTCTACTTTGGCAGGGAGTGCCTTTGCGTCAAGTAGTACTGATGACAATGGTCAGGATGACCTTAGTGCAACCGGTGCTTATGCCAGCTTAAAACCATCCTTAGATCAAATGGTTTATCGTATGCTCTTGTTGCTTGACCAAAGCAGTGGCAGCTCTATTTACAGTCAAATGAGCACGAGTGGCGTCTTTCAGCGTCATTCTTTGATGGGTGCTGGTTTGGGCATTCGTCTGACACTGGTATCAGACAATATAGTCACCATGATGACCAAGATTCTTTCTAAAATGATTGGTATGAAGTCAAATGAACAAAGTTACAGTGAAGCCAACAAGTATGGTTATAACTATGGGATGCTCGATCCCGTTGTGTATGGTGAAAACTTTGGGACCGCAAATTTAGTGGGCCCAAATACTCGTTGCAAAAGTATATTAGATATGTGTAAAAGTGATATTTCACAATGTTCCAAAACAGCATTTCTTCAAGCATATAAAGTAAACAACAACGCCGCTGGTTTTGAAATCAACGACCCTGATGCCTGTTTTTCGCCTGGTGAAGGTATTATTGGTACAACATTTGCCAATATGGCTGGTGTTCAGGTTGACCCAGTGTTAAATCTTGCTGATCTTGGCTTAACGATGATTGCTGAGGCGACTAATTATTGGGTTTATACCACACAAGGTATTTATCAGATTTCAAAGGCTTTATTATTGCAATACCAGCTTACGATGGTAGGTATTGCGGCTCTTGGTGGTGCGGGTGTTGGTGCCGCTAATATGGCGCCCATGGCTGCCCTGGCTATTGTCGCTGGTATTGTGAGTTGGTTAACCAGTGTGAGTATGATGGTGATGAAAATGATGATGGCTTTTGATGTGAAAGCGCTTTCTATTTTCTTACCCTTTGGTTCGGCTGTTGCCCTGATGTTTTGTACCATAGGTATCATGTTAGGTATTTATATCCCTCTAATACCTTTTATGATTTTCATCTTCTCTGTCATTGGTTGGATTATTGCCGTGATTGAAGCAATGATTGCTGCACCTTTAATTGCATTAGGTATGACGCATCCAGAGGGTCATGATTTTCTTGGTAAAGCGGAACAATCAATCATTCTTCTTATGGGCATTTTTGTGCGGCCTGCAGCTATTTTAATAGGTTTTTTACTGGCGATATTATTGGCACATATTGCCATGGATCTCTTGAATTTTGGTTTTATTCAAGTCTTTTCCCAATATGGCGCTCAAACTTTCTTTGACATGAAAAATACGCCTGCTATGGTCGCTGTTATCATGACAGTTGGCTTACTTATTGTGTATGCTTATGTTGCGATTGATGTCATTAACCTTGCCTTTTCATTGATTTATAAAGTTCCTGAAAACTTGATGCGTTGGATTGGTGGTCAAGCAGAACAATTTGGTATTGGTCAAATGCTGCAAGAAGTCAAAGGTGGTGTCGGGCAAGCTGGCGGTGCGGCAGGACAGTCTGCATCTCAGACGGCTTCTCAAGCGCCTAATTTCCAAACAAGTGATATTAAAGCACAGGTTAAAATGCCTAAGTTAAAAAAGAATAAGACAGACCTTAAAAAGGATGATGGCGGTGGTGATGATGGTGATGATGATGGTGGCAATACTGCTTCCCCCCCTCCTGCCAAAAACTAGCAAAAATAGGTATGTTTTCTGAATCAACGATTAACGTGATATGATGAAAGGAGAATAGTCAGTGTTCATATTTAAATATCCAAGACATTGTCTATGTGTGCTTTTCTTACTGATTCCTTGCTGTGTGCTTGCGAATGTATCACTTCCCTCAGATTCAGGGTTTATGCCCAGCACATTCGATTTGTCTATCGCTTACCTTCGTCAAATTTTTGGTACAGTAGGTATAGAGCTGGTGGGCGGCACAAATCTTTTAACTGCTAAATTATTTCGTTACTTTAATATGGGACTTTTTTTATTTGCCAGTACTTTTATATCCTATAGTATCGTTAACTCTGCCATTGCGTCCTCTACAAACGGTGCGCCTATGTCTGGTCAAAGTTTTTCAGGATGGGTGCCTTTCCGAATGGGGATGGGGGCATATTTGCTGGCACCACAGTTCAATGGTTTTTCAATGATCCAGGTATTAGTGATGTGGGCTGTTGTGCAGGGTGTCGGTCTTGCTGATCATATATGGGAAAAAGTACTTGTGCATTTGAAAGATACGGGTGGGGCTGTTCAGTTAGTGCCTGCAGAGAACAGTGAAGCGGATTTAAAGCAACTTGCGCCTTTCATGCAGAGCATTATGAAAGCAAGTTTGTGTGTAGAAGCACGAAAACGTGCGGATACGTCTGAACGCTCTCTAGACAACGAATATGGTGTGTTCCTTGGTAGCAGTCAAACACAAGGCTGTGATAAAGGTCAGCTATGTTTTGGCCGTCGTTATGGCGATCAAAAAAAGATTCAGGCAAATTGCGGGGTGATGAATACTACGGTGGCTGCGGCGTCAACTCAAAAAATGACCAATCAAGCACAGCGACAAGAGGTGTATGACAATGCGCTCCTACAAGTTTCCCAAACAGCCATGAGTTATGCTGCTTCTTTCTATGTCAATATGCAAAGTGACGTAGCAAGTAATGCGCTCAAACCTTTTTGTCAGAAGCCTTTATCTATTCAATCAAATTTAAGCCAATTAGTGAGTGGCGATACAAGTCAAGCACCTTCTACCCTTTCCTGTGAGATCATGTCTTCTAATTTATTGACGCTTTCATCTTTGTTTTATCAGGCCATTCAACCGCTGAGAATACAAGTCAATCAACGGTGTATGAATCAAGGTGGTAAGATGCAGGTATCGAGTGACTGTTCTCAGTCATCTGCATGGCAAGATGCTGCCATCAAAGGAGGATGGATATCCGCGGCATTCAGCTATTATCAGTTAGTAGGTCACCGAAATGAGGCACCAAAACTATTGGATGATCTTTCAGATTATTTAAAACCAGAGTCTGCTTGGCCAGTAGCAACAGACAGTGCACTAACACACTTGGGGGACTTAAAACCATTTGATCGTTTGATTTATACAAAATTTAATGCAGCCGATAATTATATACCTTTAACGCTAGAAAAAGTAAGCGCTTTGTATGCAAGAAAGCCTGGCGCACCTGATGCTGCTTCACGCTCATCCTATCAAGATTTATATCAATCTCTAGATAGCGTGACAAAGACTTTTTTGAATTTTCTTGTCCCGACCTCTGCCAATAGTTTAAGCTCAATCCTAAGTAAAAGTGGCAATTTCAGCCGCTACTCAAATTTTGGGACATTTGAGAGTAACGCCTCTTCTGATACCACACGCTTGAGTCTTGTGTCTGATAATATTGTGGTCATGTTA
>CACKMC010000039.1 GCA_902601155.1 Coxiellaceae bacterium | reverse complement strand
CTTGATCTCCCATCAACGTACTGAACATATGATCGGCATCCATGGCATCCTCTACCGTGATACGTACTAAAGTACGTGTCTCAGGATCCATCGTAGTTTCCCATAATTGTTCTGGATTCATCTCACCCAAACCTTTGTAACGTTGTAGTACAATGCCCTTTTTCGAACGTTCAATCAACCACAACAAACCTTCTGTCACACTTTCGATGGTTTGCACATGCTCACCCTTAGCGACATAAGCGCCCTGTGCTAACAGATCCGCAGTGTCGTTGGCAAAAGATGCCAGTACTTGATAATCTGCTGACTCAAAAAAGTCTGCGGTGATATGTATGTCGGTTCTGACGGCTTGCTTGGTCACTTCACAAGTTAAAATACCCTGCTCTGCTTCCTCACTCAAGCGCGCTTTGGTCGCTTGTTCATGGGTATGCCCTTGTAACTCGTTATAGCGTTGGCAGGCTGCATTCAATTGATCAAGCCAAGACGAAGTAGGCGCATAACCGGGCACCATCGCCAATGCTTCGATTAAATCAACAGGATAACGTTTTTCTAAACGCCGCTTGACTGCAAAAACCCGCATGGCTTGTTTGGCAAGACTTTCTAATTGTTCTTGGGCAATAGCAGGCGCTTGATCACTGACGTGAAGACTGGCTTGATCCAAAGCCATTTGTAGGTAATACGCCTCTAAAGCTTCCTCGTCTTTTAAATATTGCTCTTGCTTACCCCGACGTACTTTATATAGGGGGGGTTGTGCGATATAAAGATAGCCTTCACGAATGAGCTCAGGCATTTGACGATAAAAAAATGTCAGTAATAAGGTCCGTATATGGGCGCCATCCACATCTGCATCGGTCATGATAATAATACGATGATAACGGACCTTTTCGGGTTGATACTCCTCTGCACCGATACCACAGCCTAGGGCCGTGATTAATGTCGCCACTTCTGCCGATGCAAGCATTTTATCAAACCGTGCTTTCTCCACATTCAAGATTTTTCCTTTCAGGGGAAGAATGGCTTGAAAGGAACGATCTCGACCTTGTTTAGCGGAACCACCGGCGGAATCACCCTCCACTAAGTATAATTCAGATTTTGCGGGGTCTTTTTCCTGACAATCGGTCAGTTTTCCAGGTAAGCCACCCAAATCAAGTGCCCCTTTACGACGCGTCATTTCACGTGCTTTCTTGGCCGCCTCTCGTGCTCTAGACGCATCAATAATTTTACCCACAATCATTTTGGCTTCTTGTGGATTTTCTTGCAAGAATTCGTAAAAGGCTGCAGATACAGTGGCATCGACAATGGATTTAATCTCAGAAGATACGAGTTTCTCTTTGGTTTGCGATGAAAATTTAGGGTCGCCCATTTTCACAGAAAGAATCGCTGTGAAACCTTCACGACAATCTTCACCACTGATATCAATTTTATGTTTCTTCGCCAAACCTTCTTCATTCATGTAACGATTCAAGGTACGTGTCAATGCAGCACGTAAACCGGCAAGGTGTGTACCACCATCGCCTTGTGGAATATTATTGGTAAAACAATAAATACTTTCCTGATAACCTTGGTTCCATTGCCCTGCACACTCTACGGTAATATGCTGAGATGGGTCTTCTTTGCGACAATAAAATGTCGTAGGAATCAGCGGGGTTTTACTTTCATTGATGTAAGCAACAAAGGCTAAAAGCCCCCCCTCATAGTGAAACGTCTCTTCTTTTTCTGTTCGTTCATCCACTAAATGAATGCAAATACCTGAGTTCAAAAAGGCTAGCTCACGTAAACGTTTGGCTAAAATCGTATAACTGAATTCAAGGGAGGTGAATATTTTGGGCGAAGGACAAAAATGAACTTGCGTCCCTGTTTTTTCACAGGCCTCATCGTGCGTTAGATCACCTTGTGGTACACCCATGGCATAGGATTGACGATGGGTTTGACCTTGTCGCCATATGGTTAAATCCAATCGATCAGATAAGGCATTCACCACAGACACACCCACACCGTGCAGACCACCCGATACTTTGTAAGTGTTGTCATCAAATTTACCACCGGCATGCAATACCGTCATAATCACTTCTGCCGCTGACTTTTGTTCGCCCTCATGCCAATCAACTGGAATACCTCGACCATTATCTGCAACTGTAATCGATTCATTGGCATGGATTTTAACGGTAATCTCGCTACAAAAACCAGCCAGCGCCTCATCAATGGAGTTATCGACCACTTCAAAGACCATGTGATGCAAGCCCGAACCATCATCGGTATCACCAATATACATACCGGGTCGTTTTTGAACGGCCTCTAATCCTTTCAAGACCTTAATATTGGATGAATCGTAATCACTCATAATAGTTCCACTTGATGGTAGATTTAGTTTGATCTTAGCATGTTTCGTGCAAAAAAACTACGGATAAGCCAAGCCTTTTCGACTTTAAACACACTGGTATTGTCCAAAATTTGCACGTATAATGAATTCATTCTATTTTTTACGTCGGTCATGTCTTTGTTAACCGCATACCATCAACTGCTTGATGACCGTCAATGGATCGTCAGCGATGACCAAGTGGCTTGCCTTGAGGCCTTAGCCCAACACACCCTGCCCCTTCGTACAACGCGTTCATCCTGGCGAGGTGCCTACTTATATGGCCCTGCAGGTGTCGGCAAAACGGTGTGTGCTAATCTGATGACCCAACAAAATAATCTGCGCGCTAAACGCATCCATTTTCATGCCTTCATGATTGAGGTACATCAAACCCTCAATCAATTGCATAGACCCAATCCCTTACAACATATCGCAGCATCCTGGGCGAAAGACTATGATGTTTTGCTACTCGATGAATTTCTTATTTTAGATATTGCCGATGCCATGATCATCCAAGGCCTATGCCAAGCCTTGAGTGATGCGCATGTCTATGTGATCACAACCAGTAACCTCGCACCAAACCAACTCTATCCTGATGGCCCAAACCGTGAAGCATTCTTAGCTTTCATCACTTGGTGCCAGAAGCACTGGCAATGCATTCCTTTCACCAAAGCAGATGATTTAAGACGTCAACACAGTCAAACACAGTTAGGACAATACTGGGTCAGTGAAGATCCCAGCCCACTGATTAAAACAATGAAGGCGCATCATATCACAGTAGACCAGCCCGCTGAGATTTCCCTCAATCAACGCAGCATGCCTGTCCTAGCTTACCAGCCACCCCATGTGTGGTTTCGATTCGCTGTGCTATGCGGCCCACCACGCGCCGTGATTGATTACCATGCCATGGCCAAACACGGCTATACTGTTTGGTTAAGTGAGGTACCGCCCCTGCGACTAGGACATCGCATCTTGCGCTTTATGCAATGGATTGATATTTGTTATGAATACCAAATACCACTTTATATCCAAGCGCAAGTAGGCCCTGACGATTTATGTCAAAACCCTCAGTACCAACAACGTTTTGCCAGAACATCATCTCGTCTTCATGCGTTAACTGACCTACAAACATCATGAATCCGTCTAGACAAGCACTTTTCTTGACGTCGATCATGCTTATTTTATTCACCAAAAACTACACCCTAACCATCACAGCCTGTGCATGGCCCATGATCTTACAAAGTATGCATCATCACCCCCCATGGTTACTGTGGATACAACATGCTTATCATGGCAGTGCTGCCCTTAGCTTAATCCCATCTTATTTGCTCAGCCAACGTGTACCCCACTATCCTTACATGATGATACTGCTAGGGCTGTTCTTACTTGGCTCTTTGCTTATCGCCACACTACCATATGGCAGCACACTTGTGTTGGGACGTATCTTTCAAGGACTGGGTTTTAATGTGCTCCCACTGTCTATTCTGATGCTAGATACCCACTGGCCTGCTGCACGTTTGCGCTACGCCTATAGCCTTTGTGTCGCATCCCTGGGCGCTGGCATGGTCGGTGGTCCTTTACTCGCCCATGCTTGGCTTCCTCATCACCCATGGACAACTTTGTTTGGCATCAGTGTGCTGGGTGCTTTCCTGAGCTTGTGGTGTCTCAAGCAAGCCCATCCTCAAGCACACAAACCACACACCTCAATACAAAATATACCGGTTTGGCGATTACTGGCTTACTGCCTGATCATGGTAGCCTGTCTACTCGCCTGCATACCTTCTGCACCCATCATCCCAAGCCTCGTATGCGCTGGTATCAGTGCTGGTCTTTTTTATCAATTCCCAGCACAATCCACGGACACCCCCATACTCCTCTCTTTGCTTTATCAAGATCAGAGCTTACGCTTAGTCTTGGGCATTCGTATGATCTATATGATGATATTTGCAAGCTTATTATGGCTTATGCCCTGGCTGATGACACACCATACCTTGTTTGGCTTATCCGGTGGTCAAGCCTTACTGATACTCTCCACAAGCCTTGCACTCACCAGCTACGGTATACGCCATCAACTCCACAAACATAGCCACCATACATGGCTGATGCGGGCCAGTGTGATCACCTTACTGGCCAGTCTATTGGCCAGCCAACTGACCATATTCACACTGCCGTGGCTTCTTCTCTCACTCATTTTATGGGGCGCAGGTGCCGCCATTACTTTTCAAGAAGGCACTTTTGCACTCACCCATACATTATCACAAACCGATAAAGCGGCAGGTTTAGCTGGCTTTTTTACCATGGCCAACCTAGGAGCCAGTCTAGGTACTTTGCTGAGTTATCATATGGTCTACACACTGCCATCATCCGCACATGAAAGCATGCACGCTTTTCATCAAGTTATGTGGGCTTGTGTCTGCTTGAGCACGATGCAATGCATCATGATTGATCGATTAAAAAAGCTGGCGATAGGATTCGAACCTACGACCGGCTGATTACAAATCAGCTGCTCTACCAACTGAGCTACGCCAGCATTGCACTTATAGTGAACGGAATGATCCTCGCTGTCAAGAGATGCTGCCTGTTAAACCAACAAGCTTGTGAGAAGCATGGTCAAACATGGATGTTTTATCAAAACCACGCTACATGAGCCTTGATCATAGGAAAATAGTGGAGGTCACATCATACTTTTTATAATCTTATGTATTGCGTTTTATCCCCCAAAAAACTCACAAAATAAAATGCAGCTATGTCATTTTTCCGCGACCAACTATGTCAATTCATTAGCGTTACGGTGTCGTTGGATTACTCAGTAAGACCCTAATTTTCAATTAATCTACGTGGATACCTTATCATGGGGTAGTCTGGGATATCTTCAGGTTCTAGCTTGATTATTTTATCATTTTCATAGCCATATATCGGATTACCAGCCATTTTATGCTCCATAAGCGCAGAGTGAATACCTGCCTGTAATATCTTTCTCGTACGATAAGGATCTTCAAACATTTTTTTTATTTGCTCAGCTAACCTATCTTTTTTTTCAATGCTCATCGTTATTCTCCTTAAGTAGACACCTCCCCACTGAGCTTAATAGCATCCTCTAGGGTGCAATTGACTGCCCCATAAGTTTTAGGACAAAAAGGAACAGGACACGTCACAACTGGCCTGGCTGTAGGAAGATCTGAGCCATACACTTGTGGCATGACTTGAGCATCACGGTAACGTTTCCACGCTGCTATAAAAGGCGTCACTAATTTATCCACTAAAAGCTTTTTCGATCTTTGTTTTTGCATACCATGGATGGCGCGATCAAATTCACCACGTCGTTCGATAAAAAAAGAAATTAACTGGGTGTTTGATAATACATCCAAACCACGTTTTAACGTAGCGAGAAAACTTTGTTGTTGTGCTGGCAGTAAGTTTTTCCACTGAATAGTCAGTGATTGTTGATTACCGATTTGAAGGTCTTTTGGGTCAGCCAATTTTTGTGTCGCTGAAAATGGGACAAATGTTTGTGTAAACTGATTCGTCTCCCCAGAAAAATTAAACGCTTCCCCGGCATCAATCTTTACCATACGCACGGCCACAGGTTGTCCATTCTGGCGCTCTACCACATAGCCTG
>CACKMC010000038.1 GCA_902601155.1 Coxiellaceae bacterium | reverse complement strand
GTTGTTTATAACAGTGAGCAAGTGGGCTACATGCTAACGACCATGATGTCTAATTTGTTACGTGAGGCGACATTGGTGTTAGCATTAACAGTGGTTATTTTAAGCATTAGCTGGCAATTGGCTGCGTTATTTTTATTGGCCGGTCCTATCGTGGTATTATCCATTCGTTTCTTTAATAAAAAAGTGCGTCAACATACCCAAGTGGTACAAAATCACATGGCTTCAATGAGCCAATGTTTGCAAGAAGTATTTCGTTCTCAGGTCGTGATGCGTATGATGTCTGCAACGCAACAAGAAAGTCAGCGTTTCGAACGCATTGCTACCAAAACCTTGGCAGGCCAAATGTGGTCTGTGATTCATGGGGCATCCAGTTCAGCTTGTGTTCAAATGGCGCTTAGTTTGCCTTTTGCACTCTGTATTTATCTTATTCTTCATCAACGTATCAGCGAAGCCAGTGTCGGGGCGTTGGTTGCGATCTTGCTTGCCATGGCTCGTATGTTAAAACCAATTCGTAGTCTTATCGCCATGAATACTGATTTTCAAAAAGGCATGGTGGCTGCCGATAGTTTATTTGATTTGCTTGATCGAGAAGAAGAGGAAGATCAAGGTACTTACCAAGTCGGTCGAGCGTCTGGTGCGATTCATTATCATCATGTCAGTATGGCTTATCCTGGTACGAATCAGGATGCGATTAATGATGTGAGTTTAACCATTGCGCCTGGATCATCAGTCGCCTTTGTTGGGTCATCTGGTGGCGGTAAAAGTACACTCATACATTTGTTGATGCGCTTTTATCCGCTTAGTCAGGGGAAAATAACACTGGATGGTAAGTTGATTTCTGATTATTGTCTCAAGAATCTACGTAATCATATTGCCTATGTGCCGCAAGAAACGCATCTTTTCTATGCCAGTGTATGGGATAATTTGACTTATGGTTTGACGGAGGAGGTGACGAAAGCACAGGTTGAAGAAGTGGCTTGTATTGCGGGGGTCCATGATTTTGTGCAGCAAATGCCTCATCAGTATGACACGCTTTTAGGTGATAACGGTGTACTGTTATCTGGTGGACAACGCCAGCGTATCGCGATAGCAAGAGCCTTATTGCGCGATGCCAGTATACTTGTCTTGGATGAAGCGACATCAGCCTTAGATACAGAAACTGAACGACAAATTATTTCCGCTTTATCTTTAACCAAGGGTGAGCGAACCATTATTTATATTGCACATCGATTATCCACTATCCAACATGTGGATCAAATTTTTGTCATGTCAGAAGGTAAGCTGGTTGGGCAAGGGACCCATGAGCAGCTCTGTCAAAACCATGCGCTGTACCAATCTCTCTACCATGTAGCCAGTCATGATGAAGTCACTTAATCCTTGGCTAGAACGACTCTATCGTCAATGGTATCAACAGCTTACGTGGGGTGTGATGCTCTGGCCTTTGATGTGTTTATATCGTTTCGGCTATCATGTGATTCAGTGGCGCAAACAGTCACCTTGGACTTGTGATGTACCTATTTTATGTGTGGGCAATATTACCGTAGGGGGCGGAGGAAAATCGCCCCTTGTCACATGGTTGGCCAAGTATTTAGCACATCAAGGTGTGCACGTTGCTGTTGTGATGCGCGGCTATGGCCGACAAAATAATCAGGTGATATTAGTCCAAGCACATCATAGTCCAGCGGAGGTAGGCGATGAAGCCTGTGTATTACGACAACAAGCAAATGTAGATATTTGGGTAGGAGACCGACTGGCAGCCATCAAGCGTGCATCAAAAAAAGCCAGTTGTATCATTTGTGATGATGGCTTGCAAGATAAGCGTATCGCATACGATGGCGTATTGATTGCAAAAAAAAATGGACGTGGTTGGGGGAATGGTTATTGTTTGCCTATGGGGCCCTTGAGGCAGCCGTGGCGTCAAGATTTAGGTGATGTGGTGGATGTGGGGGGGGCATACGGAAGTCCATGGTTTGGGACTGTCTTACCAACTGACTGTCAAAGATCATCAGGGCACGCCATGTGTGCCAGCGGCTGATGTCATCACTTATGCATGGGCTGGGATTGCCCATCCAACGCACTTTTTCTCTCAGCTTGAAGCAGCAGGATGGCGTTTGAAAACGAGGTCTTTCCCCGATCATTATGCGTTTCAAAAGGAGGATCTAACTTGGTTGCCAGATCGTTACCGCTTGATCATGACCGAAAAGGATTATATCAAATGTAAGGCGTGGGGTGATCAAAGATTATTGTGTGCGTCTCTCCAAACAGAAGCTAATCAAGCCTTGGTCACTTGGCTTGAATCTTGGTGGGCTAAGGCATCTTCCAAGGCTTCCATCAATAAGGCTGCGTCTGAACCGGCGGCCACACGATGATCGAGTGTGCAAGAAAGTGGTAACCACCATTGATGATCTGCTTGATATGCTTTGCCCACACCTAATGTGCACACAGTCGGCGGTGCCAGCAGTGGTGTGCCCCATCGTCCCCTAAGGCTCCCAAAGTTTGACAGCATGATGCTGGCTTGTGCATGGCAATGGGGTAGAGGATCTGATTTAATGTCTGCTAAATGGGTCAAGAGCGCTTCCCAGTTGTGTAAGTGACGTGCTTGAACCACAGGTATCAGTAAACCTTGTGGGGTGTGCATGATCATACCAATATCCACAGTGTCTAAGCAGGCATAATGATGATGTGCTCGGTAGTGTGCATTTAGTCTGGGTGCGGCTTTGATGGCTTGAGGCAGGGCCAGCAATAAGCGCGGGGTGATTTGCTTGACGGTATCGATACGAAGGCAATCATGGAGTGTGACAGGCACACTTTTCTCATGACTTTGGGAGACATAGGCGGCCATGTTTTGTAATTCAGTCGGTAGACAGGTATCCCATATTCCTTCAGTAGCAGGGTGTGGTACCGCTTGAGTAGGTGGCAGGCATTCCAGTGTATGATCAGATAATGTCCCGACCACTGTGGCTACTTCTTGGTGTGTACTGGCCAAAGTCATCAATGTTTCGCCGGTATGGATTTGGCTGCCAGGGATTCCATGACATGTGATAACTTTGCCGTCATAGGGGCTGGGTAAGTCAACCAGTGACTTGGCTGTTTCAACCACGGCGTAGCTTTGTCCTTTTTGGATAGATTCACCAGGTTGGACAAGCCACGTTTGTAATGTTGCAGTACGAAGTCCTTCGCCAAGATCAGGAAGTGTACAAGGTATATCAGGCATAGGAGGTCAGTTCCATCATTTGGCTTATTCGTTGAACAATGCATGAGGTGGTGGGATAGAAATGTTGTTCATAACGGTGAGGAGGGGGTGGGGCTTGGGTTGGCGTGAGTCTTTGTGGTCGTGTATAAAAATTAACCTTTTCACAAAGGCTTGCCAGAAGCTCAGCACCAATGCTACAAGAAGGTGGCGCTTCTTGTACCACTAACAAACGTTTGGTGCGTTCAACCGACTTTTGTAGTGTGGCATAATCGATAGGCTGGAGTGAGACAAGGTCAATGATTTCGACTTGTATCGATTGTTTTGCCAAGATTGTACTGGCCTCACGAATCAGTGGCATCATCGCACCCCAACCAACCACCGTGATATGTTGGCCATATTGCTCGATACGTGCTTGGTCATATTGATAATGAGGATTTTGACATGTCACAGATTGTTGCTGGCTATGGTATAAACGTTTTGGCTCGAGAAAGATCACAGGGTCTAAGCTGCGGATGGCTTGTTTGAGTAAACTGTAAGCAGCTTGTGGTGTCGATGGGATGACCACACGTAAACCAGGAATGTGTGCAAAGAGCGCTTCTGTGCTTTCTGCGTGATGCTCTGGCGCATGTACGCCGCCACCATAAGGGGCTCGGCAAACCATCGGACATGTTGTCTTGCCTTCGCTACGATGTTGTAAACGACTGGCATGAGCAAATAATTGTTCGCAAGCAGGTAACATAAACCCCATGAATTGAAATTCGCACACAGGGCGTAAGCCATAGAGCGCCATGCCAATACTCATGCCTGCAATCAAGCTTTCGGCTAAAGGCGTATCTAACACACGCTTCTTGCCAAATTGTTCATACAAGCCTTGTGTGGCCCGAAAAACACCACCATTTTTGCCAATATCTTCACCCAGTAGCACCACGCGTTTATCCTCCTCCATGCTATGAAGTAAGGCGAGATTGATGGCTTGAAGCATATTAATCGGTGTATTCATGATGGTAGCGAATGGCTTGAAAAGTAGAAGATGATTGTTGTCGTGCAGTATAGGCCTTTACCGCATCGTTGATTTCATGTTGGATGGCACTTTCATCGTCACATAAACTGCTTTCTGGGTGGTATTGACCTGCCCATGTGCGAAGCGCTGGCAATGGGTCTTTTAAGGCATCAAGCTCAGTCTCTTCTCGGTAGCGGGTTTGGTCGTCGGCGGTGGTGTGATCATCGAGTCGATGGGTGATGGTTTCAATAAGACAAGGTGTGTTTTCTCGTGCCCATCGATAGGTTTCATACATGATTTGAGGATCAGTGTGTGAGATTTGACGGCTTTTTAAGCCAAAGGCCGCTGCTTTTTTATACAAAGGTGTGGCGGTTTGTTCGCTGAGTGGGGTAGAGATGGCCCATTGGTTGTTATTGATGTGAAAGACAATGGGCAGTTGATGAATGGCTGCGGCATTTAATGCTTCGTAAAAATCACCTTTTGCTGTGGCGCCATCGCCTAGCGAGCACAGAATAATGCCCTCATCTTGACAATAATATTTGGCATAAGCAAGGCCAACAGCATGCGTGCATTGTGTGGCAATGGGGATGCAAATAGAAAGATCTTTAGGGTGTGTGGTGCTATGTGTGCTGCCCACATAACCGCCCCAGTAAGATAGCAAGGTCAGTGCCGTGGTGCCACGCACGAGTAATGCGCCATGATCCCGGTAATAAGGGCAGTAAATGTCTTCAGATGTTAGCGCCAATCCCCATGTGATAAAACAAGTTTCTTGGCCACGGCTAGATGGAAAAGTGCCTAAGTTACCGGTTCTTTGTAGCTGAAAAGCCGCTTGATCAAAGCAACGTGCACGATAAGCTTCTTGATAGAAAACACGGGGATCAGGCAGGTTCATGACAAACAGATGATGTGCCATGTTTGATGGTTTGTTTGGTTAGCATGGCTTGTGTGATTTGATAAGGTGAGCACTTTTGCGCATCGGCTTGATGAAGCACGTGTAAAGTTGTGTCATAGAGTTTTTCAAGATGTTCGGTGGTTTGGGTTAAGGGCTGTTGGACATAGCTATATGCTGCGTGAATTAAGCCGCCACCGTTGCTGAGATAGTCAGGGATATAGGTCACGCCATGCGCCATGAGAGATTCGCAGTCTTTGACGGGGTCTTGGCACATGTTATTCGCACAACCAATGATGGCTTGGCAGTTTAATCGAGGGATGGTGTGTGTATTCAGGCTGCCACCAAAAGCGCACGGCGCAAAGATATCACAGGGTGTCTGGTGAATGGTGTTGACTGAAGCGATCGTTGCTTGGTAACGTTCTTTCGCGATACGGGAACGACAAAGATCTAGGTCGGCTACGGTTACCTTGGCACCTAGTTCTGTGAGTAAATGGCATAAATGCATGCCAGATGCGCCCACGCCTTGTATGGCAATGTGCGCGTTTTTTAAATCATGGTTACCATGTTGATGAAACCAATAAGCTTGCATCGCTTTGAGCACGCCTTCCGCTGTATAAATGGAAGGGTTTGTGAGGGTGGGGCAATGGCTTTGTGCAATGACGTGTGGCGTATATTGGGCGATAATTTCCATGTCAGCTTGCGTTGTGCCACTGTCAATCGCTGTGATATATTGTCCGCCTAACTGGTCAATGCAGCGTCCAAATTCCTTGAATATACTTTTTCTGCAGGTATGGACATCGCCTAACTGCATAATGACCGCTTTTCCGCCACCATGCGGTAATTGTTGAATGTTTGCTTTGTCTGTCATGCCTTGGCCGAGGCGTATGGCATCGACAAGCGCATCGTAATAACTAGGATATTTTTGCATGCGACATCCACCAATGGCTGGTCCAGGGTGGGTTGAATGAATGGCAATGATGAACACAACATTCAGGTCGAAACGACAAAACGTGTGTACATCGCCGTATTGATTCTGTTGCATGAGTGGGATAAGCGGTTGATGCATCATGATTGTGTTGACTCCAACGGAATGATAAGTTCGAGTGAATAATCGCCCTGCTCAATTACTGGCGAAAAGACATGAACAATAATACGGTCAGAAGAAATTTGGTGTTGGGTAGCCAGTGATGTTTTAATGCTTTCGACAATGGCGTCAATTTGCTTGTGGTCAGACGCAACATTCGGCACACTGACTCTCAAACGAGCAATGGCTTGGCCTGC
>CACKMC010000037.1 GCA_902601155.1 Coxiellaceae bacterium | reverse complement strand
TGCAGTGAACCACGACGACCCACTTTCATCGTATCACCTACTTCATGTAAAGACGTGGGCTCACCGACAATACAGTAATCAAAATGTAGCCCCTGTGCTTTCAATCGTCCTACGACTTGCTTCATCCCATGCGTGCCAGGGCCTTCTTCATCACTGGTCAGTAATAATGAGATTGTACCTGGGTGCTTTGGGTAGTCTTTTACCCATGATTTCATGGTTTCAATCATGCAAGCTAAAGCGCCTTTCATGTCACAAGCACCTCGTCCTATGATACGCCCATCTTCACAAATACCTGCAAAAGGAGGCGCATCCCATGCTTCTTCATCGCCTGTTGGCACCACATCAGTGTGTCCAGCAAATACAATATGAGGTGAACCTTGGCCATAACTAAACATACAATTTTTTGTGTCGTGGCTGTCAAGATTATATTGCCTAAATCCCATTGGCAGCAGGATATTTGCAATCAGCTCTTGACACCCAGCATCATCTGGCGTCAAAGAAGGGCGCTGCAGTAATTGTTGGCACAAACTCACAAGATTGGAAGACATCATTTATTCACAAAGATTAATTATCATTAAGATAACATATTTTTAATCTTTGATCATGGCGTTTTTTTGACCCACCGACTTAAGTCATCAATACATTGGCTCATTTGTGCTTCTGGCGATTTACCCAGTGCTGGTAATAAAAGGCAAGTGGGCGTTTCAATAATTAACGGCTCTGTTTGAGGCAACCACGCATAGGGTGTAGGCACCGTGAGTTGAATACCATCTTTTTTAATATGACACATGATAACATCTCTACTTTGAGCCATGAGTCGACAATGTGACAATAAGAAAAGCAATGTACATGCATGAGGTAGGGCACCATACCGATCAGCTAACTCATCACGTATCGTAGCCAACACATCGTCCTCTTCTGCATGCGCAATTTGATGATAATATCGTAATCTGATTGTTGGATCAGGCACATAATCATCTGGAATTAAAGCGGTAAAATCACATTTCATCTCAACAGGAGCCACAATTGTTTCGCCACGTAATGTTTGCATCGCTTGATTCAACCATTGTGTATATAAGGCAAAACCAATCGATTTCATATGACCGCTTTGCGCTTCACCAAACAATTCCCCCACACCACGCAGCTCCATATCTTCAATAGCTAATCGAAAACCACTGCCTAAATCCGTATGACGTGATAAAGCCTCCAAACGTTGCATTGCTGGTTGGCGTAAATATTCAGGATCATCTACTAAGAAATAAGCATAAGCCTGCATATGACTTCGGCCTACGCGCCCTCGAATCTGGTGAAGCTGTGTTAAACCAAAGCGCTCAGCATGTAAAACAAATAAAGTATTGGCATCAGGGTGATCAAGACCGGATTCAATAATAGATGAACACACTAAAATGCTAATTTGCTGATGGCTAAAAGCCATCATCACCTCAGCCAGTGATTGTGGCGCCAATTGACCATGTGCAATACCTATCAACTCAGGATCAATCCATTGTGCTATTTTCTCCGCATAATAAGATAAGGATGCAATCTGATTACAGCAAACATAAACCTGACCTCCTCGGTGATACTCTCGAAGAATACCTTCTTTTAAAAGGTCATCTGTTAGCGTGCCAACATGCGTATGAATACTCAATCTATCTTGAGGTGGTGTACTGATTAAAGAAAGAGATCTCAAGTCATTTAAGGAAGATTGTAAGGTTCTTGGTAGGGGGGTTGCAGTTAATGTCAAGATATCACAATGTGCTCGCCATTTTTTTAGGGTCTCTTTATGCCGCACACCAAATTTTTGTTCTTCATCAATAATAAGCAGGCCCAACTGTGGAAAAGAAAACACATCCGATAAAAGCGCATGAGTACCTATGATAAGATCAATACGTCCTTCACGAATATCTTTGGCAATGGCTTGACGTGCTTTTGATTGGGTCATTCTTGAAATAAAAGCAACACGTATCGGCCAATCCGAAAAGCGAGATGAAAAAGTTTGCGCATGCTGTTGCGCCAAGACAGTCGTAGGAACCAGCATCACAACTTGTTTATGACCTTGAATAACACACCATGCGGCACGAAGCGCCACTTCTGTTTTGCCAAAACCAACATCGCCACACACTAAACGATCCATCGGTGTTGTTTGCGCTAAATCATGTCGAACCGCTTGAATCGCTTTGCTTTGGTCTTTGGTCAACGGGAAAGGGCATGCGTTTGAAAATTGATTGTAGTCGGACTCATCATATTGGTATGGCAAACGCTGATGCTGCTCTCTTTTAGCATACAATACTAAAAGATCAGCGGCAGTATCATGTAACTTTTGTTTCACAGTCGCTTTTTGTTTTTTCCATGCTTTACTTGATAACGGATGCAGTTTAGGCGTAGTCATCCCATGGGGCAATAAATATTTCGATAAACATTGCATGGCATGCACAGGCACATACAAACAGCCCTCATCCGCATAACGAATGACCAAGCAATCTGCATGGCAGTCGCCATAGGTTAAAGTTTTCAAACCAATATATTGCCCTAAACCATGATCCTCATGAATCACTAAATCATTCTCATGTAAGTCAGCTAGCTTAAAACTAGCCACAGGTGATGATTTTGGCTCACTCTTTTCTAAGGCCCCTATAGATGCTTGATAAGGCCACACCCATGCTTGAATCATTTCAGAAAAAAAAGCATGATGAAAAGGCGCGCAACAAATCGTATGACAGGATTGATCTGCCTCAAATGATTGACTGATTTTACTGACTATGCCTTGTTTCTTGAGCGTTTCTTTCACCTCTTCTTGCTGCCATGCCTGCTGTACTGTCAGCACACCATAACGATCAGACTCAGACCATGGTGGTGGCTTTTGATTACATGCGAAACGCGACGACTCTAAATGTTTTGAAGCCGTTAATGACGCCAACGTTTCTTTGACTGTACGATGCGTCATTTTTAAAGGCAAATGATGCTTAGGCTGATGATATTGCTCCAAGCGCTTATAATGTGCCTCACATGCTTTTTGGATATCTCCAACCCAAATACAAGGTCCTTTCGGTGGTAAATATTCGATTAGTGTCTCTACTTTATTGTGCAGTAAAGGGAAAAAATGATGCAAACCTTCTTCATATTGACTATCTTTCTGATAGGTTAATAGAGGATGATGTGGTAGATTAGGGAACCAAGTTTCGATGCGCGTTTTATCTTGAGCCATATAATCCGCATGTGACCATTCACGAGCAGGAAGAATCGTGACTTCTTGAAAACGATGAAGGCTCATTTGTGTGTCAATATCAAAGGAACTCAGCCGTTCAATGCGATCATCATCCCACTCAATACGAAACGCATGCTCATAGCCTGAAGGAAAAAAATCAAATACATGTCCTCTTTGCGCAAATGTGCCAGGCTCACGGACTTTGTCAACACGATGATAGCCAGCCTCAATGAGTTGGCGTATCAAATCATTCATCACGTAGGATTGGTTCACCTGCCACGAAAAAGAAGTGCCTTGATAATATGTCGTGGGTGGTAAATACATCATGGCATCTTCCATAGAAAAAATACGCCACTTAGTTACACCATGTATACAATCTGAAAAAAAACGTATGCGGTCTGACAAAATTGCAGGGGAGGGGGTCTTTTTCTCAAAAGGTAATAAATCGTAACAAGGAAGATAATGTATATTTTCTTGTGTTAAAAAATGTAATTTGGCTTGCAACATGCGCGCCATCTTGACGTGGGTTACAAGTATAGATGCACCTTGATCACCGTAGTGGCATGCTAGAAAATCAGCCACTTGATCTGACAAATATTGGTCATTTTTCATAAAAAATCATCGCAAAGGTTACCAAACTTTATAAAAATAAAGTATAGATGATGATGGAAAAGTGTCAAATAATCAACATATAAACAAATCTTAAGCACTAAGATAAATCAGTCAAATAGTGTCAATCATGTTCCTATTTATTTGACAATAATTACATATAATTATTCATGAAACTGCCTATGTTACCCTACAGATTGCAGACAAACAAGAGATGATTGACATGATTTTAAATTATTATTAAGCTAAATATTAATTAATTGAGCCCAAGAAATGGATAACAAAGAAGCACATCTTCGTCATTTAGTACATCATGGCACTGATCAACAAGTCATGACTTATATTGAAGCAAATGAAGTAAACATCAATGCGAGCGATGATTGGGACACAACCGTATTACATTGGGCTGTTATGCATGGACGTTTTCACATAGTAAAATATCTGATAGAGAAAGTAAAAGCACATATCATGGTTCAGGACGAAGACGGTGCAAACATCCTTCATTTAGCGGCATTTCACGGAAAATTTACAATCATGAGGTATCTGATCGAAGAAGTGGGTATGCCTTTGACACACACAGATCATGGTAAGATGAATGTTCTACAATATGCGATCATGAGCTCTCATTTAAACATCATAAAATATTTAGTACATTATGATATAAAGGTCATACAACATAAAGATGTACATGGAAACACCGTTTTTCATACTGCGGTATCTCAAGAAAGCTTAGATATACTCAAGTACCTGACCTCACAAGTGGATAAACAGGTGATTATTCGTATAGGAGGAAGATTGCTCTACTTAGCTGCTCTGATGGGTAATGTAGCGGCCTTTAAATATATTAGAGAGACATTTAGTATCCACAAAGACTATATGAGTAGCCAAGATGGTACCTTATTACATGGGGCTGCAGAAAGTGGCTGTTTGCCTATGGTTAAGCATTTATTAGAAGACAGCCATTCATTCACATGGTCACATATACATACCATCATGCCAAACAATGGACAGAAACCTTTACATATTGCAGCAACCCATGGACACCTTGATATCGTTAAGTATTTTATCGAAAACATCCCTATGACACACACATATAATCGTCAAGATATGGGAAGAGCGCTATATTTAAGTGTCATGTACTCTCAAACAACGATTTGTCATTATTTAATGACCCACTATTTTTTACAGAGCGAAAAAATAACGTATTTGTTATCATTAGAAGAAGGTCAATTGACAGCAAAAATTTTACGTGAGGTTATGCCTCAAATATTACCTTACCTTCATATAAATCATATCGAAAACATATGCCGATTAATTACACCAAACAATCAACATACACTAGCTAACTCTTATTGTCGTTGGGCCATTCAAATGAAAGCGCATCATATGACGCTATTTTACTTTTTTAGCCAGCATCTACAAAATGATAGTCACGCTATACTACAACAAGGTTCTTGCCTTTTTCTACAAAATGATATGTGCAACATAGCGCCATTTTTACGCATACCTGATCTACCCCAATTCTTTCATCCTTCATGGGAAAAACCACCTGAGAATTGTGACATGTTTATTCGTCACGCATTTTGTGAAGTATTCAAAAGTCATGTTCAGTTATTTCAAATTAAGTTTAAACGCATACTAGCTAAGTGCCATTTATTTTATCAACGCTATCACCATAAGATGTCAGCTCATCCCGGCGTGTATTGCTCCATGAAAAATTACCATGGTGCCCATGAATTTAAGAAACAAAGAAAAGAGATGTCACACACACAACAACTAGATAGTAATACCAGTCGTTATATACTAGACTTTCTAACTGTCCAAGAGATTTGCAGCTTACGAACAATTACTAAAATAAATTAAAAAAATCATTCAAAGAGATGTGCCACGAACAGGTTTGTCATCGTATCAGCGTAAGCCATACTTTCTAATTTCATACATACATGCGCATAAAAATGATGTGCACATACATGATTTATCCAACCTAATACCATGAAAACTGGGTCGATTAAGGCACAATAAAGCATTGAATTTGTGCTAAAAATAAAGTAAAGTGACACAAATCAATCTGATATGACGATGAAGCAACCAACATCAAGTATGAAGCTATTTCGCGCCATACGACAAGGGCAGGTCCATCATGTGACCTATTTATTACGCGCTAAAGCCTCAGTGAATAAATCGGTCACTGCCTCATCCCTATGCTGTCATACAACAACACGCCTTGCTCCTTTCGGATTATCTCTTGATATGCAGGAAAGTACAGTAACCCCTCTCAATAAAGCCATAGAGATGACGCATGTTGAGATAACTAAAGTACTTTTAAAAGCTAAAGCAAATGTCCATCATCAGAATGAAGAGGGATACTCTCCACTTTATTTTGCTATCAACGACCGTTGTCCTCAAATCGTTGATTTGTTGTTAACAGCAAAAGCATCGCCCAATCACGTGAATCATCATGGTAGATCTGCCTTACATCAACTGGTCGTCAATCGACCATTGGATGAAGTGATTTATTCATCTCTATTAAAGTATAAAGCGGATATTAATTGTGTGGATCATATGGGTCGAAGCCCTTTGTATTTTGCAACAAAAACTAATCAATACC
>CACKMC010000036.1 GCA_902601155.1 Coxiellaceae bacterium | reverse complement strand
CATCGTTTCTCATTGCCGCATGGTTCACTGCGTTGTATTTGGCATACTGGTGGCGAAAAAGAGGCTAAAACAGTACAGCATAGTTATGTGCAATGGGATCTTGGTGCGCATGCCTCCTTAGATATTTGGCATGAACAACAGCTGCCTCAAGGTGCAAGTCATATGGTCATGGCAGAAGGAACACAGGCTGATCACAGCACGTTTCGTTGTCATACATTGCGTCGTGGTGGGCAATACGTACGTCAGGATTATATGCCTCATATCACTGGCGATCAGGCTACATTCTGTTTTCGAGATATGGCGGCTTTACGAGATAAACAGTCTCACGAAATTTGGTGCGAGGTCGATCAACTGGGTCGAGAAAGTGAGGTGGATATTGCCTTGCGTCAATGGGCTGATGAGCAATCACGTGTGCAAGCGCGCTCTTGGGTGAAGGTCGCTCCCAAAGCCCATGAGGCACGTGCCGAACAATTTCATCATCATTTACTCACATCGAATCATGTGAAAGTGGCGAGTTATCCGCATTTGATGGTGTCGCATGATCAAGTGCATTGTCATCACGGTGTCACGATGTGTGGATTTGATCCCATGTCTCAGTGGTATTGCCGAAGTCGTGGCTTACCCGAGGCACAACTGACTCAATTGTTGCGTGATGCATTTCTCAAGGAAGGCCTAGCACCATGGTTGGCGCAAGGTTGCTTAACTCACGCATGGTTTGCAAAGCAATAAGGATAGGATATGACGATTGATTGGCATGAAATACGTCAGCGTTTTCCCGTGGTGAAACAACAACGTGATGGGATGTCTCTGTTGTACTTAGACAATGCCGCCACCAGTCAAAAGCCACAGTCTGTGCTGGACGCGGTGATGCGTTTTTATACTGAAATGAATGCTAATGTGCATCGGGCAGGTTATTGGTTGGGCAGTCAAGCCACCACGGCATATGAACAGGTCAGGACCGATTTGGCTGCGTTTTTGGGTGTAAAAAATCCTTGTGACCTTGTGTTTACCAAGGGTGCAACGGAAGGCATCAATTGTGTCGCTTATTCTTTTGTCGCGCCGCGATGCCAGCCTGGTGATGAGATCATTATCTCCTTGCTTGAGCATCATTCAAACATTGTGCCCTGGCAACAGCTTGTGGCCTCACATGGCGTGGTGCTTAAAGTGATTCCTATGACAAAGGATGGGGCGATTGATTATGAAGCTTTTGTGGAAGCACTTAATCCCAAAGTTCGCTTTTGTAGTTTAATTCATACGTCGAATGTTACGGGTGTTGTCAATGACATCAAACCTTTCATTGATGCAGCCCATGCGGAATCGATTCCTGTGTTAGTGGATGCCACCCAGACCATCGCGCATCATCCTGTGGATGTTTCTGCATTAGGTTGTGATTTTCTTGTTTTTTCAGGTCACAAGGCTTTTGCGCCAACAGGTATTGGGGCAGTGTATATGTCTTCTGCTTATAGTGGTGATATGCGTCCTTATCAAACGGGTGGTTCTATGATTAAAACGGTGACATTAGAAGAAACCGTTTTTCAGCCGATGCCCTTTAAGTTTGAAGCAGGTACGCCCCCCATGGCTGCGGTCATTGGTTTAGGTGAAGCCATTGCTTTTATGAAGTCACTTGGTTGGGATGCGCTGATTAAGTATGAGAATACGTTGCTTCATGCTTTAAGAGAAGAGTTGTCTACCGTTGAAGGTTTACGGTGTTTGCCCGAGCAAACCACGCGCCCATGTGTCCCTTTGATTTCTTTTACCTTGGCGAATGTGCATGCGCATGATCTATCGATGGTCTTAGATCAATACGGTATTGCGGCGCGTGCTGGTCACCATTGTACCATGCCTTTATTGCAAGCCATGCACTGTGAGTCTTTACTTCGTGTGTCATTGTCGTGTTATCATAATCTCGAAGATATCAAACGTTTTGGTGAAGCCATGCGTCGTGCCAAGCGTCTTTTAGTCGATGGTGAGCGTACATGTTAACGATGACTGACGCAGCCAAGGATTACTTAAAAACCTATTGTGAGGATCAAGCAGAGGGGACAGTGCTTGTTTTTTCTGTGAGTCAAAGCGGTTGTTCTGGTTTGAAGTATGAGCAAACAGTGACACAAGATCCTAAGCACGTGACGGCCTGTCATCATGGTGATTTTATTTACTATGTGGATGATCAAAGTGTGGCCTTACTCGACAATGTGGTGGTTGACTGTGAGACCTTATCGCTAGGCCAGAAGAAGATAGTCTATCGTGATGCCAAAGCAGAGGGTGTTTGTGGTTGTGGTTTAAGTTTTAAACGGCCTGAATAATATGCATGGTGATCGTCCCACTTATACGCTAGCTCACGATTGTCACGGTGCAGTGATACCATCAGGTATGCCTATTCTGCTGACAGAAGGCATGCATGTGACTGTGACACAGCATTTAGGTGGGCAGATTACGGTGATGATGGGAGGGCAGCTGATTCGTATTGCAGAGAATGATGCCTCGGCGGTCTTTGGTGAAGATTATGAGCCCGCGCCAGCCTTGACCATGCCGGAAGATGCCTCATTACAAGATTGGGCATGGGCAACATTAGCGACCTGTTATGATCCTGAAATATCTGTGGATATTGTCGCGCTTGGTCTTATTTATGGTTGTGACGTGTCATCGGCCCCAGAAGGTTCACGGATACGTGTGACCATGACATTGACAGCGCCCGGTTGCGGTATGGGGCCCCTCATGATCGAAGATATTAAGCGTAAACTCATGGCTTTGTCTGGTGTAGTGGATGTGCAGGTTGAATTGGTGTTTGATCCGCCATGGCATCAGGGGCTGATGAGTGAAGAGGCTAAATTAGAGTTAGGTCTCCTTTAGTGCCAAGGTGTGCATCGCCTTCCTTTTGATGACATGGTGTGCCTATGGCAGGGCGCATATTTGAAGTATAAGGCGTGTTCGTCTTCATTGACCACTGATATCACCAAAATAACTAACTAAAGCAATTTTTTTGTGCTAAAAATTGTGTAAAATCTATAATTACCTTTACAAATAAGTAAAAATATAGTAAAATAATAATAAAATAAAAATAATAATTAAGGTAAAAACTATGCATAATTCTCGTCCTTCAGGTCGCCAGGTTTTGGGCCCCTTATCTTCAAACACTGTTGTCAACAAAGCCTATCAAGAGCATGTGATGAAGCCGATGATTGCACCTTTAACGATGCATCCTTTGCTTCATTCAAAGATGGTTAAAACCATGTCTTCTCCCTTATTATGGGCAAGTTATTTGATACATCATAAATCTTATGATAATGCTGAGTCCTTGTTGATGGATTTAAAGGAAAATAACCCACCGAATAATCAGCGTGAATCAAATAAAAGACTGTATCATCTCGTGAAAATTAAATGGAAACAGGGCAATCTTGATGAAGCGCGAAAAATATTCCATGAGATGACTCATCCTTACAGTCATTTACGTTTTATTGCAACAGGTGTGTTGATCCAGGCGATATCTTGGGATCATGCTGTTCAATGTCATTGGCATCGATTGTTTAAGTCCTCTAAGGATACATTTTCTCTTGTCCATAGCATCGCAATCAAGGCGCTGACAGTAAAAGGGGTTGATGCGTTTAAACAGCACATCTATCAACAATTGCTTGAATCAAATCAATCTATTAAATTCCCTATTGTACTTGATTTGTTGCGTATTTACCGTGATTCAGGGCAATATGATGCCATCAACTCGTTTGTGACCAAACATGCAGAGCAGTATGATCGTGCCTTTCTGAGGATAAAAAATCCGACATTGCATCAATTTGTTAAGTGGTATCAATTGTATGCTTACCAAGCAGATGCAGTGGCGGCACTTTATGGTGGCAGTAAGGACGAAAAAGTCGCTGCTATTTGGCGAGATGTTTTTCAAAAAAGTCAATCATTGCCTATTGAATTTCGTTATTGCTTATTAGCGCAAATTGATAGGAAACAAGTGGCTGACAAAGAAGCAGCATCGCATCTACATCAAATGATGATGAAAGGCGTGAGTCAAAAACATCCTGTCATCTATCAAGTGATATCTCGTCTCAATTTCTCATGGCTACAGTGTTACCATCTTGTTGTGAAAAGTTATGCTGCGGATCAAGCGTTTCGCTCGCTACATAATCGTCATTTATCGCTTGTGTTAAATGATATGTATACACTGTTAGATCACATATTTCATGCATGGGCAGGTGGTATCACTCAAAAGTCTGTGAGGGGAGTTTGTCCCGTGGCTTGGCGTGAAGGGTCGCTACAACATGCGCTAAATCGTATGGGTTTATATTATGGTTCATTACAAACGAAGGATTTACCTGGTCTAAGAAAACAAGCATTGGTTGTTTTATTAGAAAAAAAAGGTGTGTTAAGTCATAAGCGTGGCACAGGTCCAAATGCTATATGGACGATTAACCCAGGTGTTGATGCAAAGTATACCTGGGATATACATGCTTTAATGCCTTCTTGTACACAAGAGGAGCAAGCACTTCTTTCTCCCGTGTGTGATGAATTAACCAGCATGTTGACAGCAAGCCCTTTGCAAGGCGTTAACTGTCATCCAAGTTATCAAGCTTTTCAAACATTGTTATTTGACATGAAATGGATTATTCGTCTTACCAATCAACGTAAGCATATCAGTGTAGACAATGGGACATTCGATTTAAAACAGCCCTATCTTTCGTATACCATGCCAGTAAAAACAATGGAGATAGATGCGGATATATTAAGTTTTTTGCCGGATGATAAGCATCAAATGGTGATTGATATTCTTTTTAAGGCAGGCATTATTCAGAGTAATGCTCGTCTTCATCGTCTCAAACAAGGTAAGGTTGTCGCAACCCATGCTCTGATTGAGAATTATGTGCGATCCGATGATGAGACAGAAAGGTCATTATGGATTAGTTTTCTTAAAACGCTGATGGAAGCATCTTCATGCGTATTAACAGACAGTCAGATTGCACAATTAGCAGATACTTTGGCAAAACGTTATGCCTTTGCTATTGGCAAAGAGAACGCACCTTTTGGCGAGATTGATATTGGTCATCATATCCATGGTATGCGTGATAAAATGATTGCATTCGTCAAGGAACATATCACACCGTTACCTTCGCACACTAAGGGGCATGTTTTGGGATTATCTCCTCGTAATGCCTATGATGTGGGTCAGTTTCGCTTTATGATGATTGATTATCGTCATCGTTTAGAGGTGTTGACGACGCAGGTTTGTCAAGCAATATGGCGAACAAAAAAAAGTTATGCCAAAATGAATTTGGATTTGCTGAAGGTGACCAAAAATGTCAAGTGGTTTTATTTCCTGCGTAAGTTAAATATCGCAGACATCAATGATCAGATCGTGCATCGTCAGTCATTCTTTTTAGCACTACAATCCATGGTAGTGCAAGCACAATGGCCATCTTTTTTATCCACGATTACTAATTATTTGAAACATGGGTGTGCGCTCAGTGTGAGGGTGGTTGCTGAAGGGTATTATCACATCAAGGGATCGATAAGGTTTTCACCATGGATGATCGCTTTGGGTCTAAAAACGAAGTGCTTTTTCACAGACTTAACCCATGTTTCTCGCATGTTTCAAGCCTTGGTTTTGCAATCTCCTCATCAGATCAAGTCGATGATGGAAAATGTGGCAAATCGTTTACAGTGTCGGCGTTTTCTGCCTTCGTGTTGCATAAGTGATGAGGTTATATGCTGGGAAGATCTGCATATGGAGGCATTGACCGAAAAGCAGCGTTATCAAGTGCTTACCTTATTCCATCGTGGTTATCATGAGAAAAAGCCGATTGATATCGATGTGACATTAGGATTGCCAGCGCTGAAGGAAATGAAGGTCGCTTTAAAAACATTGTCTCTCCTTGCGCATTGATTGTGCGAAGGTCGGCTACATCGTATTATGCGTAGAAGTATGCTAATATGAACACAAGGTCATCAGGTTGTTATTCGTGTCTTTGATTGTTGTCACATGTAACGTGAACGGTATTCGTGCTGCAGCACGAAAAGGGTTCCTTGCCTGGTTAGCCCATTGGCAGCCTGATGTCATTTGTCTCCAAGAGCTTAAGGCGCAGGAAGCGGTGTGTGCCAAACAAGACTTTGTGCTACCGGGGTATCAATTTTTTTATGCTTGCGCTAAAAAACCAGGATACAGTGGTGTAGGTATTTATACACGTCATGCGGTTTCTCAAGTGGTCACACAAAGTGGCCTTGATTGGGTGGATGAAGAAGGGCGTTTTTTAGCCATCACTTTGGCATCTCGTGGCTGGACGATTGCTTCGATGTATTGGCCTTCTGGGAGTTCAGGCGCGCATCGTCAGCAAAAAAAAGAAGCGTGGATGCGTTTTTTTTCAGAACAGTTCATCACAGATTGGTCTGATAAACCGCTCGTGCTGACAGGTGATTGGAATATTGCCCATCACATGATTGATATAAAAAATTGGCGGCAAAACCAAAAAAACTCAGGATTTTTGCCGCATGAGCGGGCTTGGTTGACCGATTTGCTGGCCAAAGCACCTTTGGTGGATGTATTTCGTGAGATGCATCCAGAAACTCCTGGGTATACATGGTGGAGTGCACGGGGTGGCGCGCGGGCAAGGGATGTGGGCTGGCGTA
>CACKMC010000035.1 GCA_902601155.1 Coxiellaceae bacterium | reverse complement strand
GGCGTAAGCAGCAATGGTATCAAGCGTCATATTACCAGACACTTCAATAGGACAACGCTTCGCCACATAGGTCACCGCATCGCGACAGGCAGATACCGTGAAATTATCCAATAATACGCGATCAATGTTTTGATGGATAACCGCTTTCAACTCCGCCATGGTCTCCACCTCCACAATCAGAGGCACATCAGGATGACGTTGTCTTGCCAGTTTTAATACGTTGGCCCAATCCTTCACATGACGCCAATGATTTTCTTTGATTAAATAAGCGTCATAAAGACCCATACGATGATTGACACCGCCACCACAAGTGACGGCTTGACGTTGCAAATGACGCCATAATGGTAGGGTTTTACGTGTATCAAGAATGCGTGCTGACGTGTGTGAAATGGTTTTGACATAAGCTGCTGTGGTCGTCGCTGTGCCTGAAAGAAGCTGCAAACCATTCAATAAAACACGCTCAACACTTAAAATCGCTGTATTCATGCCTTGAAGTTGCAAAATCACTTGACCGGGTTGACACCAATCACCATCTTGGGCATACCAAGTCACTTCCATGGGTTCATGACTTGTCTTTAATACAGCCTCAACCCAAGCTTGACCACATAAGCAACAAGCTTCACGCACGACAAGTTGAGCACACACTGGTTGCGGTGAAAGCAACGCACTTGTGATATCACCTGCGCCTAAATCTTCTGCCATGGCATGCCGTGCAAGCGACTCAACACTCATCATATCCGTGAACACTTCTGACGACACATAATCCACAAGCCACTCAGTGTATAGCCACTAAAAATAGCCAATAAAGTCCATGAAGGTGCAAGCCAAATGGCCCCCAAAGCAAGGACTAACACGAAAGCTTTTACCAACGACAAACCATCTGATACACGCACACGTTTAATACCACGGTATGGGATCTGACTGATTTGTAGACAGGCCATGATCACAACTAACAAAGCAAACCATTGCGCATGCACCCCTTCAAAAGAGGCCCGCATGACCCAAATCACACTCACCAACATAGCGGCAGCAGCAGGGCATGGTAAGCCACAAAAATCAAAATGGTCATCGTCACTATTATAACGCGCTAAACGCAGCGCGGTGGCTGCAAGGTAACTAAAGCTCACTAACCAAGCCATTCGGCCTAAGCTAGGATGCAGTAAACTATAACTCAAAAAAGCGGGCGCCAAACCAAATGTGATCATATCTGCCACACAATCATACGCTTTACCAAACACACTAGCCACTTGCATAAGACGTGCCACACGACCATCCAATACGTCAAAAATCATACCTAAATATAGAATATGTGCGGCTATCATTGCATGCCCTGACGCAGCAGATGTCACAGAAAAAAAACCGCATGCAATACTCAATGTGGTTAATACATGGGGTAACAAATAAATACCTTTACGAGAAATACTGGTTGCCATATGCTAAGCCTTGTCATCCATTTTAACTCCCTCAGTGTAGCGATAATCCAACGACTATGCAAAAACTGAATTCATGCTATAATCAGGATCTTTGATGGGATAGATAACGATGTCAATATTCCGAAATCGCCATTGGTTCGATGAAATAGCTTTTATTGCTCGGTTCATACGTGACTACCTGACAGGTGTTGCTATTTTTCGTTCCCAAACCCCCTGTGTTACCGTCTATGGCTCTGCTGTTTTTCCAGTAGGGCATCCTTTGTATGACCAAGCAAAAACCTTAGGAAGCCAGCTAGCACAAGCTGGTTATACTGTCATGACTGGTGGTGGCCCTGGACTCATGGAAGCTGCCAATTTAGGGGCACAATCTCATGGGCAATCACTGGGCTGTGCAATTCGCATTCCCACAGAGCAAGCACTCAATCCCTACCTTGATCGCTCTTTGGTATGTCATTATTTTGGGACAAGAAAACTCCTATTGACACGCTTTTCATGTGGCTTCATTGCGCTTCCTGGTGGTTTTGGCACGTTGGATGAACTATTTGAAATGGTGACTTTGGTCAAAACAGAACACATGGCACCTTTTCCGATCGTATTATTAGGCAAAGCATACTGGAAACCCATGATGACATTCATAGAAAACAGCCTGTTAAAGGAAGGAGCCATCACAAAGGATGAGCTTGCCACCATCACATTAACCGACTCGGTAGAAGAAGCCGTAGCCTGCATGCGCGCTTAAACACGTGATTAGTTCAGGTTATCAAGAAGCTATTTATCATCAAGGTGATAGTTACTTTCATGATATACTGCATGATATCCAACAAGCCACGCAGTCTATTGATATTGAAATGTATACCTTCAAGCTGGATAGCTTGGGTAAACGTGTGCTCCATGCCCTACAACATGCCCAAGCACGTGGCGTCACGATTCGTATTTTAGTCGATGGTGTTGGCACACCTTTTTGGGGTGGAAAAATCATCAACCAGCTTGAAAAGAAAGGCGGTGAAACCAAAGTATTTCACCCATTTCCCTGGCAATGGCATCGCGCCGCATCCCAAATGGCATGGACTTCTCGGATTTTAGCCTTATTTCTCAACATCAATAGTCGCACGCATCGTAAGGTGATTATCATTGACCAGATGATCACTTACATTGGCAGTTTTAACATCGATCAATGCCATGTAGGCAGTCCTCAACAAACCCCTTGGCGCGATACCGGTGTTCGCCTACGCTCTGCTGACATCACCGAACTCATGCATACATTTGAAAACTGTTGGTCATCCACCTCCCTCAAACATCATTGGCACCATTTCACTAAACCAATCAGTTTACACCCTATTCGTTTGAATCATGGGCGACATCGTCGTCGTTTTTTATACAAAACATTGCTGAGACGACTGGCAAAATGCCAAAAGCGCATCTGGATCACCAATGCTTATTTCATCCCAGATACATGCTTATTAAAAATTCTCCAACAGGCTTCAAATCGCGGTGTGGATGTACGTATCTTGTTACCACGCTACTCTGATGTGCCCTTGGTTTCTTGGGCATCTGAAGCATTTTATGACCAATTAATGCAAGCTGGTGTGCGCATCTTTGAGTATTTACCCAGCATGTTGCATGCCAAAACTATCCTACTCGATGATCAGGCTTATGTCGGCACAAGTAATATGAACCATCGTAGTTTACTCCATGATCTCGAGGTCGACGTTGAATTACAAGATCCGGCAAACAACCAATGTTTAATGGCCCATTTTGAGCATGACCTCACACAAGCGCGAGAATGCGTATCCAATAGCTCACGCCGCCCACGCTACCAACGTTACATTGGTCGTGTTATTTTATTTCTACGGTATCTACTTTAGGATTATGCCTACCATGCATCGCCCCCCTAGCCTTGAACAATGCCAGAAGAATTGGCGGCCCCTGACCCTCATTTGTGGGGATGCGCAAGATTTTCTGACGGCGCACACACAACGACAACTCAGACAGTATGCAAAATCCCAAGGTTATGCGTGCCATCGTGAACAAGGTCCGTGTGATTTTACACAGCTATCACAACCTGATTTATTTCAAACACGTCACTGGCATCTCTTTGTGACAAAAAACTGGCAATGGTCTAAACAAACGCTTGAACAAGCTTGCCATTTTGCCCAAACCTCGACACAACATACCACTGTTTGCATCCTTGGCCCCAAGCTCACTGCTGCCCAAAAAAAGAAAATGAATACCTTACTTACCCATGCGTATGTTTATACCCCTTCGCCACTGAATCCCACACAATTTGAGCAATGGTTACGACAAGAACTGAAACACATGAAACTGACTTGCTCTGATGAAGCATGGTCACACTTGTGCCAAAAGAGTCACTACGACCCAAGCACAGCATGGACTTTATTACAGCACCTACGTATATTAAGCCAGCAAACACCGATCACACCGATGATGATAGACAGTATTCCTTGTTTAGGGAGTCAACACAGTCTCTTTACATGGCATGACTGGGTACTGTATGGCAAATTACAGCAAGCCATTCAAGCACTGCCATCACTTCAACGCGATGTTCCCCCCCTTGTGTTGCTCGCTTTGTTTCAAAAATCATGGTATCAACTCACTACCTTGTATTATGCCAAAACACAAGGTCATTTCGAGCAAACACTCAAAACCGTTGCACCTTGGCGTATGCAGCAAAATAAACTTCAAGCCGCACTGCGCTTTTATCGCCCACGCCACATTCAATTAGCCCGACATACCAGTTTTCGTTTAGAACAAGCTGCCAAAGGGCAATATGATGAGGACTTCTGGGTATTACTGACTAGACTTTTGATGCAATTAAAACAGGAAATTGCATGAGTTTATGTGGCATATTCGGTGGCACATTTAACCCACCTCATCAAGGTCATGTCAATTTATGTCATCAGTTATTGGCTTGTACACCACTGACTGATATTCATTGGCTTCCCTGCTTTCAACCTGTACACAAAGCCAATACATTGGATGCACATCACCGTCATGCGATGTTATCACTGATTTGTCAAAGTCATCCTCACTTTCATCTTAACGATTGGGAAATGACCCAACAACGCGCCTTGTATAGCCTAACCACCATTCGTCATCTTAAATCAACCTACCCTACGCATCCTTGGGTATGGATCATCGGCAGCGACCAAGATTTGACCACATGGCATGCATGGGAGACATTACTCACGTTGATTTCATGGATTGTTGTGCCACGAGAAAAGCCGCTTGCCTCTGCACTCTCAGCCTACCTCACAGCGGATGTTCATGACCTTAACCAACCAGGCGCTATATGGATGGCGCCCATTGAGACGCCAGCCATCAGTTCCAGCATGATTCGTGAAGATTTTTCAACACACCAAAACGCGATACCTGAAGTTGTTAAGCCCTACATCACACAACATCAATTATATGATGCTTGATCGTCTTCATGTGGCTGATGCATTACCCATTTAGGCTTGGTCGCCGTGTGTGATGAGGGCACATCATCGTACAAAGGCCATACCATACGCGCAACCGCTTCAAGATGATCTGGCAACCATTGTTTCGCCCAAGTCACAGCAGGTTGTAACTGGCCAATCACCACGGAAGACGACCAAGCAGGTGTCTGATCCCAACGAACAGTCGTCGCCAATACGAGCAACAATACAGCAATCACAGCCCCACGCACTGTGCCAAATAGAAATCCCACCAAACGATCTAGTGTCGATAATCCAGTAAATCGCACCATATATAAACAAGCCTGACTAACTAGCATACCTGCTAGCAATGTCAGCACCAAAACCAATAAAATAGAAATCAATAACCGGATACTGGGGCTATGGACATACGGCACCAAATAGGTCGTGAAAAATCCGGAGAAATGGAGCGCAAGCCATATGGCAACCAACCAAGTAATCAATGACAAAAGCTCTCGCACAAAGCCTCGACATAAGCTTATAACGCCTGAACCTAAGATGAGTATCATTAACCCATAATCAATGTTTGATAAACTAGACCATGTTAACGTAACCGGTTCATCCATTAATCACAAAACCTTTCAATTTAAATTGTCTCTTCAGTGCTAATTTAACGGAGGTACTTTCACGGGCTAAAGTATGTACCCATACTTTAGCTAAGCCGCGGCCATGCACAATATCCACATGACTTTCCGCTTGGAAACCTGCGTGTTTAAGACGTCCTACCCATTGTTGGGCACGTGTTAAATCAGCAAAGCTACCGACTTGAATGATGACCTTGGGCGATGCTTTTATTTTAACAGACGGTCTGATTTTACTGACAGACGGCGATGTTGATTTGGTTTGTGCCACCTTCAAAGAAGACGATGTGCTTGGCTCTGATTTGATTGATACAGCATGATGTTTCGCAGCAAGGACCTGAGGCAGGTTAGGCTGTTGCTTGATGGCATTCATGGGGCGTGCTTTTACCGTGGAAGTCGATGATGCACCAGGGACACTGATCCAATCTTGTTCCGCATCATTCATCACATCCATCGCAATCGATTCTGCTTGCTTCATAATCTTCGCACTGTCTTCAGCCATTTGTTGCGGTGTTTTTTGGGCTTGATAAGTGGCAGATGGTTTCACAGAAGATGCCGCTGTTGGCGTTTTCTTCGTCATAACCGTGGATTCTTTCGTGAACGATTGGACTGTGTGATTGGACGGACGCGGGTGAATAGAGGAAGAAGATAAAGCTGAACGATCTTGTTTCACCATAGAAGTAGGCTGTGTCGTCACCGCAGCATGTGTATTAGACTTGACACGATACAAGGCCCATTGTGTTTTTTCTAGATCATGACTCATGGTGTGATAACGGTGAACAAAATGGATGAACCCAGGTACCAGTAACAAAATAAACATCACCAGAAAGGTAATCACCAAATTTTTCTTATCCACTTGACTGATAAATGACATAACAAATGCTCCTCACAATACAGGGATCACACGACCCTCCTCTGCAAGTTGTACCATAGACACCAATAAAAAGGAACCTGCAATGATTAATTCAAAGTCTGGGGAGCATAACTTTCGCGCACTTTGAACCCAATTACACTGCGTTATTTCGGTAACAGGCACATTGGCTATGGCCTGACACGCAGAAATATCATGCATCCCTGGCAAACCGGTGACATAATAAATATGAGACACCAGCCCACGACATGGGGCCAAACAATCCTTCATAGATCGGTCACTTCGTAAACAAAATACCATGCGATAAGACTTACTTGGATCCTGTCTTGACGCCAAATAATCAAAAGACGCTGGATTATGTGCGCCATCCAAGTGAACCACACTTCGCCATCTTAGCGGATGACCTCTACCAAATAAGCGAGGCAACCACCTTAGATCAGACCAAAGATGCCAGGGAATAGGCAATATAGTTTGTAAACAAAATGCCATGTGCAAAACACAGGCCCAATTATCAGATGGCATAAATCTAGGCTTGGAAAGCCATAAACGGCCTAAACAATTTTGGAATACGCACTGTGTGTCATCCAGTGTTTGTAGGTTGAAATCATGGCCGTACTGGCTAATAGGCGCACCTTTTTTCCGGGCATAATCAGCAACCAAATCAGGTATTTCACGACCCAAAATAACCTGCGTATGCTGATGAATAATACCCGCTTTCTGCCAAGCAATGGCCGACAAGGTTGATCCCAGTTGTGCTTGATGCTCCAAACTGACATGGGTAATCAAAGCAAGATCAGCAGGCCATGCATTGACTGGGTCAAAACGCCCTCCTAAGCCGACTTCCAGTATAATCACATCCACAGCGTGCCGCTGTATGATGGCATGTGCTGCCAGTGTGATACTTGCAAACCATGAACCAGGGTAAGGTCTTTCACGCACCCAATCCAACGCATCCACCCATTGCTGGTAGGTGCTGACCTTACCTTGAATAAGTAGTCTCTCACGCACACACGCAAGGTGTGGAGAAGTGTACGCCGCCACACGATAACCTGAGGCCATCAGTGCATGCATCAATGTGTGAACAACACCCCCTTTACCATTCGAACCACCCACCGTAATCACAGGCACATCATAGCGACTCGCGTAGGTTTCTACCCAGGCTTGGAAAGTAGCAAAATCATAATGATAAGGTTGTGCTGCCAACCATGCTAAATGCGCGTCAAGCTGCTGTTTCGTTGACATGATGCATCAGCACACCGAGCACATCGGCA
>CACKMC010000034.1 GCA_902601155.1 Coxiellaceae bacterium | reverse complement strand
AAACGATATGGTATATTAAAGTATAAGTTAAAACCTTGTTTCATTCGATCATCCTCTCTGCGCTATCCTTTAGACTTTTTTACTCATTTAACAAACCATCCAATACACTCCACAAATTTTTAATATGCATCTAAACACTATTCATGGACTGTACCGATCGCCAATAACAAAGTATTTACACTTAAACCTTCATTTTAAAAAAAATCATTTCCTGAACTAGATGGCTACATCACCGACAGCTTAGGTTCGATTTGCTGCATTTGTGACTGAAAGGCGTGCTGAATAGCTGTCAACGCTTCTTTGGTATCGGCTTCAAATCGTAAGGTCAAAGAAGCCGAGGTATTGGAGGCACGTAGCAAGCCCCATCCCTGTTCAAAATGGACGCGTACCCCATCGATGGTCACAAGCTCAGCACCAGGAAATCGGGCTTGTTCAGCAAACTCAGCCACATAATCAAACTTACGTGATTCAGGCACTGGTACGATGAGTTCAGGCGTTGCGACACTTTGTGGGTACTGGGCAAACAACTGCGCCACATCCTGTCCCAGTGTTTGGCTATAGGCCATCAAGCGAAGCCCTGCAAACAATCCATCATCAAAACCATACCAATCATCTTCAAAGAAAATATGTCCACTCATTTCTCCAGCAAGTGGTGCACCCAGTGCTTTCATTTTAGCTTTTAAAACCGAGTGACCTGTGCGCCACATGACAGGTTGACCACCTGCTTTGGCAATCACCTTACCAAGGTGCATGGAACATTTGACATCATAAACAATCGGTGCACCAGGGTGCTTAGCCAAAACCGCATCAGAAAAAGCCATCATCTGACGATCTGGCCAAATGATTTGCCCATCATTGGCCACCACCCCTAAGCGATCACCATCGCCATCAAAAGCGATGGCAATATCTGCTTGATGTGCCAACATTTGTTGCTGACAGTCGCGTAAATTTTCTGGACGATTAGGATCAGGGTGATGATGGGGAAAATGTCCATCCACATCACAATAAAGGGGTATCACTTCACAGCCTAATGATTGCAGTATACGTGGCGCATAAGCGCCTGCGATACCATGACCCGCATCGACAATCACTTTCATTTTTTGGGGTAAAACAATGCGTTCACAAATGGCATCATGATAAGCCTTTTCAATCGATTGCTGCTGAATATCCCCTTGACCCTTCGCAAATTCTCCCGCTCGGACACAAGCATAAATGGCCTGAATACCCTCTTTTTTCTGGGTCTCACCTTGCATGACAATCTTCAAACCATTGTCTTCTTTGGGGTTATGACTACCGGTGACCATGACACCTGAATCTATCCCTAAATGGTGTGTCGCAAAATACAACATCGGTGAAGTCACTTCCCCTACATCGACGACAGAGACACCCGTTGAACAAATACCTGCACACAAGGCTTTGGCTAACCGAGGGCTACTTAAACGCCCATCTCGACCCACAACCATGCGATCACGTGATGGTTTGATAAGACTTGCAATCGCAGCGCCAATGGCATAGACCAAAGACTCCGTCAGGGGGTCATCAACACGTCCTCGAATATCATAGGCACGAAATACAGACGAAGCATCAAGCATCTTCATCACTAAGCTCAGGCACAGCAAAGGTACTACGAATGCCTGTGCTTCCAAAACCTGATTGACTTCTCACCTGCTTTTCACTGAAAGTATCTACAATTTTGAAATTAGGACGCTCCACAGGTTGAAAAATGAGCTGGGCTAAACGATCACCTGGCTCAATCGTGAAAGGCGCCAAAGACCGATTGAGACAAGAAATTTTCAGCTCACCCTGAAAATCTGCATCAATCACGCCACAGCCATTGCCTAACACGATACCGTGCTTATGACCCAAGCCAGAACGAGGCACAATTAGGCCCATATAATAAGGAGAACGAATATATAAGGCCAGCCCAGTTGAAATTAAACGGCATTCACCAGGTTCTAATACGGTGGTTTTTTCCACGCAAGCAGGAAGATCCATCCCTGCAGCCAAAGGTGTGGCATAGCTGGGTATTTGAATGGTTTGACCAATACGAGGATCCAATGGTTTGACTTCTATCTCATGCATCATGTGTTTCCTATAAAACTAGGCACGCCCAAAGACGCACCAATCACTTGATTAAGCCAGGATCGATACTGACTGTCAATCTCATGACTCAGATAACGTCGAATAGCTTGGTGACGCAAATGATCGAGAACATGGGGATGTGATTCCAACCAAACCCCTTTCTGCTGCCAATAATATTTTAAAGGTTTGTCGATGATACGAACGGGGGTATCTATTTTAACAAACGTATACAATTGACGAATATCTTTTTCATAGAGGCGTAAACACCCTGCACTTGATGCCTCACCAATGGCCGCAGAGCGATTGGTGCCATGAATCAAATAATTGCGTTTCGATAAGCGTAAAGCACGTGATCCTAATGGATTATCTTTGCCGGGTGGGACGCGTGCAGGCAGGTCTCTGCCCAATGCTTTTTCCGCTTCTCGAATAGATTTAGGCACATACCAAGTGGGATTTTTTCTTTTATCAATGATGGTAAATTTACCTGTCGGGGTTGGCCAGTTGGCTTGGCCTACACTCACTGGATAGGTACAAATGACATGCTTATTTTTAAAGAAATACAAGCGTCGCTCCGCTAAATTCACCACAATACCTTCATGGGCTACTTTAGGCAGTAAATGTTGTGTGGGCACAATCAAACTCCGGCCTGCATGAAAATGACCATGCAACGTAGGGTTGGCTTGCAATAACGCTTCTCTGCCCACGTCATAGCGTTTTGCTAAACTTTCAAGCGTATCATTTGGGTGCACCTGTACCGTTTGAATCCGTCCAATCAAAGTCTCATCATGCGGATAGCAAGTGGCCCACGCTAGCTTAAATAGTAATAAGGTACTGATTAAAATGCTTATGTTTTTCGACATGTCACCAACACATAGCTCACCACAGATCCTAACAGTATACTCAACCACACCATGAAAAGCCAGATAAGAAAAATGGGAATAGAGGCTAATGCACCATAAATAATGTGATAGGACGAGTGAAAAAATGAAAAATAAAAAATGATTAAAAACTTCAGTATCACCATCAATGATACGACGATACCCGTACTGGCTGCTGCCACCCAAGATGGGACAGATACTGCAGACATCCAAGTATAGGTAAAATACAAAAAGGCAATGACCAGAGATTTAGATAAAAAGGCCGTTATCCAAGGTAAAGTTGTTGCAAAATAAGTCGCAAATAATAATGTGTACGTTAAGCACATAGGGAACATCACAAGCAACAAACCATAAATAGGCACACGAATACGTTGTAAAGGCGGCAAAGGAACGCCCCAGATACGTGCAAAAGTTTCTTGAAGATTACTGACCAACAAAGACGCTGTGGCAAATAAACCCAGCCACATCCAGGGCGATAAAGAGGAAGCTTGATATAATAAATCGGAAAGCACATGATGGGCTTGTTGCGCTGTTTCAATCACCAAATGATCCAGTAGCCACACTTTAGCGCGCAATATCGCATCAGGTGCGATGGGCAATTGTGTCAGAAGATGAAAAGATAATACTAAACAAGGGACCAAAGCCAGCAATGTATCATAGGCCAAAGCCGCCGCTTGATTCACACACAAACTCTGTCGAAAATGTCGAACAACTGCGACAATAAACCATCGAATATCTATCATAAAAATAGCATAGCACAGGCTTACAAAAGTGGCCACTTACTTCCCTAGGACGGACAGGGCGTGATCTCATCCTAATGCGATGATCATGGCCACACACCCATGATAAACGCCCTCCTTTTTTTCATGGATTGATGGCGTAAGCATGAGTTCATAAAAAAACACTTCTTTTAAAAGCAACTTCCCTATGACATACTGTGATCATAAGATGATATGATCAGACCATAACCAAAGATGTGCAGAAAGCATGGTAGGTCTACATATCCTGATATTTTAGACCATAAGGACATCATATGACTCGTTATTTATTCACATCAGAAGCGGTATCAGAAGGACATCCTGATAAAATTGCTGATCAAATTTCTGATCATATTTTGGATGCGATACTCATCCAAGATCCCCATGCACGCGTGGCGTGTGAATGCCTTGTGAAAACTGGCTTAGTCTTAGTGGCCGGTGAAATTGCCACCCAAGCTTGGGTCGATGTCGAATCCATCGTACGACGCGTGATTACCCAAATAGGCTACAGTGAAGATAATCGTTTTGGTTTTTCTGGCCAAAGTTGTGCTGTCTTGAATGCCATAGGTACACAATCCAGTGACATCGCTCAGGGTATTCATGACCAGGATGAAACCAAGCAAGGTGCGGGTGATCAAGGCTTGATGTTTGGTTACGCCTGTGAAGAAACCCCCGTGCTCATGCCAGCACCCATTTACTATGCCCAAGCACTCATGCAGCGTCACGCCCACTGTCGGCATCAAGGCGCCCTACCTTTTCTTGGCCCTGATGCCAAAGCACAAATTGGTATACTGTACGAAGACCATCAACCTGTTGCCATTGACCATGTGGTACTGTCCACACAACACACTGAAGATATCGCACTAGACGTTGTACGTGATGTGGTCATGGATGAAATTATCCGACCTGTTTTACCCGCTGATTGGTGCCACAAAGACACACGTTTTCTGATCAATCCAGCCGGTCGTTTCGTGATTGGCGGCCCTGTGGGGGATTGTGGACTGACAGGACGTAAAATCATTGTCGATACCTATGGTGGCATGGCGCGACATGGTGGCGGCGCCTTCTCTGGTAAAGATCCCTCGAAGGTAGATCGATCAGGTGCCTATATGGCTCGTTTTTTAGCCAAACATGTCGTGGCCTCAGGACTTGCATCACGTTGTGAAATACAACTGGCTTATGCCATTGGTGTCGCCAAACCCACGGCTATCCGTGTGGATACTTTTGGGACAGGCGTGTTAGCCGATGAATTACTTGCATCACGCATCGCCGATACTTTTTCTTGCACACCCTATGATATGATTCAACAACTGGACCTATTAACACCCCGCTATGCTCAAACCAGTTGCTATGGGCACTTTGGTCGAGAGGATGACGCATTTACGTGGGAGCACATGACTGAAAAGGCGACGTTCACATCGTGGTTAACAGATAAATAGTCGCGCTTACTCGTCAAGAGGAATGGCTGCAAATTCTTTTTTATCTTTCACCGTTTCCCAGTGCGCTGCATCTTCGGGTGCTGCGCGCTGATGGTTGAGCACAGGCCACAATTGCGCAAGCTTTTCATTCAATGCAATATAGGATTGCATGGGCTCAGGGACCTCATTATCGGCATAAATAGCATCCACAGGACACTCTGGCACACACAAGTGACAGTCAATGCATTCCTCGGGATTAATGACTAACATGTGCGCGCCCTCATGAAAACAATCCACTGGGCAGACCTCGACACAGTCAGTATATTTACAGCGCACACACGCTTCGGTGACGACAAACGTCATGTTCATCCTTTATTGGTACGATGATTTAGTCTAAAACAGGGTGTGTAGAGAAGCAAGGGTGTGTTCTTATTCAAAGATAGGTAGGGCGATACGATCTCCCTGATGAAAATAAGATTAAACAACTCATCAGACGTGCAATCGTCCAAGACTTGATGTAATCAAGCACTGTGGTATAAATAAACAACCATACTATAAAACGACATAAACGATGGACCGTTTGTTATGATACCACACACATACCAAGCTAAGTAGGTATCGCTGAATGAGCTACAGCTACAGATGCCTCACCACTAAGCTTGATGGCATCCTCTAAGGTACAATTGACTGCACCATACGCTTTGGGACAAAAAGGAACGGGACACGTCGCAACTGGCCTGGCTTTAGGAAGATATGAGCCATACACTTGTGGCATAACTTGGGCATCACGGTAACGTTTCCACGCAGCTTTAAAAGGGGGCACTAATTTACCCAACAGAGGTCTTTTTGAACCTTGTTTTTGCATATTGTCGATGGCTCGATCAAACTCCCCTCGTCGTTGGATAAGAAATGAAATCAACTGGGTATTTGACAAAACATCCAAGCCACGTTTTAACGTAGCGAGAAAACTTTGTTGTTGTGCTGGTAGTAAGTTTTTCCACTGAATAGTGAGCGGTTGTTGATTGCCAATTTGAAGGTCTTTCGGGTCGGTCAATTTTTGGGTCGCTGAAAATGGTACAAATGTTTGTGTAAACTGATTCGTCTCCCCTGAGAAATTAAACGCTTCCCCTGCATCAATCTTGACCATGCGCACGGCCACAGGTTGTCCATCTTGGCGTTCTACTACAAAGCCTGCATTCTTCCCACCTCCCCCAAGCACATCAGTATCAGCCAGTAAACGAGATACGGCCATAATTTCCATCAAGCCGATGATGGGGACTGTTTTACCCTCAATATCAGCATATTGAGGTACTACACCTGCTTGTAAACAATCCATAAAAGGAAGCGCTTTATCACGGGGGGTTTGTCGGCAAGCAGCGAGCGTCACAATGTCTTGATACGATTCAATCCAACGTGACATCAGGTGGACACCATGGGTAAGTTGATCTTTGGGTGCTTTACCTGCATTCAGTTCAGTTAAAAGGGAGATAGCTAAGGCATGTTTTTTTGTGAACTGATTCATAATTTTCAAGCGTGCTAGTCGGTGTTTTGGCACATAATAAATGCCATGTCCTAGTGCACCGTAAAGATCAGCTCCCAGTTTCTCAGTAATCACAGAAATCACAGTTCGCTGAAAGTTTCGTTTTTGGGTACTTAAGGTGTTTGAAACTTGATGTGCTTCATCCGGCAAACCTAATTTTGCCATGTAAAGCTTACCCTTCGGTGTTTTGGCCAAAAACCCAATGGCACAACCATCTTTTTTAGGTGCGTGAGGTTCATACTGAGGGAGTTCTCCTTCCTCTGTATACTTGCCTTCCCAAATCCTCAACCAAGGGGAGCGAGGATTGAGGGCTGCTTTGAGCTTGCGATGGAGTTGTTTATTGGTAGCTTTCAGTCGTGCATGATCTAACTGGCGTGCCCTTTGCTCATCGGATAATTGTTGTGACATGGTGTTAAGTTGTTGTACACTAGCTTTCTCTTGTTCAAACCTTTTTGACTGATCTTTTGTGCTGGTGACTTGTTGTGTCAGTTGTTGCACCTGTCTATTCTTCTCAGCTAATTTTTCTGTCAGTTCTTGCACCTGTCTATTCTTTTCCGCCAGAAGCGCTTCCGATGGTAAAGCGGGATGTTCTCTGAGCCCTTTTTCGCGACACACCGCCATGACTTGCGCTTGGTAATCTTGTTGTAGTTTACGATGGGGGGGATGAGATAAGTCAAGGCCCACACACTTGCCATCATGTTTTGGGTTTGGCGTAAGCTCTTTCAAAAACTTATCTGGATCCTTTTGTCTCAAATAATCTAGATACTTACGATCGTATTGATCCCCAAGTGCTAATTCTTTGGCACTGGCATGGTAGATATAATAACCATCGACACGCTTTCTCCATTTAGTGCGTTTATAAAGTCGCTTACCTCCTTTTTGCCAATAGTTATCACACCCCTCATCCCAGCGAAGATCCGCACCAAAGTTTGGTAGCTTTGAAGTTAACAGCTTAAATGTGCTCGGGAACCGCTCATACCAAACCCCATAATAAAATTTCCACATGTTCATCATCTCCAACACGCCTGACAATACGGCACCGTCTCC
>CACKMC010000033.1 GCA_902601155.1 Coxiellaceae bacterium | reverse complement strand
AGATCTAGTTGATAAGTTAAGTCGGTTACCGGTTATGGAGGTATTAAATGAGCAGGCCAAGGTGAGTTTGCATGTTGATGGTAAGGATGCAAGTAGTGTGGTGTTTAAAAAAGGAGAAGTCAAACAATCATTAGATATGATGCCGGATTGGTTTGTGACTTTGGCTGAAAAATGTCAAACGGCCTGTGATCATGGGCTCATACCGATTGTTTGTGTTGGCGAGAAAACCGAGGCGACGCGTGAGTCCGAATTAGAGGCTCAGCTTTTACCTTTATTTGCAAATAATCCCCAATATATGATGAAGCACTGTATTTTAGCTTATGAGCCTATTTGGGCCATTGGTACTGGCGTGCAACCGGATGTGGCCATCATCGAAGAGGTGCATCGCTGGTTGCGTGCATTTGTATCCACTTACGATGAAAAGGCGGCTGAGTTGCTTCGTATCGTCTATGGTGGTAGTGTATCACCAAGCAATTGTCATAGTATACTGGAGGCAGAGGGCGTTGATGGCGTGTTAGTAGGCGGTGCCGCTTTGCAAGTCGACAAGTTATCGGAGATGATTCAATGATGTCAACACTTATCCTCGTGGCACATAGTCTTGTTTGTGTCACCATTATTGGTCTTGTGCTGATTCAGCAAGGAAAGGGCAGTGCCAGTGGCTTAATGGGTGGTGGCGCTTCTTCTACGATGTTTGGCAGTGTGGGTTCAGCCCCTTTTCTTGTTAAATTAACAACGATTTTAGCCTTGCTCTTTTTTTGCTCAAGTTTTACACTGAGTTATCTTGTTAAAGTGGAGGCGCCATCCAGTGTGGTTCTCGCCGTGAAGAAGGGGTCATGAATGCATCTATGCCGAAGTGGTGGAATTGGTAGACACGCTGCCTTGAGGGGGCAGTGGCGTAAGCCGTGCCGGTTCGAGTCCGGCCTTCGGCACCACCAAGGAGTGATATTGTGATAGATGCTTATTTTCCAGTGTTGGTATTTTTTGTCATTGCCATTGGTCTTGGTTTAGCGCCTTTGCTTATCGGGCGTTTTTTTCGGCCCAATCGACCTAACCCAGGTAAGTTATCTGCTTATGAATGTGGTTTTACCGCCCTGTCGCATGCGCGAAAGCCTTTTGATGTGCGCTTTTACCTTGTGGCGATATTGTTTATTTTATTTGATTTGGAAACAGCTTTTCTTGTGCCTTGGTCTGTCGCCCTGAAAGACCTCGGTCATCCCGCTTTTTGGGCGATGATGTTATTTTTAACTGTGCTCGTTGTGGGTTTTGTCTATGAGTGGAAAAAAGGAGCGTTAACATGGGAGTAGATGGTCATCACCATGCATCGGCTTCTGATTTGCGTCATACAAGCATTCCTCATTTGAGCGAACAAGGTTTTGTGTTGGCTAATTTGTCCGATTTGGTCGGATGGGCAAGAAGTCATTCGCTCTGGCCTATGACATTTGGCTTGGCTTGTTGTGCTGTGGAGATGATGCATGCAGGTGCGGCTCGTTATGATTTAGATCGCTTCGGGTGCTTATTTCGTCCCAGTCCACGTCAGTCGGATGTGATGATTGTGTCGGGTACGTTAACCAATAAAATGGCACAAGCTTTTCGTAAAGTATATGACCAAATGGCGGATCCTAAATATGTCATTTCCATGGGATCATGTGCCAATGGCGGTGGCTATTATCATTATGCCTATTCCGTGGTCCGTGGTTGTGATCGTATTGTGCCTGTGGATGTGTATGTCCCAGGGTGCCCTCCTACTGCAGAAGCGCTTTTGTACGGTATCATGCAATTACAAAACAAAATTCGTTTTGGTGATGAGTTTATGATGGAGGTTTGCGAATGACCCAGTCGCTCTATGACCAACTCAACAACAGTTGTCAACATATTGCTTTGCATGTGTGTGCTGACCAGATGGTTGAAGTGACGACAACAGCCAAGCATCTGCTTAGCGTTACAGCTCGTTTGCGTGATTTTCAAGCCTTTCAATTTGATCAGCTCACTGACTTGTGTGCAGTTGATTACCTAGGTTATGGTCAATCCGAGTGGGATCATGCCTCAGATCAGCGTGGTTACAGTCGTGCGCGTCGTGAGGTAGCATGGTGTATACCCGATGGATGTCCAGCACGCTTTGTGGTGGTCTACCATCTTCTTTCTACCGTTCATAATCAGCGCCTTCGCTTAAAAGTATGGGTGGATGAAGATACCAGCGGCCCCTTGTCTGTGCCTTCCGTGACGGAGATTTGGGCGTGTGCTGATTGGTATGAGCGTGAAGCGTTTGATTTGATGGGCATTCATTTTGTTGATCACCCTGATATGCGAAGAATATTAACGGACTATGGCTTTGTGGGTCATCCATTGCGTAAAGATTTTCCGTTGATAGGGCATGTTGAAATGCGCTATGACCATGAGAATCAACGTTGTTTATATCAGCCGGTTTCGATTGAGCCGCGCACGACCGTGCCGAAAACTTTTCCTTATCGTATGCAAGATTGTGAGAAAAACCATGACTGAACTTGCGCATTATACCATTAACTTTGGCCCACAACATCCATCAGCGCATGGTGTTCTACGATTAGTGATGGCTTTAGATGGCGAGGTTGTCAAGCGTATCGATACTCATATAGGTTTATTGCATCGTGCTACCGAGAAATTGGCCGAATCAAAACCGTATAATCATACGATTGGTTATATGGATCGTCTTGATTACGTGTCGATGATGTGTAATGAGCATGCCTATGTGATGGCGGTGGAAAAATTGCTTGGTGTCACGGTGCCTGTGCGTGCTCAGTATATTCGTGTGATGTTTGATGAAGTGACTCGTATTCTTAATCACCTATTATGGTTAGGTTGTCATGCCTTGGATTTAGGTGCCATGTCTGTTTTCTTATATTGCTTCAGAGAACGTGAAGATTTAATGGATTGTTACGAAGCAGTGTCTGGCGCTAGGTTGCATGCGACCTATTATCGGCCAGGTGGTGTGCATCAAGATTTACCAGATCATATGCCACAGTATGGGCCTTCGAAAGTACGAAGCGAAAAAGCCGTTCGTGATCGCAATAAAAATCGTCAAGGTTCATTGCTTGATTTTTTAGAGGATTTCACGCAACGCTTTCCTGATTGCATTGCGCAGTATGAGGCGCTTTTAACAGAAAACCGTATATGGAAGCAAAGAACGGTGGGTATTGGGGTTGTGTCAGCAGAGCGTGCATTGCAATTAGGTTTCACAGGGCCCATGTTAAGGGGTTCTGGTGTGGCTTGGGACTTAAGGCGTAAACAACCCTATGCGGTGTATAACGAACTAGATTTTGAGATACCTGTGGGTAAAAACGGTGATTGTTATGATCGTTACCTTGTTCGTATGGAAGAAATGCGTCAATCTAATCGCATTATACAGCAATGTATTGCTTGGTTACGTGCGAATCCAGGGCCCGTGATGAGTGATGACCCTAAAGTGGCGCCACCATCACGCGCGTTGATGAAAGAATCGATGGAAGCAACCATTCATCATTTTAAATTATTTTCTGAAGGCTTTCATGTGCCGCCAGGTGAAGCTTACGCTTGTGTGGAGCAGCCTAAAGGAGAGCTTGGCGTTTATTTGATATCAGACGGCAGTAACAAGCCGTTTAGAATGAAGGTTCGTGCTTCTGGTTTTGCGCATCTTTCTGCATTAGATGAGATGTCTAGAGGTCATATGATTGCAGATGTGGTTGCGAATATTTCAACCTTAGATATTGTGTTTGGAGAGATTGATCGATGAGTGACTATAAACTCTCAGAGGCGACCTGTCGTGCTATTGATGAATGGGTTAAGAAGTTTCCCAAGGGTAAACAGCGTTCTGCCGTATTGATGGCTTTACGCCTTGCCCAGGATGAGTTTGGTTATGTGACAGACGACGTGATTCGAGTGGTTGCAGCGTATCTTGAGATTCCGACTGTGCAAGTAGCAGAAGTAGCGACTTTTTATACCATGTATCGACATCAACCCACTGGACGTTATCGCCTAGCAGTGTGTAACAGTGTTTCCTGTATGCTTTGCGGCAGTGGTGCTTTACTCGATTATTTGAAGAAGAGTTTAGCGATAGAGCTCGGAGGCGTCACAAAAGATGGGGTGTTTAGTCTCCATGAAACCGAGTGCATTGCCGCCTGTAGTCATGCGCCAGCGATGGTCATTAACGATGAAGATTTTCATTATAATTTAACCCACGACAAGGTTGATCAGCTGTTGAATACTTTGCGTGAGCAGGAGGTAAAAGATGGTCATTGATCGCGTTCATCCAGGTCCTGTTTGTTATCGAACGTTAGGCCATGATGAACCTTGGTCATTAGCAACCTATGAATCCCTTGGTGGTTACCAAACATGGCGCAAGATTTTAGCGGGTGAATACAGTCGTCAGGATATTATTGACGGGGTCAAAGCGTCGAAATTACGTGGGCGGGGCGGTGCAGGTTTTGCAGCCGGTGTGAAGTGGGGTTTTGTGCCGAAACAAGAAGGCCCTAAGTATTTGATATGTAATTCTGATGAGGGCGAGCCTGGTACGTCGAAAGATCACTGGATACTTTTGTATAATCCTCATCAATTGATTGAGGGTATGGCCATCGCCGCCTATGCGATGGGCATGGAGGTCGCGTACAATTATTTGCGAGGAGAGTTCAAACACCCTTACGATCGTTGTGAAGCGGCCATTCAAGAGGCGATAGACGCTGGATTGTTAGGTCTTAATCTTGGCAAACAATCAATACATATGACGATACATACTATTTTAGGTGCAGGGGCTTATATTGTGGGGGAAGAAACCGCCATGATCGAGTCATTAGAAGGTAAACGAGGACAGCCTCGAAATAAACCCCCATTTCCTGCTGTATCTGGGTTATACGGTTGTCCCACGATGGTCAATAATACCGAAACCCTTGCTTCCGTTCCGGTGATTTTTGAAGAAGGGCCAGAGGCTTTCTTGGCGCGAGGTACCTCACAAAGTGGAGGCACTAAGTTGTTTTCAGTCAGTGGGCATGTGCAATCGCCTGGTGTGTATGAGTTACCACTGGGTATCCCTTTTGCGTCATTGCTTGAAAAAGTAGGGGGGATGCGTGAGGGGAGAGCGCTTAAAGCGGTGATTCCTGGCGGCTCATCGATGCGTGTGGTCAAAGCTGAGGCAATGATGGATGCCAATATGTCCTATGAAGGCCTGGAGGCTGTGGGTTCTTCACTCGGTTCAGGAGGCGTTATCGTCATGGATGATTCAGCATGTATGGTCGAAGTGCTTCATAATTTAATGTATTTTTATGCCCATGAATCTTGTGGTAAGTGCACCCCGTGTCGTGAGGGAAGTGGCTGGATTTTTAAAGCTTTGACACGTTTATTAAACGGACGGGCTAAACCAGAAGATATCAGCGAGATTGAGCGTATTGCCATGGGGATAGAAGGCAGAACAATTTGCGCGTTTGGTGAAGCAATTAGCTGGCCTGTGACAAGCTTTATTCAAAGTTTTCGGGATGAATTTCTTTTTTATGCGAAGCATGGTTATTCACAAGTGAAAGGAAAAGGGGTATGAGTGACACGGTAACAATTCAACTTGATGGTCAGGCAGTGACATGTGTCAAAGGTGAAACCATTATTGAAGCCGCAGATCGTCATGGGGTTTATATCCCACGTTATTGTTATCATAAACATTTAAGTGTGGTGGCAAATTGCCGTATGTGTTTGGTAGAAGTCGAAGGTGCCCCCAAAACCTTACCTGCTTGTGCCACACCCGTTTCTCCCGATATGAAGGTGCATACCACTTCGCCTAAAGCGCGTGTTTCACAACAAGCGGTGATGGAGTTTTTATTGGTCAACCACCCACTCGATTGTCCTATTTGCGATCAGGGTGGCGAATGTGAATTGCAAGATTATGCCATGGCTTATGGTGAGGGTGTTTCACATTTTAAAGAAAACAAACGTACTTTGGTGGAAGAAGATCTTGGTCCTTTGATTGCACCATTTATGCGTCGATGTATTTATTGTACGCGCTGTGTACGTTTTAGTGAAGAGATTGCTGGTATGCCAGAACTTGGCGGCATGGGACGTGGTGGGAGTACGCAGATTGGTACCTATCTTGCGACGACAGTAGGGTCAGAACTGTCTGGTAATATGATCGATTTATGCCCCGTCGGTGCGTTGACGTCTAAACCCTTTAAATACACAGGGCGATCATGGAGTTTTCAAGAGCGACCAAGTATTGCACCGCATGACGCTTTAGGCAGTCATATTTATACCCATATCTTGCCGAAACAGACCGACAAAGAAGCGCAGCTGATGCGCGTGTTACCACGCTATGAAGCCAGTTTAAATGAGTCTTGGTTATCTGATCGTGATCGTTTTAGTTATGAAGGTGCAACAGTTGATCGATTACATCAACCTAAAATTAAAACAGAAGGACGTTGGCAAACAGTGACATGGGAGAAGGCCTTAGACGTTGTGATGCATCAGCTTCATACGATGCAAAAAAATCCAAGTCAAACGCACGTCTTGTGTAGCGCACAAGCGACGACAGAAGAAGCCTATCTGCTTCAAGCCATGATGCGTCGCTTAGGTATTCATCGTTTGCAATCACAGCATAAACGTTTACAAACCAGTGCATCCACTCAGGCACTCAGTCCCATGGGTAGTTTGCGTGATTTCAATCCATTGGATGAAAGTGACTGTATCTTAGTGTTCGGCGGGTTTGTTCGTCATGACATGCCTTTACTCAATCATCGGCTTCGTCAAGCGCAAGCCAAAGGTGTGCCCGTGCACGTTGTGTCTGCTTACACACCCAGCAGCAATTTTCCCTGTGTGACGGAACAAGTTGCACCACAAGATTGGTTAAGTTGGATAAAGGATAGTGTGGCCCAAGACAGTACACAAGGTGGTATTAAAAAGGCGCTTAGAGAAGCCAAATCACCTGTGGTTATTGTGGGATCTGACGCTTGGCATCATCCACAAAGTGATCAAATATTGCATGCGATTAGAGCCTATTGTGAGGCATATCAAGGCAAGTATACTGTGATCAGCGATGGACCCAATGCCAGTGGTGTATGGGCAGCAGGTTGTGTCTCTCGTTCACCGTTGTTGGCAGATGATCAGACCATTGAACCGCTATCTCAATCTTGTGATTATTATTGGTTACATGGCTTAGAATTAGCAGATTTTGCTAACCCGCAAGCGATACGGTCTGAATTAACCCAAGCCAAGCAGGTCATTGCTGTGACGGCTTTTGAATCACCCGAATTACGAGATGTGGCGGATGTGATGTTGCCCATGGCCTTATCTTATGAGACATCAGGCACATGGATGAATATGTTAGGTGAAACACAAAGCTTTGAAGGGTCCTTGGAACCACCGGGTGAAGCGAGGCCAGCATGGAAGATATATCGTGTGTTAGCACATGCTTTGCATGGTGAGGATTTTGCGTATCATAGCAGTGCAGAGGTGTTGAATGCTTTTAAACAAGCTTGGCAAAATAGACCGCCTGCGCAGGCATCTTCTGCGGTGACGTCAGCACCAACCACTTCTGATGCGCTGTGGCGTTTGGGGCAGTGGGGCATGATGCAAACCGATCCTTTAGTTCGTCGTGCTGTCTCATTACAAACAGCTTGGCCAAATAGCACGAAAGTGCGCATACATCCAGACACAGCCAAAGCCTATCAATTAGTCGCAGGTGACATGGTCACCATCACCCAAGGTGCACAACAAGTCAGTGTATTATGGGAAGCGGATACACAAGTTGCCAAAGGTTGTGTGGTAACGAATGCGACTTCTGCTGAATTCTTACAATTAGGTCCTGTGCAGGGTAGCATTGAGATTGCAAGGAGGCCATCATGAGTGAGCCATTGTATACGCTCTTATGGACTGTCGCTAAGATTGTCGCGATTATCGTACCTTTATTGGTTGCTGTGGCTTATACCACTTTGATGGAACGAAAAATCATTGGTTTTATGCAATGTCGTATTGGGCCAAATCGCGCTGGTATGGCAGGCTTTCTACAGCCCATTGCAGACGGTGTTAAACTGTTTTTAAAAGAATGGATTAAGCCCACACAGGCGACGTCGTGGTTATTTTATGTGGCACCGATTATTTCCTTAGCCCCTGCGTTTGTGGCATGGGCGGTGATTCCGGTCTCGCCTGGAATTGTGTTGGCGGATGTTAATG
>CACKMC010000032.1 GCA_902601155.1 Coxiellaceae bacterium | reverse complement strand
GCAAATCGTTGCGAAGAAAATTGGTTACCTCTACTTCTACGATGCCTATCATTATCATCCATTGAATACGATGTTTTTCAAAAAAAATATCCAACCTGGGGAGCATGTAAAAAAGCTTATACAGGCTGTGATGAAAAGACTACCGCTACAGAATTTGATGCAAAGACTATCGCTACAAAATTTATCCAGGACTTTGGCCAAACTATTTTAGCCAATAAGATCACACAAGACATCACCCAAGTCGTCATACAACAAGCCATTGTAGAGTATCAAAATGTGCCCAAACCCCTTCAAAATTGGCTTGAATCCGATGCGACTAATCTTGGCTTCCGTCAAGCCATCGCGCATGCATATCAACGATGCAAGGCCTTTCCTGGCGGTGAAGATTGGCTAGAAAAAGGGGTGACGTGGGAGGGTTGCAACCTGATGCACCTCAAAGTACTATTCGATCGTTTTACACATATTTCACCTGAATCGCTAGCCTCTTTTTTTGATATCAATTCAAAACTTAGTATTCATGAACAAAATATACGCTATACACTCATCGCGACCCTCAAGTCCGAAGCGAGACCTTACTTACAAACGTGTGTAGCTTCTTTATTCAAAAAGCACCCAGACGCAACGCAAAAGACGGCCTCTCCTCATCCCACTCAAAAGACAGCCTCTCCTCATCCCATTACATCGGTGTATTTTGAGCATGCGTCTAAGCTTTGGAACGAGCTGTTAACAGAGGATAACTTTACACACGACAATATCACCATGTATGGCGGAAAAGCCTTACACACACTCAAAAAAACATACCATGAAAAACATAATGAAAGCTATAAAACGCAATTAACCGACTGGCTTAACAATAAATCATTACCTAAAAAGGATAACGCACTGACCGATGTTAATTATGCCAATTTACTGGCACTACTTGCGTCTAATGCACTAACAGGAAAACAGTGGATGCTTTTCAATCCGACCGTATCCACTGCACCCATGACTGAAATCATGGTTCGCCAATCTCTGCATATCCTAGCGCTTATCAAGGGTCAATGGACAGATGACATACTGACATCAGAGAGATTACAACACGCCAATCTCGATGACCCAAGCATCAGGGCTAACAAAGCATTTTTTGATGCGATCAACTTACCTGACCAAACGACAGGTCAACAACTTTCCGCTTATGATTATCCTGATAGACTTCAAGAAGCCACTGCAACACCGCTGAAAGACATTGAGGAAATGAATAAGATCATTGATCAATTCTCCAAGGTTTCCACTGCATTTTTACCCTGCTTAACAGGTCAAAGTTTTGAGCAAATTAAAGAACATAATAAAACACTTTATCAACCACTCCTTGCATGCCTGGAAGGCCACCCAAAACACCTGGCCACCCTTCTCAGCGCGATACAAAAAGAAAACACAATGGCCACACGATCAACCGATCAGCCTTCTATCATCGACATAATCAAAAAAATACTGAACACAATTGAAGACAAATCAGACCAAACTGTGTGGTTAAAAGCCCTATCACATTATATTCGCCGCGAAGCATGGGGTATCGCATGTATCCAAAATATAGACGAGACCCTAGCACCAGAAAAAGATTTAACGAAGATAACCGAAGCCATTCATGTCAGTCATGAGTATGCTCCTTATCCATTATTTGAGTGCATCACAGAGGATCTTCATAAAGATTGGGGCCAATGGCGTCAAGCACCTTACACATTAGAAACTCAAATGTGTCACAAAGCCATGTGCTATTTCAGCAAAATAGAAGGCCATCGTGAGCAACATGCCGAAAAAAAAATCACAACATTTTTAAAAGAATACGAGGATTTAGCGAACAAAAAAAACCCTGAAATTATTGAAGTATTAAAAAAACCCAGCACAGAAGAACTACAACGCCTTGCTGCCGCCATTCGATTACTTGAACGATCAACACCCAATGTGGATCAAAAAACGCATGCCCAGACGATTAATAGTGGTCAAGCCCTGAACATTCTTTACTTAGCCCAGCACTATCATTCGAAAACAAGCAAAGAATTAACCGTTAGAATCCGAACGGGTGGTGGCAAAACTCGTATCAATGCACTTCTCGCAGTCTTTTTTGCTTATCATCACAAAAAAACGGTTGACTATCTTTCTACGCCCTCATTAGCACGCCGCATGGTAAGAGAGTACCGTGAATTTTTCGAAATTTGCGAACTGCCTTGTCAGTATATTCATGAAAACACCCTGACACTGGGCCAACAACAAAGGCAACCGCAAATTCGTATTGCTGATCTCTCACTCTGGCGTTTACAAAGTGAAGCAAGCATGCAAAGAAAACCTATCATCCATGACATTTTATTATTCGATGAAGGCGATCTTATCAAGCAGGATCCACCTTATTTCGCAGCCATCACACAACAAAAGATGCCTTTTGACAAAAAAATCTTTCTACAGGCATATCGATGGTGGAAAACCACAAAAGGCCCAAAAAACGCCAAGGCGCTTCAAACAATCGTCCCATCCCTAAAGATACGACACGTCACAGCACTGATCGAAAACATCCGCACCTTTGAACGCAGTCATATTGCGTATACAGCTGTCCCTTGTGACTCAAAAGTGACCCCTCATATTACTCAAGATGGCAAAAAATTTACGCTGCAAATACTCATGCATGGCGGCCCTTCTCAAGCGCAATTACCCCCTTACATGGCACAAATTATGTGGGCTGACCATTGGTATCAACAAGCATTATCAGATGATCAGTTTGATTGCCCAGCATTCTATACAGTCGAGTCTTTACACGCACGACCAACTTATCAACTTTCTCTACTCACAACAGGCAGTACCCATGGCATCGAAGGTGCAATAAGCCTACCGACTGAAGACTTAACTTATGATCTAAGTGATGTGCCCTATACCGAAGCACAAAAGAAAGAGATACAGGGAAACGAAGAAATTAAAAGTCAAAAAGTGAACCTCTATCAACTCAACAAAACAAAGCCAGCTCTTGTGCAAGTCACTTTGGACTATCATCTTCAGACCCAAGCAACCCAACATCAATACGCTACTTTTCAGGATAAAAAAAGCTTGGTGGCTCTTTTAAAACAAACCATGCAACGAGCAAAAAATAAGTCGCAGCATCCTATCTTAATCATCGTAGAAAATGATGCACTCGTGACATACCTTGCCAAGCAATTAAAGTGGTTTAAACCATGGTTATTAACCAATAAGGTAAATGTTGAGCTCACAGAAGATCAAAAAAACGAGCACCTTAATACACAAGGCCAGGCTGGCAAAGTAACGATTGCAACGACACGCACAGGTGGCAGGGGCCTGAATATTATCCCCAAAGAACAGTCACATCAATTAATGATCATGCATGTTGCTTATCATCAACATCCTACCCGAAATATCAGCACACAAGTGAATGGTCGAACCAATCGTGATGGACGAGGTGGCACGGTTTATCATTTAACGCGCCAATCACTTATCGACCAACAGTCCTGTCAATCATTTCAAACCCAACATACAGCCTGTACACAGATCAATCAGAAAAACACACAAATCCTTGCTGAGCTCTGGACTAAAGCTCAAGGGTCCCCTTGTTTCACACCGCTGTCTCCTGGCAACTTACGTCAAAATATCACCGCCATGAAAACTGTCGACACGTGGGCGCGGGACATGATTGCCTACCATCTACATCAAAAAGAGGCAACATCCCAACAAGAGAAAAAAAATGAATTTAAAACCTTCAAAAAATATTTTGATGCGAACAAAAGGCAACGTCGATATTGGAAGCAACTAAAACCTATTTTCACCCATAGACAACAGCAATTACGAAAAAAAATCAAACAATCCAAAGAAACGCTATTCCGTTTGCTCCCGCCATTACTCAGTATTTGGCTTGTAGCGAGCGTACTTCATCAGATCACACGCTTATCCCCTTATCACCTCCCCTATCAAGCCAGCGTTTTGCTCGCAGTAGTTGCCCTAATAACACTCTATTTTTTCTACCATAGTCAATGCACGATCAAGCAACTTCACACTTTGCGCAATGAATACACTATCAACAGATACCGTTATCAGCTATGCCAAATGGAAGGAACGCTCGCTTACAAACAATGGCAAGAAAAGCACAAAGCATATACATTAAATCAAGACAAACAATCATTAACACGCCTAAAACGTCAGTCCATGAGATTAATCTATCTATTTGCATTCAATGGCATCATAACATCCCTACTACTATGGCGTGAAAAGTTCATCGCCCTAAACCTAGCTACACAGGCTTTACCAAGATATCAAATACTAGGCATGATCTATGTCACATTGTCTTCTATGCTATTACTGTCTATGGTTCATCGCTTATCGGCTCGCTATCAAAAAGCATACCAAGCTTATCATCAAGCCGTTCGTCGTCCTTTGTCATGTAAACCAAGCTACAATACGCTTGCTGAAGAGTGCCTAGCGCGTCTTTCATCACTGCGTGAGAAAATCATCAAGCATGACACAACAAAACAAAATGCTAAAAGGGAAGACCTTGAAAAAGCGCAACAAACATTTCAAAACACAAGACAAGCACTTCACGCTGAATTAGAATCTTTCAGCAAAAAAAATAAAACACTTGGGGAACAAAGGATAGCCAAAGAAAAGGCGCGAGAAAACCCGCCAACCATGATAAGTCAGACTCTCTTCAATGGCGCTAAAAACCTGTGGAAGGGAATACGCTCTCCCACCACACTATGGATAAAAAGCCGTGAACAAAGTATAACGGACTATCGGCAAAAGATAAAAAAAGAAATCGCCGAACTGAACCAAAATATCAAAGAAAATGAAGAAAAATCAGAAGCAATGATTAGTACATGGCAGTCGAAAAAGGCGTTCCACCAAAGTGCGTTAGATAGGCATGACAGAGAAACAAAGGCTCATCTTAAAGACCTAAATGAGCGGTTGACACTGCCGACAATAGACAGTACGCCTGCCCCCCAACTGACTGTGTTCTAATGGCTGATCACAACGCATACACGGTTTATCTTGTCGCCCATACACACAGAGACTTTGGGCGAAATACCCCAACTGTTCATCCCATTTAAAATCCACAATACTACATCCACCCGCTTCAATGGCTTTAGCCAAAATAGCGCGTATCGCTTCACGCAATGCTGCCCAGTGCACCTTTAATAAAGTATTGGCCGGTTGATGCGGGTGAATCTTTGCCTGAAATAAGGCTTCATTGGCATAAATATTTCCCACGCCCACGACCCACGACGCATCCATCACGACCTGTTTAATCGCACGATGACTACGACAACAAGCATGACTCAAACAATAGTCTAATGAAAATGCATCACTGAGTGGTTCTGGACCATACGCTTTGAATAAAGTGTCATCAGGATTTTGATCACACCATAACCATGCGCCAAAACGACGTGTATCATGATAAATAAGACGCGCTGAATCACAGGTCAACACCACATGATCATGCCGTCGTGGAACTTGATCTTGCCAACGAAAAAAACCACTCATGCCCAAATGAACCACCACATAACCTTGTGACAAATGAAAACAAAGGTGTTTAGCACGCCGTGTGATCTTTTCGATGATTTGCCCTTCAGATTTTTTCAGTGATGAGGATAAAGGATATCGTAAACGTGGCGTAGACCATTCACATTGCAAAATACGATGTCCTTCTACCACCTGACACAATGCACGACGTGTGGTTTCAACCTCAGGTAATTCAGGCATGCTTATTGGCCGTCAAACGACGATACTTGGCCAGTAAATCTTGGTAAGATTCATTGTGCATGGGATCTTTAGGAATGCAATCAACAGGACACACTTGTTGACACTGAGGTTCATCAAAATGCCCAATGCATTCCGTACATAAGTCAGGATTGATTTCATAAATATCTTCACCCATCGTGATCGCTTCATTTGGGCATTCAGGTTCACACACATCGCAATTGATACACTCTTCTGTGATTTTAAGTGCCACGATGCTCATCCACGTCAGACCAAATCGCTTCAGGGACAAAAGGATGAACACATCCCCCATGCTGATGTATTTCGCGTACTAAGCTTGCAGAGATGGTGGACACATCCGGCGATGCAAAAAGAAACACGGTTTCTAAACCCGCATCACTGACCGTGCGATTCATTTGACTCATGCGATACTCATCATAAAAATCATCGGGATTACGTAGCCCTCGTACTAAACCATCCACCTGCTTTGCCTTAGCAAAATCAACCAAAAGCCCAGAAAAAGCGCATACTTCGACATGACTTAAACCCGCCACACATTGTTTGACCATCTCAACCCTTTTCGCAAGTGGCCACATACTATGCGATGACTCACTCACAGCCACCACACACGACTCAAACAAACCACTGGCACGCTTGATCATGTCTAAATGACCACAAGTGATTGGATCAAAACGACCGGGATACATCACACGTTTTAGTGTCATTTTATTGCCCATACAAACTCCCATTACTCTACACGATATACCTAAGCATGGCAAAAAATTGCCGTTGTTCAAGGATAAATCAGGCCTGGTCGATGATATAAATATAGCTATTGACTAACAACCTACTAAAAAATCTCAATGATAAGGGCCGGTGTATTGTGCATAGAACATGTTGCGCGCTACCCAGTACACCCATTCACTCAGCGACTAAGTTTAGGAGATCTAAGCGGTAAGGTAAACCATGAAATTTTTGCGCTGACAGGTCAAAAGTCTTCATCAACTCAGCGCGCCATCCACTTGATTGGATCATGGATCACTTATGATCATACCATCGATATATCTAGCTAAATAGACACAGCCGAATGAGCTGTAGACGTATCACCACTAAGCTTGATAGCATCTTCTATCGTACAATTGACTGCACCATAGGTTTTAGGACAAAAAGCAACAGGGCTTGTCACAACTGACTTGGCTAAAGGAAGATCTGAACCATACACCTGCGGCATGGTCTGTGCATCACGATAACGTTTCCACGCTGCTTTAAAAGGCGTCACAAGTTTATCCACTAAAAGCTTCTTGGATCCTTGTTTTTGCATACCATGAATAGCTCGATCAAATTCCCCTCGTCGCTGAATGAGAAATGAAATTAACTGGGTGTTTGATAATGCATCCAAACCACGTTTTAACGTAGCAAGAAAGCTTTTTTGTTGTGCTGGTAATAAGCTTTTCCACTGAATAGTGAGTGGTTGTTGATTACCGATTTGAAGGTCCTTCGGGTCGGCCAGTTTTTGCGTCGCTGAAAATGGTACAAATGTTTGTGTAAACTGATTGGTTTCTCCAGAAAAATTAAACGCCTCCCCTGCATCAATTTTCACCATCCGTACTGCCACAGGCTGTCCATCCTGGCGTTCTACCACATAGCCTGTATTATTACCGCCACCCCCGAGTACATCGGTATCAGCTAGTAGGCGGGATACCGCCATGATTTCCATCAAGCCGATAATGGGCACTGTTTTACCCTCAATATCAGCATACTGGGGCACTACACCTGCATGTAAACAATCCATAAATGGACAACCTTTATCACGAGGTGTTTGTCGACATACGGCCAATGAGACCACATCTTGATAGGCTTCCATCCAGCGTGACATCAAATGAACACCATGGGTAAGTTGGTCTTTAGGTGCTTTACCCGTATTCAGTTGAGTTAATACAGCGGTAGCTAAGGCATTTTTCGTTGTGAACTGATTCATAATTTTCAAGCGTGCTAGTCGGTGCTTTGGCACATAATAAACCCCATGTCCTAGTGCACCGTAAAGATCAGCCGCTAATTTTTCAGTAATCACTGATATCACACTTCGCTGAAAGTTTCGTTTTTGAGTACTTAAGGTGTTTGAGACTTGATGCGCCTCATCTGGTAAACCTAGTTTTGCCATATAAAGTTTGCCCTTCGGAGTTTTGGCTAAAAACCCAATCGCACAACCATCTTTTTTAGCCGCAAACGGTTCATACTGAGGTAACTCTCCTTCCTCTGTGTACTTACCTTCCCAAATCCTCAACCAAGGAGAACGGGGATGGAGGGCTGCTTTCAGCTTACAATGGAGTTGTTTGTTGGTAGCTGTGAGTTGTGCATGATCTAACCGTCGTGCTTTTTGCTCATCAGATAGTTGTTGAGAAAGTGTGGTGACCTTTTGTTGCAAACTAGCTTTCTCTGCGGTTAACTTTTTAATTCGAAGGCTTAACGTCCCGTTATCGCTCTTCACGGCCCTGATTGCTTTAGCATGATCAGCTTTCATAGTCTCTATACTTTTTTGTAGTGATGCACACTGACTAGCCGATTGCACTTTCTCTTGTTCAAGCCTTTTGGACTGATCTTTTGTACTGGTAACTTGTTGCGTTAGTTGTTCCACCTGTCTATTTTTCTCCGCCAACTGTCGTGCTTGTTTTGCTAACTGCTGTTTAAGCTCAACAATGCTTTGTTTCTCTCGCTCTGCTCGTGATGGCCCTAATGGTTTGAATAAAGCAGGATGCTCACTCAGCCCTTTCGCTTGGCACACCGCTATCACTTGTGCCTGGTAATCTTGTTGAAGTTTACGATGAGGCGGATGAGATAAGTCAAGGCCCACACACTTGCCATTATGTTTAGGGTTGGGCGTAAGCTCCATAAGGAATTTATCAGGATCGTTGTATCTCAAACCATCTAAATACTTACGATCGTATTGATTCCCAAGGGCTAATTCTCCGGCACTGGCATGGTAGACATATCCAACCCCGTCCCTGTCTGCGGACCACCGTTCAGATGTATACAGCCGCTTCCCTTGTCGCCAGAACTCATCGCCATGCTGAGCGCCCCACCTAGAGTACGTTAGCCCGTATGACTGCGCGTCAGAGCATTGGGCGCGCTGCCGCGGCCCCCAACTCTTCCAGTGGTCGTTGAAGCCCCGACCATAAAAAAGTTTCCACATTTCATCACCTCCAACACGCCTGACATCACGCACCGTCTCCGCACTGTCAGACATTACCGTGTGCACAAGCACCCAGCGCTGTGCGGAATAAGCATTTGCAAACAGTCTGTGACCACATCCGTGTCACCCTGATCCCAGGCTTCTC
>CACKMC010000031.1 GCA_902601155.1 Coxiellaceae bacterium | reverse complement strand
AAGCATAAAGGTAGAGTAGCCTCTGTTCAGTTCGTCGTGTGCGCCAAGACGACTAAATAAGCGGTCGAATGTGCTCAAGGTCACTGATTTTGCTGGCACAAAGGATCCGATATGGGCCAATAAAATAATCAGTGCGGTTTGGCGCATATAGGTTGATTTTCCGCCCATATTGGGTCCAGTGATGAGTGTCATGCACTGGCTTTGGTTCAGTGTGCAGTCATTGGGCGTGAAGTCTAAGTCTCTTTGGTTTTCTATGATAGGGTGTCGACCTTGTTCAATGGCAATGCCTTGGGTTGTTGACCACTGAGGTCGTACCCAGTTTGCTTGGATGGCGTGTTTTGCCAAAGACGTTAACACATCAATTTGAGCAAGGGCATGCGCTGTTTTTTGTAAGGCAATCACATGCTTGGTGAGATCGCAAAGAAGTGATTCATAGAGCTGCTTTTCAAGGGCTAAGGCCTCTGATTTGGCGCGAAGGACTGTTTGTTCATAATCGCTGAGTACAGGGATGGTGTAACGTTCCGCTTGTTTCAAGGTTTGTTTGCGTTGATACTCTTCAGGTAAATTATTGGCCTGTGCTTTACTGATTTCAATGGCGTAGCCGTGCACGCGATTGTATTTGATTTTCAAACTCGATGCGCCTGTTCTGGCTTGCTCTTTTTGCTCTAAATCCGCAAGAAATTGGGTGGCATTCTCACTTAATTGTCGCAAATTATCAAGGGTCTCATCATACCCAGGTAATAGGACGCCACCATCGCGTAGGTGGGCAGGTGGTGCATCGCCTATGGCGCGAACCAGCTGTTGATAGATTGTGTCAAAATGCTCGATTTGATCAGAGAGCTTGATGATGCCATCTTCTGGAACAGCCTGGCATATTTGACGTGTGTGAGGCATTTGGCCCAAGCTATGTTTAAGAATCACAAGATCACGCGGTCTGACTGTGCGTAAGGCAATACGTCCAGCAATGCGCTCCATGTCACCGATCGGTCCAAGTGAGGCTTGTATGCTTTCAACATGGCCTTGGCAAAGTGTTTCGATGCTTTGCTGGCGACCTGCTAGCTGTGTGACATGACATGAGGGATTTTTAAGCCATGTTTGGAGTAATCTGGCACCCATAGCAGTACAGGTATGGTTTAATGTTTTGTAAAGACTGGGTGCTTTATTGTGGGGTGAAAAAACATCAAGATGTAGGTACGTGGCTGCATCGACTTGCAAACGCTCACTAGGATTGTGCTGTCGAATGCCTTCAAGGTGTGCGATTTGTTGTTTTTGCGTGTGTTCCAAATAGTGAAGTAAGCCACCCACTGCTTCCACACTGTGTCGAGATGTGTTTAAGCCAAAAGTGGTCAACGCATTGTCTGAAAAAAGCTCAGCAATTAATCGACAAGCGGTATGATGGCTAAATTCCCAATCAGGTCGTTTCTGCCAGGTCAATTGTTGTGCCAAAGGAGGGAGCGTGTCTTCTTGAATCAAGCATTCTACTGGCTTAAGTGCCATGAGATAGTGATCGCAAGCATCATTGGGTATTTCTGTGACGTGAATGCTATGGTCGCTGGCGAGCTCCATCCAGGCTAGTCCTGTGTGTGTTTTACCTTGTGAGCATGCCATGAGAAGACAAGGCTCGGTTTCTTGTAGTAAATGGTCATCACTGCGTGTACCAGGTGTGACAATACGCTGCACCTCACGTTTGACGGGCCCTTTGCTGGTTTTGGGGTCACCCACTTGTTCACAAATCGCTACTGACTCGCCCTGTTGCATCAGGCGATTTAAATAATTGTCGAGTGCGTGAAAAGGGATGCCTGCCATAGGAATGGGTTCGCCGCCACTTTTGCCACGTTGCGTTAATGTAATATCCAGTAATGTTGCTGCGCGCTTGGCGTCCTCAAAAAATAATTCGTAAAAATCACCCATACGGTAAAGTAATAAATAATTTTGGTAAGATTTTTTGATCGACAAATACTGACTGATCATGGGGGTGTGCTGGGGCGTTGAGGTAGTCATAATAGCTAGTGTAAGAAAAGCAGGACATGCTGTCTAGATGCGATATTGACAATGCTTGATAAAGGATGAATACTGGTTTTTGACGCTACGGAAGTTAACATCAAAAGGATGACCGCGTCATGACCAAAACTAAGGGGTTATTGTGAGTGATCAGGATCGAAAAAAAGCATTAGATATGGCATTGAGCCAAATTGACCGTCAATTTGGTAAAGGCTCTGTGATGCGTTTGGGAGAGCAGACAAATCTAGAAATAGAAGCGATTTCAACCGAATCATTGGGCTTAGACATCGCATTGGGCATCGGCGGGTTACCCAAAGGGCGAATCATTGAAATATATGGCCCTGAGTCATCAGGTAAAACAACCCTGACACTGCATGCCATTGCAGCGTGCCAAAAACAAGGTGGCGTCGCAGCCTTTGTGGATGCAGAGCATGCTTTGGATCCAAGTTATGCAGAAAAGATTGGTGTCAATGTGCAGGATTTATTGGTCTCACAGCCTGATACAGGGGAGCAAGCCCTTGAAATTACCGACATGCTTGTGCGCTCTGGTGGTGTGGATATCGTCATTGTTGACTCTGTGGCGGCACTGACACCTCGTGCAGAAATTGAAGGGGATATGGGTGACCAGCACATGGGCTTACAAGCACGTCTCATGTCTCAAGCACTGCGTAAACTCACGGCCAATATCAAACGTTCCAATTGTCTGGTGATCTTTATTAACCAAATTCGTATGAAAATAGGCGTGATGTTTGGTAACCCTGAAACCACCACAGGGGGTAATGCATTAAAGTTTTATAGCTCCGTGCGTTTGGATATTCGCCGCGTTGGGGCCATCAAAGATGGTGACGAAATGGTGGGTAATGAAACGCGTGTCAAGGTGGTTAAAAATAAAATAGCGCCCCCATTTAAACAAGTGCATTTTGATATATTATATGGGCAAGGAATTTGTCGTTACAGCGAATTAATTCAGTTGGGTGTGGAAGCCAAAGTGCTTGAAAAGTCAGGTGCTTGGTATGCCTATCAAGGCGAACGTTTAGGACAAGGTAAGCAAAAGGTGAAAGAATATTTGATTCAAAACCCTGAAATTGCTAATACCATTGAACAAGCGATTCGTCAGCATTATTTACCACAACGTACATCCAGTCCTGCAGCATCAGCAGAGCCTTTAGACGTATGAAGCAAGACGCGTTGAATGATCTTCAGCGCGTGTTGTCCCGTGCCGATCGCAGTGAATCAGACATCCGACAACGTTTAGCTAGTCAAGGCTATGAAGCACACGTGATTGAAGAAGTGATTGCTGTTGCGCATCAAAAACACTGGTTAGATGATAAGCAATTAGTGGCACGTGTGATAGAAAAAGCATGCTTACAGGGCAGAGGACCTTTATGGGTGAGCCATCATGTGGCAGCCAAAGGGGTGTCCTCTGATCTTATTCGATCTGTGCTTGATGGTATTTCAGATGATCAATGGGTAAAGAGTGCGATGTTATGCCTCCATAAGTATGGTCATCATGATGGGCAAGCGCAGTATCACAGGCTATCTCGCCGAGGTTTTCCTGAATCGATCATTGCTTTATTAAGGATAGAACAGTATGAAGACTGATGAAATTCGTCAAGCTTTTTTAAGCTACTTTGAACAACACGGGCATACAGTCGTTGAGAGTGCATCGTTGGTGCCTCATCATGACCCCAGCTTGCTTTTCACCAATGCGGGTATGGTACCTTTTAAACATGTGTTTATTGGTCAAGAAAAACGACCCTATACCCGAGCAACAAGCGCACAGCGTTGTGTGCGAGCGGGGGGTAAACACAATGATTTGGATGCGGTGGGTTTAAGTAACCGACATCATACATTATTTGAAATGCTGGGTAATTTTAGTTTTGGTGATTATTTCAAAGAAGAAGCGATTCGTTATGCTTGGGATTTTCTAACGGACGTGTTAAAGCTTCCTGTGTCCCGTCTTTGGGTCAGTGTCTACCATGACGATGAAGAAGCTTATCGCTTGTGGTCAGAGGTGATTGGTGTAGCGCCTGAGCGGATATGTCGTTGTGGCGATGCAGATAACTTCTGGTCTATGGGAGATACAGGGCCCTGTGGACCCTGTACTGAAATTTTCTATGACCATGGTGATGCCTATGAAGGGGGGCCGCCAGGATCTCCTGAGCAAGATGGTCCCCGCTATGTTGAGATATGGAATGTTGTGTTTATGCAATATGATCGAGATAGTCAAGGAAAGCTTACGCCTTTACCCAAACCCTGTGTCGACACAGGGATGGGGCTTGAACGTGTGGCAGCTGTGATGCAAGATGTCTCAGATAATTATGACACCGATGTTTTCTTAACCTTAAAAGATGTGTTAATGCCACATTTTCCAGATCATCAGGCACACCCTTATGCATGGCGGGTGATGGCAGACCACATGCGAGCATGTGTGGCTCTGCTGGCTGATCAGGTGCACCCAAGCAATGAAGGGCGTGGCTATGTATTACGACGTATTCTAAGGCGCGCGTGTCGGTTCTGCTATCAAGCGGGTGGCGATGTCAACACATTACCCCATTGCATCCCACAAGTGATTGCTGTGATGACACCTGCCATGCCATGGCTTGCCCATATGGAAGAGAGCATGGTGAAAACCATACGTTATGAATGCGAACTTTTTTTCAAGACATTGCAACATGGTATGCAGTATCTTGCAGATCAAATCAAGGCAGTCAAATACCAAGAATTATCGGGAGAAGTCGCATTTTTATTATATGATACTTATGGTTTTCCATTAGATTTAACCGTCGCTATTTGCCAAGAATCTCAGATTCGTGTCAATCATCATGAATTTGAACAATGCATGCAGGCACAGCGCGAAAGATCGCGTGCAAAACAATCTTTTAAACCCACCGTATCTTTGCCACATGATCTGAACCCGACGGTTTTTGTCGGCCATGTGAATTTGCAAGAAAAATCACAATGTGTGGCATTATTAACAGAAGATGGCGAAGTCTCCGAGTTATGTGCTGGCCAAGCAGGCATGGTGATTGTCGATCAAAGTCCTTTTTATCCCGAAGGGGGTGGGCAAGTAGGCGATGAAGGTATTTTACAATCGGAGACAGGTTGTTTTGTGATCCGTGATACCCAAAAAATGGGTGACATTATTCTTCATGTGGGCGTGATGGATAGCGGTACGTTAACATGTCCCAGCGAAGTGAATTTACAAGTGGGTGAAAAACGATGGCCGACTGTGCTCAATCATTCTGCAACCCATCTTCTGCACGCGGCTTTGCGTGCACGTTTTGGTGAGAAACTGGTGCAAAAAGGCTCCTTGGTTGCACCAGATCGTCTTCGTTTTGATTTTTCTCATGACCATGCTTTGACGGAAGAAGACATCCAAGCCATTGAATGGGAAGTGAATCAAAAGATCCAAGAGAATCTACAAGGCCATTCAGATTGGATGAGCTTAGACGAGGCGAAAGCACAAGGCGCCATGGCTTTATTTGGTGAGAAATACGCCGAGGATAAAGTACGTGTTGTTCGCTTTGGTGAATATTCCTGTGAATTGTGTGGGGGTACGCATGTACAATCCACGGCTGTGATTGGTTTGTTTAAAATCGTGCAACAAAGTAGTGTAGCCTCAGGTATTAGACGTGTTGAGGCGGTGACAGGCATGAAGGCCATTGATTGGATGCAGCAGACACACCATGCCGTACAAACACTGGGTAAACGTCTTAAATCAACGCCTGCTGAATTACTTGACCGTGTTGATCTGTTATTGGATGAGCAAAAACGTCTCACGAAATCACTGCAACGTAGCGTCAGTGATCAGCTTAGTTTAAGAGCCAATCATTTGATACAACAAGCTTTTGCATGTGGTGGTCATCAATGGGTTGTCGCCGATGTGCCTTTTTTCTCACCCAATGACTTGCGCGAATTAGCCGACTTTCTTAGAGGGCAAGGTGATCATATGGTGGTTGTTTTAGCCTCTACGCAGCGTGATGAAGCCATTCATCTATTAACTGCTGTGTCCAAACAATCTGAGGTGGATGCCAAAGTATTGATGAAGTATTTAACGGAAAAACTAGACGGTTCTGGTGGTGGGCGTCCCGACCTTTGCCAAGGTCGAGGTCTCAACGTGTCGGCATTAAAAAAAGTATTGGCTTCCATGCAATCTTGGTATGAAACCACATATGTTGAGTCAAATTAATGGCATTGTTTGTTCATAAATACGGTGGGTCCTCATTAGGTGACGCGGCTTTGATCCAAGCATTGGCACGTGCTATTGCCGATAAAATGGCTGCGGGCGAGCAGATTATTGTGGTATTGTCCGCCATGTTAGGTGAGACTAATCGGCTGTTGGCACTGGCTGAGCATGTGGCTGGGTGCCAATCAGGGCCGGCATTGGATGCGTTATTAGCCACCGGCGAGCAAGTGAGTTGTGCTTTGATGAGTATGGCATTAAAGCAGTGTGGCGTAGCATCACGCGTTTTTCATGGTTGGCAGTTGCCGATCATTACCAACAATGACCCACAATGTGCCCGGATACGATCAATCGGCACGGCGTCTTTGCATGCTGCCCTCAAGGCAGGAGAAGTGCCTGTTGTGACAGGTTTTCAGGGCGTGACAGAAGATCAGGTGATCACGACCTTGGGGCGAGGAGGTTCGGATTTAACTGCAGTGGCGATAGCACATGCCATGCAAGCCGATGCCTGTCGAATCTTTAGTGATGTGAAAGGCGTGTATACTGCTGATCCACGTTTAATTGATCAGGCTAAAATGCACGATTATTTAACCCATGAGGCGATGCTAGAAATGGCGGCCAGTGGTTCGCAAGTTTTGCAAGATCGATCTGTTGAACTGGCTGCACAACACCAAGTCACTGTGTGTTTAGGGGAAAGCAGCACTCATGACATGGGTACTCGCTTAGGCAGTGATACCATTGAAAATATGTCTTTAGCTGGTGTTTCATGCGATAGAGCTTACGTTGTGTATCGTTTAGAGGCCTATCAACATACTTTAGGTTGCTTAAGTGATCTTTATGACCAGTTGGCACGTGTTGGTTTGGATATCGATTCGTTTGTGCAACAAGTGTCACCAGACAATCAAACAACCAGTGTGAGTTTGGCCATGAGCCAAGAAGATCATGTGGCAGCACTTTCTTGCCTTCATGCGTGGTCAAATGCAGTAGCATGCCAAGAAACCTGGCATATACAACAACATGTGGGTAAATTAACCCTCATTGGCATGGGATTGCGTCATCAACCTGGTGTGGCAGCCACTTTGATGCGATGTTTGGCGCAACACGGTATATCGGTATATATGATGCTTAGTTCATCACTTAAAATATCAATCATGATGCCTGAGGAGTCTATGGTGGAGGCTGCTCAGTTGATCCATGAAAAATTTGCGGGCATCAAGCATGAACCGATCTTCATGGGGGCGTAGGGGGCTGGTGAGTATCTTCAGTTTTCGTTATACTCGGTGAGTAAAAAAGGAGTATGTCATATGATTAATGATGTTTTGGTATTATTTGCAATGACCATGTCATTATTGTTTGTGGTGGAAGGTCTTTTTCCTTTTATATCTCCAAAAACTTGGAAAGAGGTGCTTGCCCGATGTGCACAGTTTGAGGATAAAAGTATTCGCTTTTGGTCGCTACTGTCGATGTTATTTGGGGTGTTGTTAATGTATTTAATTCACCATTTGGTGATTCAAAATTAGGAGTGAACGTGAGTCAATCAGTTGCCGTACTTGGTATTCAGTGGGGAGATGAGGGGAAAGGAAAGTTAGTCGATGTATTGGCGCCAAAAACCCATGCTGTGGTTCGCTTTCAAGGTGGCCATAATGCGGGTCATACTATTTGGGTCAATGGTAAGAAAACCGTGCTGCATATTTTACCTTCTGGTGTATTACATCCGGGTGTCTCTTGTGTTTTAGGTAATGGGGTCGTGCTTTCACTGCAACAATTGCATGCTGAAGTGGAAAACATGAAGCAAGTGGGTATTGATGTGATCGATCGTTTAAAAATCAGTGAGTCCTGTAGTATTATCTTGCCTTATCATCAAGCATTGGATCAAGCAAGAGAGCAAGCGCGAGGAGGGGATGCGATTGGTACCACAGGGCGAGGCATTGGCCCTGCTTATGAAGATAAAATTGCACGACGAGGTATTCGTTTTGGTGATCTATTTGAACCGACACAGCTTTTAGCCAAATTAACTGTATTAGCAGATCAACATAATTTTATGCTCACCCAATATTACAAACAACCCGCAATTGACGTGGATACTGTCTATCAGTCTTTAAGTGAGTTAGCGGTGTATTTTCAATCTTGTCCTACTGATGTGACCGCCTATTTGACGGACTGTTATCAACATGAGGGGCGATTGCTTTTTGAGGGGGCGCAGGGAAGTGCCTTGGACATCGATCATGGTACCTATCCTTATGTGACATCATCCAATACCACCATTGGGGGCGTGACATCTGGGTGTGGTATAGGACCGAAACAAATTGATCAAATTGTGGGTGTGGTCAAAGCCTATACGACGCGTGTAGGTTCAGGCCCCATGCCGACAGAACTGCAAGATCACGCGGGTAAAACCTTGGCTGAGATTGGTGCGGAGAAAGGGGCGACGACTGGTCGAGATCGTCGATGTGGTTGGTTAGATATTCCGGCTTTACGTCCTATGATGTCTATTAACAGCGTCACAAGTTTGGGGTTGATGAAGTTAGATGTGTTAGATAGTTTTGAAGAAATCAAGTTATGTACAGCCTATCAACTAGGGGATGAAGTCAGGTTGACGCCCCCGGCTAGTGCGGAACAGTTTAGTCAATGCAAGCCTATCTATGAAACCCTACCAGGTTGGCAAACCAGTACACGGGATATCCGTGATTTTGATGCCTTGCCTGATAATGCTAAGGCCTATATCGCGCGTATTTCCTCGTTGTTACAATGCCCTGTGGCATTTATTTCAACAGGACCAGAGCGTGAAGCCCATATGTTTTGTCAAACAATTTTCGCGGAACCAAGTGCCTCTACGTTAACTTGAAAAAGTGCGTCCCGGGCCCGATTCGAACGGGCAACCTATCCCTTAGGAGGGGATTGCTCTATCCAGTTGAAGCTACCGGGACGTACCACTTAGTTTACTTGAGTAGCATGGCTAGTCAATAAGCGTCACTTCCATACGTGAAAGATGTCGTCAATATTGCATGGGGTATAATCTTGTAATAAATTGTTTTTATTGTATAATACAGGCATGTTTTATTGAAGATTACCATGACTATTTTACCTTTTATGACTTGCGCCTTTCCGATTATGATCACACCAGGTCCTAATAATATGATGCTTATGTATGCAGGCACTCAGTTTGGGGTTTTGCGAAATTTGCGTCATTTCTGGGGGGTGTGCTTTGGGTTTTCTTTGATGGCTTTCCTAAATGCGCTTGGTTTATCTTTTCTATTTACGCACTATCCTGTGATTAAGCTTTGTTTGAGTTACTTTGGTTCTTGTTATTTGTTTTATATGGCGTGGGTTATTTTTAAATCTTCTTCACTCGCATCATCTGAGTCCACACATGCTAAATCGCCGATGAGCTTTATGGCAGCTTTTTTCTTTCAATGGATGAATCCTAAAGCATGGATTATGTTAATTACCACACTGTCCCTGTTTCATGTGAGTGATGATGTATGGCTTAATGCAGTTTGGTTTTCCTGTGCTGTGTTTACGCTGAATGTATTGTGTTTAGGCGCATGGTTGGGCATTGGCGCATCTGCAAAATCATGGGTATCTCGTTATCATTTTCACTTTAGTCGTGTGATGGCAACACTTCTTGCCGCTTCAGTTATTTTTTTCTGGCTATGAAAAAAAATTATTGATTTTACACCTATTTGATTTTATTTGAACTATAAAAGTGTAAGTTTAAATAGGTGGAAGATATGAAGCGAGGTGAAAAATTCGATGATTATGCTGACATACGGGGATACGAGAACTCTAAATCTGCTGACTTCCAGCCATTAGGGGGAGTTCGGTCTAAGAAAAAAAGCACTGCAGCCAAAAAAACGGGCACATCCTTTTTAGCAGCTGGTGGTGTGCTAACGGGTCTGGGCATGGCTGGCGCTGGTGCGATTGTGGCGGTTAATTTGGGTGTCATAGCAATGCCTGCAGCATTTGCTTCTTTGGTTCCTAATTTACTGGCTGTTAATTCCGTGGCTTCCTTTGGTGCTTTGTTCACGGGGCCGTCTGCCTTTATTATGATTGGTTTGGCATCATTCTTGGGCGTTGGTCTAGCTGCTTTGGGTACTGGTGCTATTATCAGTGGCGTTGCCAGCAAACAAGATTCAGGGCATGGTGATAAGTCTTCATTTGCTGCTATAAACTCTCACACTCCCCATAGTTCTTATCAGTTTGGTGAGACTTTAGATAAGCATGGCGAAAGCTATGATGACGAAAATGATGTTGCGTATCGAGAAACTTATGATCGAGATGAGGATTCAAATAATGAAATAACATTTCGTCCTTTTGGTTCCTGATATATTAGGTCGATACCATCTTTGGTAACAATATGGGCATGTTTTAATGGTTAAGTAATAGCATGGTAAGACGTGAAACATGGTATATTGACAGGGTTGTTACCCCTTGGTTTTAGTGGGAATCTCCTGTTTTA
>CACKMC010000030.1 GCA_902601155.1 Coxiellaceae bacterium | reverse complement strand
CTGGTAATAAACTGTCTCATCAGGCATAAGTAACTTCTTGGGCTGTCGTAAGCTGCGTTGATGTATACGTTGTTGTTCACTGCGTGACAACGCTTGCCACTCCTTGCTTGTAAAACCTAGCTCATGTGGCGCATAACGACACCCAGATAGAAGTAGCCCGATAACGGCAACCACACAGACGTATCGAATCATACATTACACCCATCATTACTTAGTTTGATGTTAGCATACTCCCGTATTTTGACCAAACCGCTGGTTTTCGCTAAGCTCAAGTCACATTAACGACGAGGACAGATGATGAACACACTAGACACGCTTGAACAACAAGCACTTGACTACCATGCCCAACCCATGCCGGGAAAAATTGGCACATCCCTGTTAAAAAAAACAGACACACAACATGACCTGGCTTTGGCGTATTCACCTGGTGTCGCAGAACCGGTGAAAGCCATTGCAGCCAACCCTGAAGACGCCTATCGTTATACGAACAAAGGTAACCTGGTGGCAGTTATTTCTAATGGTAGCGCCATTTTAGGCCTAGGCAATCTTGGCCCTTTGGCCAGTAAGCCCGTGATGGAAGGCAAAGCTGTGTTATTTAAGCGCTTTGCAGATATCGACGTATATGATCTTGAAGTGAATGCCAAAGATCCCGAACATTTTATCGATATCGTGGCATCATTGGCGCCGAGTTTTGGTGGCATTAATTTAGAAGATATCAAAGCCCCTGATTGTTTCAAAATTGAAGAGGCACTTCAGGCCAAACTAGACATCCCTGTTTTTCATGATGACCAACACGGCACAGCGATTACCATTGCTGCCGCACTTCAAAACGCGTGCATTGTACAACAACAAACGTTCTCATCCCTGCGGATTTGTATATTGGGTGCAGGCGCTTCTGCACTGGCCACCGCGTCTCTTCTCGCCACACTGGGCATCCCCAAAACAAACATCACATTATTAGATAGCCGTGGCGTGATTCATGATGGGCGTGATGATCTCAATGTGTACAAACAAGCCTGGGCGCATGCTAGCCCCCATCGAGACGTCTATGATGCTTGCCAAGACAGTGATGTCTTTATTGGCTTGGCGGGTGCCGTCATTGAAAAACCGGAACAACTGATTGCCAGCATGCCTGATCATGCTTGTTTTTTTGTATTGTCTAATCCCACGCCTGAGATTCAACCCGAATTGATCAAACAACTGCGTCCTCACGCGATTGTTGCCACGGGACGAAGCGACTACCCCAATCAGGTGAATAATGTCTTGTGTTTCCCTTATATATTTCGTGGCGCACTGGACGCAAGATCTGGGGTTATCAATGATGTGATGAAAAAAGCTGCCGTTGAGGCGCTGGTACAAGCCACCGCACTGCCTGAAACAGATTTGCTACGTGCATGTTATCCCAATGATGACACGTTAAGCCTGTCTTCATCATTCATTCTTCCCAAGCCGCTCGACACTCGTTTGAAAACCATCATCCCTGAGGCAGTGAAACAAGCTGCTTTATCCAGCTAACCGGTTGAGGCAAGCAAACATCCTTGTCTGCTTGCCCCTTGCCTACATCCTTGTAAGCCCAGGTGTAATACAGTCCTCCTTAACTGCGTTACCATCCATATTTCTATTCTAACAAAAAAGCATTAAAATTCAACCCCCTCTTTTTCCCCCACCCCAAAATCACCGCCACGAAAAAACACACAACCCCTTGTTTTATATGGCTTTTTTAAACATTGCGCTAATTAATACCTATTTGACAATACTCGCATAAATATGCAAAAGACTACTCACCAATAAGCCAAAGGCTTACACTCAGATAGATGGAAGTCTCAAAAAACCAAACTCACCTTATCATCCGAAAGGGATACACTTGTGTGCCTAGATTTGCTACACTGCAAGATATTTATCTAAGGACCAACGACCATGGGCTTCTTATCCAATCAAAACATTCTTATTGTCGGCATGGCCAGCAACCGCTCAATCGCTTATGGCGTGGCCAAAGCCATGCAAGCACAAGGCGCCAACCTCGCATTCAGCTATCAAAACGATCGACTGGAAGCCCGCGTACGTAAACTTGCCAACGAGCTAGGCAGTGACCTTGCCTTCCCATGCGATGTCAGCTGTGACAAATCAATCAACCAACTCTTTCATACATTACAAAATCACTGGGACCACTGCGATACGATCGTTCACTCTGTTGCATTTGCACCCAGCGACCAACTCACACATGACTACCTCAACAATATCACACGAGAAGGTTTTCGCATCGCCCATGATATCAGCAGCTACAGCTTTGCTGCATTAGCCAAAGCCGCCCAACCCATGATGTCGCCCGGCGGAAACTTGCTCACCATGACTTATCTAGGCTCCAGCCAAGCCATCCCCTGCTACAACACCATGGGATTAGCTAAAGCCAGCCTAGAAGCCAATGTCCGCTACCTTGCCGCAGACCTTGGCCCCAAGGGACTCCGCGTCAACGCCATTTCTGCAGGCCCTATACGTACACTAGCCGCCTCCGGCATCAAACATTTCAAACAAATGCTGTCTCACAGCGAACAAATGGCCCCCATGCGCGCAAACGTGACCATTGAACAAGTCGGAAACACTGCAGCCTTCCTATCTTCTGAACTAGCCTCTGGCATCACAGGAGAAATTATTTACGTAGACAACGGCCTTCATATCATGGGACAAATCGGCCAAACTTCTACCACAGAGTAGCCCTATGCTCTTTGAATCTTATTTTCTTTTTCTTAGTAAACTAGTCACATTCATCCTTCTTACCCTAGGGGGCATCTTACTTATTGCCAAAAGCAAGCACACCCCCTATGCGAAACACACACTGCGACTGACCCACTGGAACAAGCAACTCAATCTTTGGCAAGAAACACTCCAAGAAACCAAAGAAGAGAAAAGCACACGTTTTAGCCGAAAGAAAAAAGAAAAAAAGAAACGACTCAAGCAACACCGACTCTTTGTCATCCATTTCCAAGGTGATATTGAAGCATCTAATGTTGAAACATTACGTCACCTCATCACAGCCTTACTGACAACCGCAACCAGCCAAGATGAAATACTTGTTAACATTGATAGCAAAGGTGGCGCAGTCAACGCCTATGGTTTAGCAGCCTCACAACTTGCACGCATTCGCACCCAAGGGATACCGCTTACCGTAGCCATTGACTCCGTAGCCGCCAGCGGTGGCTACCTTATGGCTTGTGTGGCGGATAAAATTATCGCATCTCCTTTTGCAATCGTTGGCTCAATTGGTGTCATCATGCAAGTACCCAATTTCTATGAATGGCTAAAAAAACATCATATTAAAGTAGAACAAGTCACGGCAGGCCCCCTAAAACGCGACTTAACGCTTTTCACAGAGAACTCCCAAAAAGATCGCGAACATGCCAAAATACAAGCCGAGCGCATTCACGACTCTTTTCAGCACTATATCACACAATATCGCCCGCAAGTGGACCTCGCCCAAGTGAATACCGGTGAGCACTGGCTGGCAGAACAAGCCCTGTCACTGAATCTCGTGGACAAGCTACAAACAAGTGACACCTACTTACAAAAAGCCTGCCAAACAAAACAAGTTTATTTAGTGACTATTGATAAAAAACAAACACGCTTACAAAAACTTAAAAGTCAGTGCATGCAAGCCTGGCAAATGCTCACAACCCACCCCTAACTCAAACCAACTTGCTCACCACGGCTTGACACATCCCCCTCATACCTTTGAAATCCTTGCGCACGCCTAGGATAAGCACCCATTAAATCAGGCGCCCATACTGCACTGGGCAAACTTTGACGCAATAACGTCAATTTACACAAACAAGGAAAACTTAAATATTGCCCTAACTTTTCTGGCAAAAATTGCATAGAGCGGCACAATACCCAAGAGACCGGCATTTGCTTCAACCAATCACCATGATAGCGCGCTACTGTTGATTGGAGACCCATGAGACCCCACCGCTTTAAATCCGATGACGTGTGTATAAAATAGCGCAAAAAAACCTGATAGATACTATATGCTTCCTGTGTATGACCACTAAAATAACAATGCCAGCGTGATATGACCTGTTCTTTTTCTGCACGATCCCCTCTATTAAACGCGCTCAACATATCAACCCACAACACAAATGACGAAGAAGAAACATGAGGCTTTACATCAAAAAAACGACACCATAAACGTTTGACAATATCTCGCACCAATGCAAGCCGACAAGGCATATGCCTATCCATAGCCTGCACCAATAAATCATCATACCTTTTCACACTAATCCACCCATTAGCCTTCATAGGGGTCAAAAAAGCAAAATCAATCTTTCTACAAAAATCAACGGGATGATCAATCTTTTTTAGGCATTCTTGCAGCTGCATGACAAAAGATACGACAAAACACACGCGATGTTTATACTCAGATTGATAACGCATAACCAACAAATTATCCCACAGCGCGATTAATCTTGACGCATGAAACATATGTGAGCGAGGCGATTGCATATGATGACATAATGCATCAAAGACATACTGAAACATCACTCGCTCATCCTTAAAATGCTGGCCAATCAAATCATATAACGTGAACTGACAAGACTCAGATGAAGCAATGGGTAACCCTGTTAAATAAAACACATCATGCAATGTTAATAATGTACGCATAGCCCTTAGACCACCTTGCTTCACATGTTCACACAAAAGGTCGGTTGGATACTTATCCTGCTTATTTTTGACTAAACAGAGAGACGAAAAAATGGATTGCAGCTTTGTATCATAATACACATCAGCACGGTCAAAAGCTAAATGCAAATAAGTATTGCCCGCGTGATTAACGATTGGCATAGACTGACACTGACTAGACCTCACCACCATCGCCACCCTGGATGACAAAGAACCATATTTTTGATGTAAATCGGGCATCTTAAGACACTGCATCAAACAATCATTACCCCATCGATCCGTCCTGATATCACAAAAACTATGCCTATGCCTGCCATGAAACAAAAAATCGACGCCTTTTATAGATTGACTGACCAGCCTATTAAACACATTGTGATGAGCATGAAGAAATAAGTCTTGCATCATATCAGATGGATTGAAGCCAACATTCAACAAAAACTGTAAAAAAACATCTGATTTTTCTGATGCCTCATCGCCAGTAGAAAAAATACTTGTCACAGCTTCCAATTGCTGCTGGTTTAAATAATGAATGCGCAGCAGGGCAAGTGATCGCCCCTCAGCATCCCTCACCTGAATATTTGCTTTGGCCCTAGCTAATGCATCAAGCACCTTTAAGTACAGCCTATGAGATGGATGATCACATCTTGCCAATATTTGTAATGCACACTGCTGATTTACCAGCACTTGATTCACATCTACCCCCTGTTTCAGTATAAATACCAGCCCATCCAAATCTTTAGGCAATCCACAACTAAAACCCATGATATAGCGATGAAACGACCTATTGCCCTCACACTGCATACGCTTCACTCCTATGACTCACCCCACTCCCCTCTATCCAATCTAAATGAATCAAACAATCCTACATGATCATAAAACACGCATGTTAATATAGACCACTCATTATTTTCAAGCATAAAACATGCACCACTGATATCACCCAAGCTTTTTGTACAAAAACATCCATCATCATCTCGTATAAAATAAACATTTATAAGGGATTATATTTAAATCCTTACACATCTTATGTCAACAAACACTTTTTTATCAAAAAAAAGGGGGGAATACTAGGTTTAATACATTCATTTTATCCGCATGTTAACGCATAAAAACAAAATTACCTTGCAATGCAATACACTAAACTCCATATTGATACAATCACAAAATATTGTTAGAATGCGTTACATTTTAAAGCATGCGACGAGAGACGCCATGACTCACCATAACCTCGAATGGCTCGTACCAGAAACACAACATGGTATGCGCCTTGATCGCGCGATGGCTGAAGCATTTCCAGATTATTCACGCGCCCTATTCAAACAATGCATTCAACAAGGCTTCGTGACTATCGACCAAAAGGTCGTGAAAGAAGCTAAATTTAAACTCACCACTCATCAGCAAATCGATTGCCAATTACCTACTCAAACCCACCAAAACACCTGGGAAGCCCAACCTGGTCCATTATCGATTCTACATGAAGATGAAGATTTACTGGTTCTCAATAAACCAGCACAACTGACCATGCACCCGGGCGCTGGCCAACCTGACCACACTTTACTCAACTACCTACTTCACTATCACCCCCCATTAACTCATGTACCACGCGCAGGCATTGTGCATCGACTAGATAAAAATACTACCGGCATTTGTGTTGTTGCTAAAACGGAAATAAGCTATTTTAAACTGACTCAACAACTCAAAGATCGTCATATCCAACGCAGCTATGAAGCCATTATTCACGGTTGCCTCCACTTTCCAGAAACGATTGATGCCCCTATTGGACGTCATCCCAAAAAAAGAACCATGATGGCTGTTCACGCCAGTCAAGCCAAACCAGCTGTCACTCATTTTAAACCAATTCAAACATTTTCCCATCATACCCATATCGCACTGAAACTTGAAACGGGACGCACACACCAAATCCGTGTTCATATGAATCACCGTCATCACCCTATTGTCGGCGACCCCACTTATGGTCAACAACACCGGCGCTACAAAACGCTCAGTGAAGCCTTACAGAAAAACTTACTAAGCTTTCCGCGCCAATGTCTTCATGCCACCCAACTTCAACTTGAACACCCAAGCACGCATGAGGTCCTGCAATGGCAATGCCCTTTGGCAGACGATTTTGCCGCGCTACTCAATCAACTACGATCTTCAGAACATGTCTAATATACATACGATCAGCGCCAATTGGGCGATTGACCCTGCCATGGTTACTTCCTACACGACCTGTCGCTTCCCAGGCAATAGCCTACCACCCTATGAAGGCCTCAATTGTGCGCACCATGTGGGGGACCAACAAACCCACGTCACAGAAAATAGGCAAGCTATTTTGAATACGCTACAATGCCCATCCACACCCTGTTGGTTAAATCAAACACATAGCACACATGTTGTGCAAGCAGATGCGTACGATGGCGCCACTGAAGCAGATGCCAGTTATACCCAAACCCCTCATACTGTACTGGCTTTACTCACAGCAGACTGCCTTCCGATACTTTGCTTTCACCCCAAACCTTACACCATTGCAGCCATTCATGCGGGTTGGAAAGGCATGGTGCATGGTATTATTGAAAAAACACTGGAGAAAATGCCTCAACCGCTTAGCGATTTACATGTATGGCTTGGGCCTGCCATATCTGCAACATACTATGAAGTGAAAGACGATTTCAGACAAACATTAGCCTGCCACCACCCTCTCTTGTTAAAGGCCATCATAACCCGTGATAACCGCTTGTATTTCTGTAGCTATCATGCAGCACGTCTTATCCTTCAATCTCATGGGATCACACATATCAGTGGTGGAGATTATTGCACCTATCAAATGCCTTTTAGTTTTTATTCTTATCGTCGTGCATCCACCACAGGTCGTCAAGCTTCTTTGATTTGGCTCCCTCAGTTGACTGGCTGTGAGAATAGAAGCGTGATAAGATAGTCATAAGTCTTGATGGAACATGACATGCGCGCTTTATTTCTCGGCCTGACTCTTTTGATCGCAAACCTCACTGCACAAGCCCAAACCTCTCTCGCCCCCATGCTAAAACATAGCATGCCTGCCATTGTTAACATTCAAATTGAAAAAGCATCAAGCTCACACGCAAGTGGCACACAAGGTTCAGGCGTTATTTTACATAGCCAACATGGGACGATCGTCACCAATGCGCACGTTGTACATCACGCCGTTAATGTGACTGTCACACTCAATGATGGCCGACGTTTTATCGGTCACGTTGTCGGCGCTGACCCACTGACTGATCTAGCCATCATTCATATCAATGCCACAAAATTAGCCACATTACCAATCAACCCGACTATTCATGTCGGTGATTACGTCACTGCGATTGGCAGTCCTTTTGGGCTATCACAAAGCGTTACCTCAGGCATCGTCAGTGGCATGAATCGACACCTTGGCATTGAAGGCATTGAAAACTTCATTCAAACCGATGCCCCGATTAACCCAGGTAATTCAGGGGGCGCACTTTTAAATCAACAAGGTGAACTGGTAGGCATCAACACCGCCATTCTATCACAAGCCCATGGCGGAAATATTGGCATTGGTTTTGCCATCCCCATGTCCATTGTACAACCCATTATTCATCAAATTTTAAAATATGGTAATGTAAAACACGGCATTCTTGGCGTGATTGCACAAGACATGACCCCCAGCCTCGCCAGCGCATTAGGCACAAGCCAAACAAAAGGGGCTATCATCACCGAAATATTCCCAAAGTCACCCGCATTGAAAGCAGATTTAGCCACGAAAGATGTGGTGCTCGCACTGAACGGCCATCGTGTCCAAAGTGCCAATGATCTTCGCAGCTTAATCGGTGTTCAACGCCCTGGCACCAGTGTCAAGCTTCGCCTTTTACATAACGGACGCATCATCACAAAAGCCCTCACCGTTCAAGCACCTGATAGCATTCACCCGCCTAAAACAAGTTTCCCACTCGCTGGATTGCGCTTAAGCCGTTATACTGAGCTTGATGTCTATGGCAAGACAATTCAAGGTGTTGAAGTCAAAGCCGTAGTTCGCGGTGGGCAGGCCTGGCTCAGTGGTGTGCATCCAGGCGATGTGATTCTAAGTATCAATAAACAGAAAGTAGAGTCATTACGTGAATTGAAAACCGTACTCAGCAAACGCACCAAAAATCGCGACTTATTGATCAGCGTATTGCGACACCACGCCAAAGTATTACTCGCACTCAAAGCTTAATCTTTATAGGTATAATACCAATCAGACCCTTCTTTCAAATCTTTGATTTGAAGTCCTTCCTTGGACAATTCATCACGTAATGAATCAGCCAGTGCCCAGTTCTTTGTCGTACGTGCTTCCTCTCGCTCTTTGATTAGACGATGCAATGATTCCGGTAACACAGGCTTTGTAAACGTTTCAACACCCAAGCCCAATACTTCATCAAAAGCCACAAGTAATAACCATTTTGCTTCACAAGATAAAGAGGATTTAGCCATATCCCACACAACGGATAAGGCAATCGCGGTGTTTAAATCATCATACATCGCAAGGTTAAAAGCATCTATGTAATCTTGATAAGCCTGCTTTTCATGGGCAGGAACCCCCTTCGACGTCATTTGATATTTCCACGATAACGCCCTATTTTTTAGTGATTCAAAACTATTCTTCGCATGTTGCATCGCTTCTAAACTAAATGATAACTGAGAACGATAATGCGCCGTCAAACAAAAATAACGGTAGTGCATAGGCGAAAACCCCTCTGCTTGCAATCGTTGCAAGGTCCAGGTTTTCCCTTTAGATTTAGACATTTTCTCTTGATCTGTGACAAGAAATTCACCATGCATCCATCGATTCACCCAAGCATGGTCATGATGTCGACAGACTTCAGCTTGCGCAATTTCATTACTATGGTGCACTGGAATATGATCAATGCCGCCACAATGAATATCCAATGTATCGCCTAAATAATGCATCGCCATCGCAGAACATTCGATATGCCAACCTGGAAACCCTCTTCCCCAAGGCGAATCCCATTGCATGATTTGATTGGGATATTTACTTTGCGAAAACCATAACACAAAATCAAGCGGATGGCGTTTTTGTGGATCGATATCCACCCGCTGCCCCTCTCTTAATGCATCTAAACTCATTTTGGATAAATCAGTGTACGCATCATAGGCACTGATATCAAAATACACATTACCTTCGACAACATAAGCTGCACCGGCTTCAATGATTTTTTCAATATGACTGATCATCTGCTGAATATGTTCTGTTGCTCGCACTGTGTGGCTAGGTCGCATGATATGAAGCGAATCAATATCACGAAAGAAACAAGCCTCATAGTGTTTGGCAATATCCCAAGGACTTTTCTTTTCTCGTTGCGAAGCAAGCATCATTTTATCTTCACCTTCATCGGCATCAGACTCTAGGTGCCCCACATCTGTAATATTCATCACGTGATTAACCTGATAACCATACTGACGCAAAGTCCTCACCAAGATATCGACAAAGAGATACGTCCTTAAATTACCCAAATGAGCCTCACTGTAAACAGTAGGTCCACATGCATAAAGGCGCACACCATCATCATGTTGAGGCTCAAACAACTCTTTGACACGCCCCATGGTATTATACAGCTTCATAAACAATCCTTATGATAAGACCATGAGTATAACGCAATGTGAAAGATCTCTCCACAATCACCGTGTTGTCGGGGTCGTACTTAATGACTGACCAGATTGACTACTTTCAGCACACACACGCGCTGGACGAGCCATGGATTCATCTACTTTCAAAGACAAAGCTTTCAATGATTGTTGCATAGCCAATAACATCAGGCGTTGCTCATTTTGATCCTTATTAGCATGTACAGCATGGGCCACTGGCACACTTTTTTCCGCTACTTGTGCTTGTGCTTTTTTTAGTGCTTTAATTTCTGCATGACAGTCCTTCAACATATTCATCACCTTTTTGATACTCGTCGCATGCTGACTTTTTTGCTCTTCCATCAATGCTTGATAAAATGTCTCCTGCTTTGCATTTGCCTTCTTGAGCGTACAAATCGATGCTTTTAAACTGTCAATGATTTTATCTTTTTTCGTATCTTCAATCACCGTTTCCAATAGATGTAACAATCTTGAACCATACCACCAATTATAACAACGATGTTTACCATAAATATTGCTCATTTCCTCTTCACAACGCATGATGAGTAATGCATCCTGATCAACTGTTTGGCATAATTGGCGAATTAATATCAAATCTTCTTGACGCTCAGCTGTGATTTCCTTACCTGTTGCGGT
>CACKMC010000029.1 GCA_902601155.1 Coxiellaceae bacterium | reverse complement strand
AAGGGTGTGAGCAAGGTGCTTCCATATTATACAACACATGACCTTATGACACTGTGTCATCACCCTAATGAGTTGTATAAATTAAAAAATCCTCATATGAGATTAGTATCACAATTTATTCAGTGGTTAGAACGTATGGGCGTAAAAAAATGGGTGACACTTTTCTATCATCTTAAAGCCAAAAAAACACAGAGCATGTTAAAACAATCTATCGCTTTTTTCTCTGGCATGTCCATGAACCATTCATCTGACCTATTCAAGCTATATCAAATTAACCTTATACCGCTGAAGCATACCAAACTTTATAAGCATGCTATCATCGCTTTGACACAAATATTTAAATGTCACTATGACAGCTTTCGCATATATCATGCAAAAAATATACGAAAAATTTGTCAAATGTTAAAGCACTTATCATTACCTTATGACTCGTCCAAGCGTATAAGCATCGATAGCAATAAATGTATGAAAGTAACCTGTAGTTTTTCATTCATGCAATGTCATCATATGTTTGAATTCTTAACGCTAGAAGATGCTCGCCATCTTCTTTGTTGCTATCATATACAACCCAAGTGATCACACTGAACATGATAAATATGCCAAAATACTGATAGACAAGCAATCATTTATGATGGGAGAGTGACTGTTTAGATTGCCTCAAAAAATAGCGAATAAGATATATGGTAATGCGCTTACAATCTCATGTTCAGATGGCTTGTTCTCATCATAAAATCAATGATTAATCGCTAGTAATCACGATACCGTTGATTTTTCAAATACTTTATATAACTCATATTATTGATAATAAATTATTAATATGCAAAAATATATTAAAATAATCACATAGGTGGCACTATGAGAATGACGGCACTTGAAAAACTACTGATGTCTATTCATGAGAATGACTTATCGATCACACAGCAATTATCCATACCAAGCATTATCAATGAACCTTTACCTAAAAATGGCATCACACCACTGTCACAGGCAATATTTCTGAACAACCAATCTATCGTGGATATACTATTAAACAAAAAAGCAACTGTAAATTTATCTATGAATGATGGTGCCACACCACTTTATATTGCAGCCAGAGAAGGGCACACCTTGTGTGTGATAACGCTATTAGGTCATGGTGCTGATGTTAATCAAGCGAATAATCATGGCGACTCCCCACTTTTTGCCGCAGCAGAGAAGGGACATATTAATTGTATCCATACACTATTAGAAAGTCATGCCGATGTAAACAAGGCATCGATAGATGGCGTCACACCGCTATTTATCGCGGTAGAAAACCGTCATAAAAAATGTGTAGAAACACTGATAAAGTTTGGTGCTCATGTTAATCAGGCGACAGATACCGGTGAATCACCTCTTTTTGCAGCAGAACTCAATGGTGACTCCGCCTGCATGACGCGATTAGTAGAAGTCGGTGCGAATATCAATCAATCTATGCATAATGGCTTGACACTTCTTATGTGTGCTGTACTGCATGATCACTTTGCATGCATGGTGGACCTATTAGCACTGGGTGCAAAGGTGAATGATGCAAGCAATACAGGAACATCAGCTCTTTTTATGGCCACAAAAATGAATCGACTAAAATTTGTTGAGGTACTATTGACCAAGGGTGCTCATGTCAATCAAGCAAGATATCATGGTATGACGCCTCTTTTTATCGCAGCAAAAAATGGTTTTGAAGCCTGTATAAAGATGCTATTGATACATGGTGCTAATATAAATCAAGCCACCAAAAATGGCGCGACACCGCTGACTGTTGCCGTCGCAAATGATCATATCTATTGTGTGAAATCACTATTAGACAGCCATGCCAATCCAAATCACGCCTTAAATAATGGCGTCACCCCCATTTTTCTGGCCTCACAAAATAATCATGTGGCGTGCCTTCATGCTTTATTATCGAGCAAAGCGGATGTGGATAAATCTCCGGACACTGACACAACACCGCTTCATATCGCAGTGCTAGAAAATAACGTAGCGTGTGTAAAAACACTATTAGACAATGGTGCTGATGTGCATAAACAAAGTAAATCTGGAGATACTCCTTTTGAAAATGCAGTGCTATTCAATCATATATCGTGTCTGCAAGCACTATTAGCCAATGGAGCGGCAGTGAATAAGATAACTACGTTTGGTGAAACGCCTCTTTATACTGTTGCATCAAAAGGTCATGTTGCATGTGTTAAGCAAATATTGAAGTATAAAGCGGATGTTAATCAATACTCCTTGAATGGTTTAACAGCCCTTTATATATCAGCAGAAAAAGGCTATACCCAGTGTGTAAAAGAACTCTTGGCACATGGGGCTGATGCTAATCAATATAAGACAAATGAAATGTCACCTCTCTTAACGGCAACCCATCACAATCATGCTGAATGTGTGGAGATACTTATCGCAAATAAAGCCAATGCTAATGATACCATGCAGGATGGTATGTCAGCTCTTTTTATCTCAGCACTTAATCGCAATGATAGATGTGTGAAAGCACTGTTAATCCATGGCGGTAATATTAATCCTATCATGACGTATCGCACTTCTTTACAAGGTAGCGTCATGACATGCCTTAAAAGTCATATCTTTAGATTACCTTCCCATCTCCTTATCAACCTGCAAAGAAATAAAAAAACTGGCTTTTTATATCAGCACATGAATCATCGCAAAAAATATCTCGCTAATCTTAAGATGAAAATACAATGCATTAGGCTCAAGACTATCCCACAACTATCGGATGCGCGTAGGAGGGGTGTGAGATTACCCGTGATGAAAAGCACTGTCTTACATTGGTGGTCCATATCATCTTTGACACATTTCTTAACGCTAAAAGATATGTCCCGATTGATATGCTGTGCTTGTTTTTCACCTACAGTTTTCACCGCGAAGCAAGCGATCATAGCAGAGCATGATACAAATAATCGAGAACCTGCTGACAAAACGCATCGTCATAAGATGATGTGTCCATAAATAAAGTGGTGTAGATGCTAAATACATAATATGAGAGAAAACCTCGTTATTTGATGTCCGATGATAGGCAGTGCTTCGTTAAAAAAATAATTAGTTATTATGCGATCATTGTCACTGCTTAGATGTCTACGATACAATGCTGATCGTATGTATATGACCTATACTAATCAGCAATAGGGGACTTGCTACGCAATATGATTTGACTTCCCATACATTATTGTTATACTTTAGTGATTAAATATTTGAAATGTTTTATGAATTTAAATCAGTTGCCAGAAAATATTGTTGATGCTGCCACTTCTGGAGATGTTGACTCTATTCAGACTCTTTTGACTAAGAAAGCGGATATCAATAAACGTCACGAGCATGGGCAAACTGCACTGTTTGCCGCATCATATGCCGGCCATCTTCACTGTGTTAATATACTTTTAGCAAATAAAGCGGATGTAAATATAGACCATCATTTGTGTGGCACGCCTCTAATGCAAGCAGCATCAAATAATCATGTCAAATGTATTCAAGCGCTATTAGATGCAAAAGCGGATATCAATAGAGCATGGAGCTCCATGCGTGTGTTGCCAATTGAAGCAGCAGCAGTTAATAGACAAGTTCAATCTGTAAAGATACTTTTAAAAAATGGTGCTGATATTAAGCTAGCGTCACGCATGCTTTGTCGTGTAGTAAGGGCTGGTGATTATGGTTTACATTGTCTGAAGATACTTTTAGAAAATGGCGCTGATCCTAATCAGCAATCTAATGAATATGACTATCCTATTTATCTTGCAATACAAAGAGGTTCTTTCCGTTTTATCAAAATGCTTTTGGCATATAAAGCAAATGTTAATCAAATAAAAAACGAGAATACAACACCACTTTCTCATGCACTTAAGATTGACTGTCCTCTCGTCACTAAACAAAATATGACCAAGTGTGTCGTAACACTTCTTTTAAATGGTGGCGATATACATCAAACAGTAAGTACAAGCATTGGGCACCATCACATCATGCCTCATGTCCTCAATCTATCATGCTCTCAAATACTTAAACACCTAGCAAATAGAAAGTATGGTTTATTATATCGTGTCATATCTCCATTCAAAAAGTCCCTTACTAAGCTTAATATGCTATTAGAAAATATGCTAAACAAAAGCACGCCACTTGATCGGCACTCTATATCATTCATTAAGGATTATGTCTCCGTCAAAGATATCATTCTCTTAAGAAGTTGTGCACGCTTTATGTCTCTTGATCCCATCAAACTGCCAAGGATGTGCAGCGATGAGACACAAGACATCGACCATAGCTCAGATAGACGATATCTTGCTACTCTATGATTGTTTTGTGTACTAAAAAAATTTTTATCATAACAAACAAGTGCATAATCCTTTGAGTACTCTTATGATAGCTATTTGATAAATGGCAAAGAAAGGGCATGTATAGCGCGGGGATGACTGAAGCTGCAGTGTCTAAAGCAATTATTATGAGTAGGCACCCCCTGTAGCTTGTTTATTGACCATAATAAATGAATAAAAAGTTTAATTAATTTGAATATATCGTTAAAAGGAAACAAATAATGAATGACATGTTAAGCAATCTTATGGCAGCTATCCAACAAAATGACACACAAAAAGTGGCACAATTAGCAATGACTGAGATCATTAATCAATCACAGTTAATAAGCATTAGAGGTCAAAACTGGAGTATAACGCCGCTACAAACTGCTAGCGTATATAACCATGTCGCTTGTGTACGTATACTAATAGCACATGATGCCCATATCAATGATGTGGACCATAATGGCTTAACGGCACTCTATATTGCAGCAAAAAGCGGTCACATCGGGTGTGTGAGCGCTCTATTGGCGCATAAAGCCCATGTTAATCAAGAGGCACATAATGGTACCACACCGCTTCATGTTGCGTCACAAAACGGAGACGAAGCGTGCTTGAAGACGCTCTTGGCGCATAAAGCCCATGTCAATCATGCGGTTACGGGTCATCATGGCTTAACAGCACTCTATATTGCAGCAAAACACGGTCACAGCGGGTGTGTGAGAGCTCTATTGGCGCATAAAGCCCATGTCAATCATGCGGGTGCGGGTCATAATGGCTTCACAGCACTCTTTATTGCAGCACAAAACGATCACAGTGGGTGTGTGAGGGCTCTATTGGCGCATAAAGCCCATGTCAATCAAGAGGTACTTAATGGTGCCACACCGCTTCATACTGCATCACAAAACAAACACGAAGCGTGTTTTCAGATGCTATTGGCGCATAAAGCCCATGTCAATCAAGAGGCACATAATGGTGCCACACCGCTTCATATAGCAGCAAAAAACGGTCGCAGCGGGTGTGTGAGAGCGCTATTGGCGCATAAAGCCCATGTCAATCATGCTATCAATACTGGCTTCACGCCACTTTTCATTGCCTTACATGCATGTCATTTCCACTGTGTCAGTATATTATTGGAGAGAGGTGCTGAAGCTACCGATGCTTTATTTTTTATGGGGGCCAAAAATCGTCATAAAAGTTTTCTAAGATTACTTGATTATAATATTTTAGATAGCTTATCAACTAAAAAGTGGCAAGAAGTTTCAAAACAGAATCTGTCACTAAAGGTTTGGAAAGAAGCACCTCATCATATACTTCCCTATTTTTCTGTGAATAAAATTAAAGCGTTTCTAATGAAACACCCTAATAAAATCCGAGAAATCTATGTCTCAAAGATACAAGAACTAGGATGCTCTGAAGACACTATGCCATTGATACGGGCACTTAATCCGTATATTTTCACTGAGCTACCATTTTCTTCTTTTCATTTCAGAGCACATACATTAACAAAATATGACAATTTTATAGCCTATCTCAAAAAAACAACACAATTTGAGCCTAACCCAAAAAGAAAGCAGATAAGTATCGCAAAAACACGGCGTGAGTTAATACAGCGCTTTCATTTAACATCATTTAAACATCGAAACCACAATAAGCTTACTATACTATGGCGTGCCATAGAGTCACTTAACTTTATGATATTTAGTGAAATCAACAGGTCATATCAGGCATCAAAACCTATTGGCACTGATGGCGTTCCTGCAATTTATTTGCAATCGCATTTAAATCTTAGAGAGATGGGGAGATTACGATGTACTGCCAAAAACATCCATATTATTATGAAGAATAAGCAAAGACCAACTGATCCTACCGTGCAAACCATCATGAGAGGGTAAGTAGGCCAGCGGCAGTGTAGCTAAACTTTTCCCAATACATTGAGCGGTAAGTCATCACGTTAGTTGTATTAAACCATAGGTATGAGTCTGAAAAAATTGAGGAGCATCACTGCATCACAGAAAATATATTGAAACAAATAAAAAGTTAACTTCCCGAACTAGATACTTTATCAAACGACAAAAAATCACCACATCCCCCTAGTAGATTGACAGCTTAATAATCATATTGATTACACCATCATTTTTGCGTTAAGATAGGGAAGGGATGCAATGGAGTGTCAAACATATATGAGTACTTTCACCCAAATTTCAAATATGCTTAAGTGTTACAGCACAAAGATAGTTCGTCTAATGCCTGCCACATTGATCTTTTTTGTGTGCGCTTTTCTCTTACGCGTGACATTTGAGCATGTAACATTTTTCACCAATAAAGATCTGTTTTCTTTATCAGGTTTTTTATTTTTTGCAGTAGCAACGACTTTGTATCTAATCCTTTGGATTTTTTATCTACGTGCATCTCATTACATTTTGGCCACTCTCCCGGTATTACCTGCTTTAAAAGAAGACATTCTCAAACGTGGATTGACTGCTTTTACCAGCAGTTTTTTGTTTAGCATGATATGCTATATCGCATCGATCTTAGTACTGCCAGCCTTCTATGTACTCATTGTTTTCTGGTATTATCCATTACGAGTTGCCATTGACAATCATGGTGCAAGAGAATCCCTTGGCCACAGTTATTATCTCGTTTCAAAGCAATGGTGGCAGGTTTTTCGTCACCTATTCGCCTGTCTTCTTACGCCCTTTATACTGTATGTCTTTTTGCGAGCAATGACTCCTCTAGCCATACATACACCGATTGATATTCTTTTTTTCTTATGCTTTATGCCATGGATGGGGATTGTCACACTTTATAGTTATCGATACTTCCATCATCACACTGCTGAAAAGGATATAGCATCATGATTGATTCGTTTTATCCCAAAAAATCGCAACCCATTTTATTTCTCTTTTTGTATACAAGTCATCTTTTTATACGAAGCTGGCGACCATTATTAGCATTCTATGTTTTGTGGACTATGATAGATACATGTATTTTATCTATACAATTTATACCTTTTGTATCAAGCAGTTCATCCATGTTGATTTTTCTAAAAAGCATACACCTTGTGATGGTAGTGTTAAGTATATTAGCCTGGTATGCCGTCCTATATCAGATAAAATACTTTTCTGACTTTAGAAAAACCAATTATAAATTAACTGCTCAATTTATTTTCAAGAAAATACTTCCCTTGTTAATATTTACTGGCCTTTGTTTTGCAGCGATCGCAGCCGCATCATTGTTACTCATTGTGCCCGGCATTTATGTGGCACTGCCCATCACACTATTTTCAACCACATTATTTTTTATTCAAAATAAATCAATGTGCTCTGCTATCATTGAAAGTGTGCGCCTTGTTCGAGGCGAGTGGTTTTCTGTGTTCTTTATTGCTATTTTTCCATTCTTCGTTACCTTTGCACTTATTGCTGTGCTTGATCAATTATTTTCATTTCACCTGTCTTCCGTTTTTCTAACTTACCTCCTTTTTTCATCATTCAAAAATATGTTTTTCCTTCCATTTATAGCTTGTTTGATTTTGATGCTTACACACAATCAATTATTAACTCATGAAGACACCCCTCTGAATTCACTTAATTCGTTGAATAACACCACCACCTAGACAGATATCTTTATGATAGAAAACAATATGCTGGCCAGGGGTAACAGCTCGTTGTTTTTGATCAAAGTCTACATGTAAGACATCGCCATCGTAAGCAATATGGCATGCTTGTAATGCCTGTTGATGACGATAGCGTGCCATCAGCGGTATATCGCAGCCAGGCGGCTTGTTCACCCAATGCACCTGCTCACACACTAAAGCATGACTATACATTAAAGGATCATCACCTTGCACAACAATGAGCGCATTATCTGTGATGGACTTACGCAGCACATACCAAGGTTTTTCACCAAATGAAGCATGGCCTCCTATGTGCAACCCCTTACGCTGCCCAATCGTATAAAACATTAACCCCTCATGTTGACCAATCACTTGGCCTGTTAAGGTCATAATATCGCCTGGCTTATCAAGAAGATAATGCTTTAAAAAATCTTTAAAACGCTGTTCGCCAATAAAACAAATACCTGTGGAATCTTTTTTATCAGATACAGGCAAATGAATGGAAGCCGCATAATCTCTTACCGCTTGCTTGTGCATAGCTCCTAGTGGAAATTGACTACGAGATAGCTGCTCGGCTGTTAATCGATAAAGAAAATAAGTTTGATCTTTGAAATGATCCGCAGCACACTGCAGAAAACAACCAGACTCAGACCGTTTAATTGATGCATAATGACCTGTTGCCATTTGCGGCATACCCATCTGTTGGCAGTGGTGCCAAAAATGATGGAACTTAATTTGACTGTTACAGTAAATATCAGGATTAGGGGTGCGATTTTGGGCAAGCTCATCTAAAAAGTGTTGAAAAACCTCATCCCAATAGGCAGCAGATAAATCAATCACTTCAAAGGGTAAAGACAACTGGTCTGCAATTGCTTTGGCATCACGCAACTCCTGATGATCCTGACACTGGCCGTGATGGTCTCGCCAATTACGCATGAAACAAGTGGTCACATCATAACCCTGTGATTTAAGCAGTGCTGCCGTGACAGCAGAGTCTACACCACCACTCAAACCCACCATGATTGATTCAGGCACAAAATACCCCAAAATAATAAAGATCATATCATATACGGTTCTATTTAAAAAACAAAAAATCAGACATGATTTCAAAAATATAGGGTGAACTGATCTACTACTTCTATTTCTATTTTCAGTCATTTAGAAACTGAAAGATTGCTAAACTATGACGTGTCATAGGCCCAATGAAATTTATGATTTTTAAAAAAACATCAAATCATTTAAAAAAGATACTACAAAAGGTTACATCTGGCTCCAATAATTATTGATACTGTTTGCGTTCCTATGATACTTTTTCAATTGCATTTAAACCTAAGAGAGAAGGGTACATTACAATGTACTGCCAAAGACATCAATGTGATTGTGCATAATAAGCAAAACCCAATTGATCCTACTGTATCTTGAATAGTGATGATGGATAGGTCACATCCTATAGATGGTTAAAAAAGTTGACAAAGCACATAAAATCAAATTACTATAACCAATATATTACAGTGAAAAAGGAAGAATGAATGCATAATCAGCTTAAAGCACTTATGGCTGCCATCAAACAAAATGACATTGAACAAGTAAAGCAATTAGCAACAAATGAGATTATTAATCAATTCATGCGCATACCACTTAGATCAGGCCGTCGCATGACACAAACACCACTGATGTTTGCTGCAGCAATTAGTCATGTAGCCTGTGTAGAAGTTCTCATAGCCAAGAGTGCTGATGTCAACCAAGCAACTAATAGTGGCTTCACACCGTTGTACGCTGCAGCAATATCAGCAAAAAAACATGTAGTGCAGTGTATCGAACTACTCATTAATAAAACACAAAAAACATTCACTCAAGATGCTCTATTCATGTTAGCTACCACACCAAAACATGAAAATTTTTTACAATTACTTGATCACAATCTCTTAGATCAAGCGCAAACAAAAAAATGGCAACGTGTGCCGACAGGTCAAAGAAAGCTCAAGGCTTTGAATGAGGAGCCTCATCGTATATTTCCTTATTTTTCTGTGAATGAAATCAAAATATATTTTCCAGTGCTTGGTGGTAGATATCTCAGCAAAATACAAGCACTTGGTGCTACGGCTGATCAGTCATTGATTCAAGCTCTAGCATTGAATCCTTACACTGACATCCCTTTTTCTACCTTTTCTACCTTTTTTAATCTCAAGACCAAGGCAGATGCACAATCAAAAAAAGGTTATTTAAATAACATATCTAACGGACACAGCAGAATCTAGTAATGCACAAATCATTGCAAAAACACGTCGTGAGCTAATGGAACGCTTTCATATAAAACCATTTATAGCCCGACACATCCACAGGCTTAATAAGCTACATTCCAATGTAAGAGAACAGAGCATTGCATTTGCTGAGCAAATTGATAATTCTCAATATAATCATCAACCAAAAAGATCGTGTATGCCTTGGCAATTCGTTCGAAAGGGCGCTCTTCCTGCTCAGCATTTTAGCAAGTATTTAAGCCTAGAAGACATGGTGACATTACTAAATACTGCCAAAAAAATAACCTTCAATTGTTATCCCACAAAGTTGCTAATAGCAACTTTAATTAAACATCTTGGGAACAATAGGGCGCCTATTGAATCACCATCCAAAGAAAGTATTTTGACTGCCGCGGCACTTTGTCAAACGTATTTAGTCCGAAGAGACACGAGAGTATTAAGACGTGCTGTCTTAAATAAAAACTGTAGTATGATAGCGCCAGTCGTCCATGAACCTGCTTTGTCTTGAGCAGCTATCATAGGTAGCGAAAAAAGTTGACTAACAACATAAATCACTTAGTATTAACCATTATATTACAGTGGAGAAAAAATCAATGCATAATCAACTTGAAGCACTTATGACTGCCATCCGACAAAATGACATTGAACAAGTGACACAATTAGCAACAGATGAGATTATTAATCAAGCCATTCGCATATCACTTAGATCAGGTCGTAGCTGGACAGAAACACTACTGATGTTTGCTGCAGCAATTAATCATATAGCCTGTGTAGAAGCTCTCATAACCAATGGTGCGGATGTCAATCAAGCTAATGATAAGGGCGTTACA
>CACKMC010000028.1 GCA_902601155.1 Coxiellaceae bacterium | reverse complement strand
GAGCACGGCTTGGTCGCAGTGTGGTGACTTTAGTATGGCCTCTACGATCGCCGTATGGCCTTCACTCGCCGCCCGCATCAACGCTGTGTACCCAATTACATCCTTCTGCATCAACACAGCTTTATCGCAGTGTGGTGATGCGAGTATAGCCTTAACAATTTCAGTATGCCCTTCTTCCGAAGCCTCTACCAAAGCCGTGTTTTTAAAATGATCCTGCTGCATAAGTACGGCTTTATCGCAGTGTGGTAATGCGAGTATAGCCTTAACAATTTCAGTATGCCCTTCTTTCGAAGCCTCTACCAAAGCCGTTTTTTTAAAATGATCCTGCTGCATGAGTACTGCATTATCGCAGTGTGGTGGTGCGAGTATAGCCTTAACAACTTCAATATCCCCTTGGGATGTAGTCGCTAACAAAACTGGCTTCCTAAATGTAGGATTCGGCGCCCTGAAAGACAGATCAGGTATTGCTTTCACGCTTTTGAGATTATTAGCCAATACAGGAGAGCTTAGACGCTCAGAATATACCTGCTTATCATGCGTATTCCACTGATCATAACGCAATACTGTTGTTCCGTGTACTGCAGGCTTTGTGACTACTGATTGATCACAATCAGCTTGTGCTAAGATTGCTCGCTCTGCTTTCACCTTGCCATCATAAGCATTTTGCATGAATGAGGTCATGCCATTGTTTCCCGTTCTTTTAAGCACGTTTGACATACATTGTTTGAATGCGATTTGAGGCAAATACTTTTGATAGATCAGCTGTGATACCACAATAACTACCATACTGGTTAAAAAGAAAAAAGAGGGTATCTTTGCCCATAAGCGGTGTGATATTTGTAGAAACATAATAGAGCTAATGGCATCACACAGTGTCAGAAATGACAAAAGAACTACCAGTACTTTTGTTGTCAGAAGACTTAGCAGGCTATAAGCTAAAGTTTGATAAGCAGACTGTTTTTTCTTGTGATGATATAAATACCTGTAAGCACTTAAAACATGGTTATCTGACAATGCCCTATATTGCTTTCTTGTTATTAAGTAATTAACACTCATTTTTAACCCATTTTCATTTAATTAATAGGATTACTATGTAACAAAAGTCCATTGTTGTCAATCATGTCTTACCATTCAAGGCAATTAGGAAGATACCATCTCTATACATACGTCATATTAAGCGTCTTGCACGGGAAGTATAAATTTAAACCCTATAAAATAAGCAAGATCACTAAACTTACTTAACACATGACCCAAGGCAAACTTATTTCTTTTGCTTGCTAAGCACCAAGCAACGTGCTTGCCCCCCCCAATCATCCCAAGCTTCTTCACACACCAATCCATACTGCGTTAAACATGCTTTAATCACATCGCGTTGACTAACCCCATGCTCTAAATACACACGCCCTGTCGGTGCTAAATGCTTGACACACCCTTTGAGAATCGCATGAATTGAGGCCAAACCATCCTGCTCTGCCACCAAAGCATGATAAGGCTCTGTGTACAAACTTTGTACATATCGATCCCGTGGTGATAAATAAGGGGGATTTGTCACGATTAAATCATATACTCCCTGCACTGCTTGCCACCAATCAGATACCAGAAACTCAATAGAAGCACCTAAACGATGTGCATTATCTTGTGCAACCGATAAAGCATCAGGACAGCAATCCAAAGCCACCACATCCCAATGGGGTTTAGCCAAAGCCAAACTAATCGCAATCGCACCACTGCCTGTACCCAACTCAATCACACGCTTGGACTGATCACCCTCTGCAGCCAACAAAGCACTCACCCATTGCTCGGTATCTGGTCGTGGCACCAAGGTTGCTGGCGTGACTTTGAATGTATGGCTTAAAAAGCATGCTGTCTCTAAAAGGTAGGCCAAAGGATAACCCGCCATCCGTCGATAAACCTTCTCTCGAAAACGCTGCCAAGTCATCTCACTATCGACAGGATAAGCATCCCATAACCAGCGACTTTCCCGCCAACCAATGCGACAGCTGGCCCATGCTAAACAATCATGTTTCTTCATGCAGTGATGCCATCAAATCCGCTTGGTGCTCTTGCTGAAGCGGTATAATCAAACAATCTAAATCACCATCCAAAACCTCTGAAAGCGCATACAAAGATAACTGAATACGATGATCAGTGATACGTTTTTGCGGAAAATTATACGTACGAATACGACCTGAGCGATCACCTGACCCCACCAAATCACGACGCGCCTGTGTTTGCGCTGCTTGTTGTGCATCCTTCTCACGCTGAAGCAACTTAGCTTGTAAAACCACCCAAGCTTTGGCTTTATTCTGATGCTGAGATCGCTCATCCTGACACTCGACCACCACACCCGTGGGTATATGCGTCAAACGTATCGCTGAATCGGTTGTATTCACATGCTGCCCCCCTGCACCAGAGGAACGAAAGGTGTCCACACGTATTTCACTGGGGTCAAGCTCAACCGCTTCCACTGTGTCTGGCACAGGTAACACGGCCACTGTACATGCCGACGTATGAATACGGCCACTGGATTCTGTGACCGGTATACGCTGCACACGATGAGTGCCACTCTCAAACTTTAATTGGCCATAAGCACCTTTGGCTTCCACTCGCAACACGATTTCTTTGTAACCACCACACTCCGACTCATGCTGATTCATGATAGATGTACGCCAACGATTACGCTCACAAAAACGATGGTACATACGAAAGAGATCTGCCACAAACAAAGAGGCTTCATCACCGCCGGTTCCCGCACGTATCTCAACCAAGACTGCTCGCTCATCATCAGGATCTTTGGGCAATAACAAAGTTTGTAGTGTCACCACCATGTCATCTCGCTTACGCGCATCCTGCGATAACTCTTCCTCAATCAATGCGATTAACTCCGCATCTTTTTCTTCTGCCAATAAGGCTTTGTTGTCTTCGATCGCCTGCAACAATGCTTGATAATCTTTGTAGGCACTTACCACAGGATCTAACTCTGAAAAAACTTGAGAAAGATGACGAAACTGCGATTGATCGGCAATCACCTTGGGATCAGATAATTGTGTGGTAAGCTGCTGCCAACGTTGGACCATCTGGTCCAACTTAGTGATAAGGGACGCCTTCATTCGTTCTGGTTCTCCAATGAAAATAAGTGAGAGGCACTTTCAAATAATGAGTGATCATGCTGTGTGGCTGCCTGACGCAATTGACAAGTTGGGCCATGCATCAAAGTTTGTGAGTATTGATACAAAGCACGTTCAATCACATCAGACGCGGGCTTTCCTCGCGCCAGCTCAGCCAAGGCATGCTCTGTCGCACGATGACGTGACTTGACTACAAAACGACGAAACTGGCGAAGCTTGCTCACATGCTGAATATAAGCCAACTCTTTTTCACCCTCAGCAAGCCAATGAGCCAACCAAGGTGCTGCGTCACGCGCAGCCTCTTCCCGCTTGGCTTGATTAGCGTCTGCCAACGCTTGTAACTGCGCCAGTGAATAATAATACACCCCTTTGATGGAGGCTACTTCAGGCTCTATATCGCAGGGCATCGCCAGATCAATCAAAACCATGGGGCGCCATCGACGTGCTGCTGCGACACGCTCCATCAACCCTTTGCCTAAAATCGGCTGAATACTTCGTGTGGCACTGACCACCCAATCGACACGATTGAGTGTCGCCTCTAACTGTGTCATGCAACTAGGCTTACCAACCAAGGGGGCCACTAAACGTGCTGCGCGTTCTAACGAGCGGCTAACTACCGTCACATCCTGCATACCTTCTTGCTGACAATAGGCTAATTGACAAGCCACCATATCACCGGTACCAATCAAGGCAATGGGGGTGGTCGCAATATCGCTAAACACTTGTTTGGCTAAGCGGCCTGCAATACAAGACAGTGCCAAAGGACTGGCGCCAATATTGGTCTCTGTGCGCACCGCCTTCGCCGCTTGAATAATCACAGGCAATATGTGATTTAACACCGGACCACAATGCTTTGACGATGCAAATGCGCGTTTAAATTGACCAAGAATTTGGGGCTCCCCCAAGACTGCAGACTCTAAACCGCTGGCCAATGACATCGCATGTGCCAGTGCATCACGCCCCGTATAATGGACACATAATCTTTGCAAAGATGTCACATCACACCCCACCTGATTAGCAAGCCATGTGATCATCGGTGATGGCGCACCCACAAATAAAACCGTCACACGTGCACAAGTCACCAAGACCATCGACTCTTCCACAGGGGCATGCGTTACCACCTCGGTCAAACGTACAGCGCAAGCATCCTGTATGGTATCCGGTAAATGAGCAAAGCGTAGTGAAAAGACTTGTAACATAACCACAGCATAGGCGAAAGTAGGCATCATGTAAAGATTACACCAATAAAATCAACAGATTTTATCTCTTCTTGCACGTAAATTTACTTGCACATTGACTCACAATAGGAAATAATGCAGCCAACTCGATGGAAATATCACGATGTTACACGCACACGCCCGAAAAACATGCAAAGTCTCCAAACAATTCTAAGGTCACTGTATGCCTAACGCTTTTCCCTACACCCTTCATGTCAAACACCATCTGTCTGCTGCACTCCAATTACCACAGCATCCTGGTATTTGCCAACACATGCATGGCTACACCTATGAAGTCGAAGCCATCATCCAAGGTGGCCCACTAGACAATGCAGGCATGAGCCTTGATCTACACACCTGTCATACCGCCCTCAAAAACTGCTTAAGCCCTTTTGACCATACGACGCTGAATGATCACCCTGCGTTTCAAACTTGTCCCCCCAGTACAGAAAATCTTGCACGCGTCATTTTTGATTCACTGAGCTCCGTCCTTCCCTCAAACTGCCAACTTCAAGCCATTCGTATCGCCACTGGACCTGATCATGCCATCCAATACCAGCCTTAAAATCACAGAGATTTTTTATTCCATTCAAGGTGAAAGCCTTTCAACAGGCCAACCCACCGTTTTTGTACGCCTCACGGGCTGTCCACTGCGATGCACCTATTGTGACACCGCTTATGCCTTCCATGGTGGAGAACGACAAACCTTCGAATCCATACTAAGCACCATTCAAAGCTACCCCAGTCATTGGGTCACCATCACCGGTGGCGAACCACTTGCACAACCCCCTGTGAAAGACTTGATGCGGATGCTGTGTGACCAATCTTACCATGTATCCCTTGAAACAAGTGGTGCAATCGATGTCAAAGACGTCGATCCACGGGTCGTCAAAGTCATGGACATCAAACTGCCGGGATCCGGTGAAAATCACCGCCACCTCACTGACAACTATGCATACCTTCAACCCCATGACCAAATCAAATGTGTCATCGCAAACCGTGAAGATTATGAGTGGGCACGCGATCACATCCAATCACACCCACTCCTTCAACAATCAACCATTCTTTTCTCACCTTGCACACCTGGTCTTGATTGCAAGGCGCTTGCGACATGGATCTTGGAAGATGGCTTAAATGTTCGCTTACAAATCCAGCTTCATAAGTTTATTTGGGAGGATGCACGCGGGAAATAATCCGCTGCATGACTACTTTGATGCTTTATGGGCTTGATAAGCACGTCGCAAACGAAGTAGAAGCACCCCGCACTCAAACAACAAGCACAGTGGCACGGCTAACAAACATTGTGATAACACATCTGGCGGGGTAAGTATCATGCCTATAACAAAAGAGGCCAAAATAACCCAAGGCCTTATCACCACGATACTTTGCTCACTGACCATGCCCCATGTGACCAAAATCACCATGGCCAAAGGCACTTGAAAAGCCCAGCCTGCTAATAATGCACTTTGCACACACCAAAGCGCGGCATGACTTAATGTGGGCATCACGTGCACAGCAGACGGCACGGCTTGCTTCAAAAACAACAATAACCAGGGCAATAAAAGCGTATGGGCAAACATGACCCCCATCGCAAACAATCCCACACTACACACCATGATTTGGCACAATCCCTGACGTTCGTGAGGATACAATGCAGGCATGATAAATCGCCAAATGCCATACAACAAAAAGGGCGTTGATAATAAAAAACTGAGGGAAAAACAAACTTGCATCGGCACCCAAACCGCACTGCTTATACTGAGTGCAATCAGCGGCGTGTGAAATACGTCATAAAACGGTTTCAGCACCCACGCCAATACCGCCGCATGGTAAGACCATAAACCGAAAAACAATATCGAAAATATCACAAGGTAATAACAGGCACCTCGGCGTATACTGTGCAGATAAGCGCTACTGCTGTGAGACATCGTCACGTGAGTCAATTTTAGTATCATCAGGGGTTAAGAAAGCACGTCGCACCTCATGCACTAAACGGCCCAAGCGCTTGGCCACCGCTGGCAAACGTTCAGGGCCTAACACAAATAAACCAACCAAACAAACCACTAAGAGTTCTCCTGCGCCCATCTCAAACATCTACCCTCTCCTTGTTTTCCTGATGCTATCCACCCAAAGGGTGTGGCTGTATCCACCCCATGACACCTGCCAGGCAAAGCAATAAAAATGCCAGCACAGATGTGATCATGCGCCAGGTTAAACGCTTGGCTAACACTTCTTTCCCTTGAAAAAAACCCAAAACACTGGCAAATAGAAAGCCAATACTTGCGAAGATAAGAGAAATTATGATAAGTTTAACCATCATATGCGTGCTCCTGGTGAGCCTAAGGACCTCATGCCCATTGACTTAAGTCGACGTACTGTCACTATACATTATCGATCGCGATGCTTTCAAGCTTCTTGGCGTCGTTGTTTTGTGGTGACACTGTCTGCCTTATGTATGGCGTACCTAGCCCATTGGCAATGGTTGCGTTCACTAGAAAAAGCCCATATTGTTGCGCAACGCCATGCTCATTGGCATAAACCAGCGACACAGTGGTCCTTGCATACCCCTTTAACACCCTATCAGCATATTAACATGCGTGGTCGTTTTGCCTTCAATCAAGCCATACTACTTGACAATAAAATGCAAGATCATCGTGTAGGCTATCATGTGATCATGCCTTTCCACCTCGTCGCCAGCCAACAAGTCGTGCTTATCAATTTGGGATGGATTCCCCGTCAAAAAAAACCATGGCCCACAAATCATTTACCCCTACCGCATAAAATCTATACGGTGCAAGGGCACCTTTATCCACTGCCCACCAAAGTGTTTAGCCTCTCTTCTGTCACGACCCAGCCATTCAAGCACTATACGCTGTATCAAAATCTTCACCGATCTCACCTGAAAAAAAATCTAGGTGAGCATCTTTTAGATTACCAACTCCTGCTCAATGAAACCAGTCAACTTGGCTTTATCAAATCATGGCACCCCCATCATTTAACACCCCAACGACACGTGGCTTACATGATACAGTTCGCCAGTCTTGGGCTTCTTATGTTGATCATCTTCATAGCCAGTCATACAAGAAAGGTAAAATATCGTGATAAAAAGTAATCGTTGGACCCTGCCACTTCTCATCAGTGTTTTTGTGCTGCCATGGCTCATTGCATGGAGCTTGTATCAAGGTCACTACACAGGAAAAACACGTAATCATGGTGAATTACTCACCCCACCACAAACGTTTCAACACTTTATCCAAAAAAACACATTGTCCCAAGCTGTCGGAAAAAAACCACAACCATGGACAGTGGTATATCGCAGCCATCAGATCGACCCTAACACATTGCATGCCATGCATCAGTTTCAACTCGCATTGGGAAAATTAGCCCCCAAAGTTCGCTTCCTTATTGTCAGTGAACATCACACACCGGGCTTCCTTCCTTATCCGCATGTTCGCCCAAAAGGTGCCTGGCCCTCCCCTAAATCAAGCATGTATTTAGTGGACCCTGAAGGCTACTTAATCCTAGCGTATCCTAAAGCAAGCTGGCAAAAACCGATGATCAAAGACTTAAAACACTTGGAGAGAAATCGACCATGAATGTAAAAACCATCGCACAAATTGGTGTTATACTTGGTATTTTTGTGGTGGGTCTTGGGGCCTATACACGCCTTAAAGACGCCGGACTTGGTTGTCCAGATTGGCCAAGCTGTTATGGCCAATTGATTGGTGTACCTCACACGCCCTCAGAACTACGTCAGGCTGCCAAAGCCTACCCACAAGCTATCCCCGTGGTGAGCCAAAAAGCATGGCCTGAAGTCATTCATCGCTATTTTGCAGGTACACTGGGCTTAATTATTTTTGCATTGGCAATACAAACATGGCGAAAACGACAGACGTTGGCCAAGCCGACTCAACACTTGATGATTGGTTTATTGATTTTATTAGGTATACAAGCGGTCCTTGGTATGTGGACCGTGACGCTACTATTGATGCCATTGGTGGTCATGTCTCATTTGATCGGTGGCATGCTCATTACTTGTGGTTTATGGCGCTACACATTATGGCGCGAACCCACTCGTGTTGCACGTCATAAGCCTTTTTTAATCCTTGCATTTTTTCTCACACTCACCCAAATCATCCTAGGTGGTTGGACCAGCACCAATTATGCCGCATTAATATGCCCTGATTTTCCCACCTGCTTTCATCAATGGTGGCCCACCATGGATTTTCATCACGCCTTTCCTTGGCTATCTCCTTTGGGGGTGAATTATGAGGGCGGTGTCTTATCGACTGCTGCACGCGTAGCCATCCAAATGCTCCATCGCTTTGGGGCCTTAGTGGTTGGCCTTTATTTATTAAGCCTAGGCACTTATATCACATGGAAACAACCCCATGAAAGAGTATGGGGCATGGCACTGCTTGTTTTGTTATCCATTCAAATATCGCTCGGCATTCTCAATGTCTTCTGGCAACTGCCCTTATCGATTGCTGTAGGACATAATGTGGTAGCCCTTGGCTTACTACTGACCATCACTCGCCTGATTACCCCCCCAAAGATTTATGAAAACGACCTTACTCGCGCTTATTGAACTGGGCAAACCCAAAGTTGTCTTACTGATGCTCCTATCCGCATTGGTTGGCATGCTGATGGCCACCCGTCAACCTGAGTGGTTGACAATGGCACAAGGCTTAATAGGCATTGGTTTATTTGCCAGTGCGGGCGGTGCATTTAATCACGTAGCCGATCGCATGATTGATCAACGCATGGCCCGTACTCAATCACGTCCTTTACCGCAAGGCAATCTCCAAGTAAGAGACGCGATACTGTGGGCCTGTCTACTTAGCCTACTCGGCTGGTTAACCCTGGCACCATTATCATACAAAGCCGCCTATTGGACCTTAGGCACCTTATTAGGCTATGCCTGGATATATACCTGCCTACTCAAACGAGCCACCCCTCAAAACATTGTGATTGGTGGATTAAGTGGCGCTCTCCCTCCCTTACTAGGCTGGCTCACTGTGAACCATGAACTGACTGCCACGCCCTGGCTACTGGTACTCATCATTTTTGCATGGACACCGCCTCATTTTTGGGCTTTATCACTTGCCAAGCTCGATGACTATCAACGCAGTCAACTGCCGATGCTTCCGGTTACCCACGGTCCTGAATATACGCGTCAACATATTTGGTATTACAGTATTCTTACGGTCATTGCTTCCATATTACCGGTCCTTATTCTTTCTTTTGGCATGCTTTACTTGATTGGCTTGATACCACTTTCTGCTCGCTGGTTAGTACTTGCCTGGGGAGTGAAACAACAACGCTGCCCTCCCATGCGCTTATTTGTTTACTCCATCACTTATCTGATGAGCCTCTTTTTACTGATGCTTCTTGATCATTGGTTATTCTGGGTCATCTAAGCGTATAAGGAGATTAAGTATGGCCGATGGATGGCGTATACGCTATGTGATGTTATGTGTTTTGTTCAGTCTAACAGCCTATGGCAAAACTTTGATGATCATCGGCGATGAACTGAGCCTAAGTAGTGGCATTGAAGCACATAATAGCTGGGTAAAACTGTTAAAAGATCATGATAAAACATGGCGCATTATTAATGTCAGTGTCGCAGGTATGACTGCTAAACAAAGCTTACAACTGGCACCAGCCTACCTCAAACATTACCGCCCTGATCGCCTGCTCATTGCCCTGGATTATCAGCAAGCCAAACAGCATAAAATCAAACCCAACATACCAGCCTTACGTCAGTTAATACATCATGCCCATGCTATACCGTCTATTTTTATCATCCCGCCCTGTCTTCCTCCGTGGATGCTTCACGCCAAACAAACCAATCATGACATCATGAAAACCTACCAAACTGTATCTGAAATGCCTCATGTCAGTTTGCTGCCAGCTTGGTTACTCACATTAAAGCCATCTGATTTTGATGACAACTTGCAAAGACTTAGTCCAGAAGGACACCAACACTTATTTCGCTATGCCATGCAACATGTCTTAAGCGCCTATTAAATAATCATGAATCAACCCAAGTTTCTATGGCATCACGACGAGAACATGCCTATTGACAAAAACACGTGGATTTAATATAGTAGCTTCTGATAAATAATGAATATAAGCAATGGTTAAATATCGTTTGTTATCGTCACAGCAAAATTTATTAGAGCAAAGTCATGCTTACCATGCTTATAGGTATTTATATCATCAAAAGAAAAAACAATCTTATTATCAAACGTTAGCTTATATCCTACTGACTATTCTGGCGACAAAAATACTGATCCTGACCTTACCACTTTTCAACTTATCCTATGTTTTCATCCACCATGTAGCAATATACGCTATATTGGCTTACTGCAACTATCGTTTATTTTCTCACATAAGACATAAGCGATGTTCAACTAAAAATGTCATAGATTATATCATGATCTGCACCCTTGCTTTATTATGGCTTCTGCATTTTAGCTTGCTTATTAAGGTGATATTATTGGTGCCTATGATGATGTTAGCTTCTATTGCAAAACTCATCGAAGACAACTTGTATGCACACGGTAGCATTTTTACAAGACGTCTTTTAGTATGGCAATTTTTCATTTTCTATCTAGGCATCTTAGTCTCACTATGTGCTCGTTACAATATGATGAGTGTTTGTTTACCACTCATGATGATCTTGTATTTT
>CACKMC010000027.1 GCA_902601155.1 Coxiellaceae bacterium | reverse complement strand
CGTTGGTGCTGGTGTGGGTTATCAACCTGTATTAAGAAAGCCTTCTTCTTCAGATGAAGAGGGATTATTTGATGAAGCCACTGAAGTGGGCGTGATGCGTCTTGATGCCTCTTTTAGCCCTGTTGTCTTAGCAAGCTATCGCGTTGAAAACACACGGGTTGGTAATCGTACTGACCTTGATTCATTGGTACTTGAACTTGAAACGAATGGTACACTCACACCGCAAGAAGCCATTCAATACGCAGCCAGCATCCTTCAGTATCAATTACATTGCTTTGCTGATCAAACGAGCTATGAACCCAGTGAGAAAACAGATGCAAAAGAAAGCATACATGCTTTGCTCTCTAAGCGTGTTGAAGATCTAGATTTGACAGTGCGTGCTGCTAATTGTTTAAAAGCAGAAAACATTTACTACATTGGTGATCTGGTTCAACGGACAGAAGCTGAGCTTCTTCGTACGCCCAACTTAGGTCGTAAATCTTTATCAGAAATCAGTCAATTACTGGCTAACCATGGTTTATCACTTGGTATGAGTGTTGACCAGTGGACAGCACCAGCTAAATCTTAAGTTGTAGAGGAGCGTATACATGAGACACCGTAAAGCAGGAAAACAATTAGGACGTAACGCTAGCCATCGTAAGGCTATGTTTCGTAATATGGCCTGTTCATTGATTACCCATGGTACTATCCAAACCACGGTTCAAAAAGCCAAAGAACTGCGTCGTATGTTAGAACCATTGATTACACGTGCTGCGACCAATGATGTGGCAACCCGTCGTTATTTAGTGTCTAAATTACGTCAAACAGATGCCGTTAATCGTTTGTTAGATGATCTTGGGCCTCGCTATACTAAGCGTCCAGGTGGTTATTTGCGTATCCTTAAGTCACGTCAACGGGCAGGAGATTCTGCGCAAATGGCTTATGTCTTATTCGTCAAGCAAGAGGTGGTTGAAGCGGTTGAATCTGCTTAATTATCTATCTGGCGTAACGAATGTTTTGTAAGGCCTAGCACTTACTAAGCGCCACCAAAGAAACCGTTATGGTCGTCCATGGCGGTTTTTTTGTCTGTGAGATTGATGAAAGTGTTCTCAAGCCAAGTATTCAATACCATCGAGCCTTATGAAGTAAGGCTCGGTTGTTGCGTGTGCGTTAGCTTAATGGGAAACCAGCATTGAATGCTTGACACTGCCATTGATTCCAATCTATACGGCCTTTTCTGCCTGTGGAGATCCATTGATACTGTTCTTTTTCAAGGCATTTTGATGCAAGTTGCGTTAAGATAGGGTGAGGGCCAATCTCCATCAGTGTATTGCATGAGGTCTTAGATAATGTTTGCATACCGCCTAAGAAATTAACGGGAGCAGTGACATGTTCTACCCAGTAATCAGGATTGAGCGGGTTTGAAAGTAATTCACCTGTGACATTAGAAAGCATGGGGATCCGTGGTTGTAAGTAGGTCACACGTTTGGCTACTTCAGCAAAGGCTTCCAACATTGGTGTCATCAAGGGTGAGTGAAAGGCATGAGAAACAGTCAGGGGGGTCGCACGTATGCCTTGTGTTTTGAGCGTATCACAATAGTTGTTAATGGCGGAAAGATCGCCTGATATGACCGTTTGTTTGGGGCTGTTTAGGCCAGCGATGGCTAATGAGCTTGGCAGGGATTCAAGCGCGCTTGTTTCGCATGCAATGGCTGCCATGCCACCGCCTTCAGGTAGTGCTTGCATGAGGGCGCCCCGTTGGCATATCAGTTCGATCCCATCTTCTAAAGACATGAATCCAGCAAAACTAGCGGCAGAAAATTCACCGACGCTATGTCCTAAGACAAAGTCTGCTTTTACACCAAGGTGCTCAACAGTCTTAGCTAATGCGTATTCAAAAGCGAACAGTGCAGGCTGCGTATAGCGTGTTTGATTCAGTAAGGATGCATACTTTGCATCAAAAAGGAGGTCATGGAGAGGCATATCTAGCCATGTATTCATATAGGAGGCAATATGGTCTAATGTGTCTTTAAACACAGGGTGGCATTGATAGCTGTGTTGTCCCATGCCAGAACGTTGACTGCCTTGTCCTGTAAAGAGCAGGCTTGTGATGGGCTGAATGGCTGCCTTACCTTCGTATTTTTCCCATTGTTGAGATAATTCTTCCGGCATAGAAGCCAGGCGAAAAGGGTGTGTGGGGTTATGTGTAAGGTACTCTTTGTCATGGAGATAGCGTTGTACACTTGCTTCAAGGTCTGTTTTATTTTCAGCTGAAAAGAATAGGGTCGACATGATGATCTCCTTATAATGTTAGGGTGAGTATGGTGTGCGATCCAATACGCTTTTTGTGCGTTGTCCAGGGAAGTGCTTGTACCATGGGAGTAGGGAGCTTATTGTCACCAATCTTAATGACACTTCCTAGCCATATGGGCGTGTTTTTGACCTGAAAATAACTGGGCCACAGTTCCAGTCTATAGGTAGTATGACCTTGTTCTTTGCTTGCAATCAGTGCTGGAGAATTGCCTTGAAAAAGAGGGGGCAATAGTTGGCGTAGTTTCATACGTTCAGGATGGCTAATTATATCATAGCTACAGCTTAACCAGTTTGATTTGAATGCATGATGAATATGCCAGCCTTTCTGACACAATATCTGTTGTAGGGGTTTGAGTGAGGATGACTGTAGTCGAATGTTGAGCACTTCAAAGGGATGATGAAAACGATTAAGTCGCCATATTGGTAACCGTGTATCGGTTGACCAGTTTTTTTCATCCAAAGTCACCATGGGAGGGGTGGGAAAAAAATTGGGGTAATAACGATGATAGTGGGTGGATGCGATCCAAGTCGCACTGGCTAGCCATAGACCAAAAGTGAATAAGCATAGACGTTTTGTGAGATGAGTATGTAGTTCGGGTTGGTAGCGATTTAAGACGCTGTAAGCTATGTTGGCGAGTAGAGAACCGAGTAAGAAGCCACCGAGTACATCAGTAAGCCAGTGAGCACCACAGTATAAACGTGTCCACGCAATCCATATAATCCATCCATAGACAAGGTAAAAAGGCCAGCGTTGTGATGGTTCTTTACGGTATAAGAATGCCCATGTGATCAAGCATGCGCTGGTTAAACTGACATGACCACTTGGAAAGCTGGTATGTCCCATGATGTGAAAAACAAGGGGGGGGGCCTCGCAACCATGTAACTCATTTTGACTATTTTGATGACCGCATAGAACAAGGCATGCATGGTAAGCCAAAGCGTCCCTAAGCGCCAAGCTTTTTGTAAATATAGAAAAGATGTGATCGCTAAAATAGGTAAAATGAAGCTGTATTTATCAGCCATAAAGGTGGTAGCGAGGTGAATAGCGTTCCAAAATGGTTGGTGTAAGGATTGTAAAAAATAATAGCTGGGTTGATTAAGTGATGATATTCCGGTTTGATGATGGACATGATAACCAAGCCAAGCAAATGCCATGCCTAGTAAAGTGGCACGGACTAAACTGATTAAGCAAGGATAAACATAACGGGGCTGTGGTTGATTGACGCCAAAGCATGTTTGATATATACCATCGACAATCATGTGAAGCTGCTTTGATAACTTGGGGCGTATGCGTTGGATGATAGCCATCAGTAGCACAAATGTTAGCAAGTAAGCAAGGCCTTTGAGTATGAAGTGATGAGAAATAGGATGGGGGAAATCATGGGCCAGTAAACCAAAGAAAATGCCGGGTGTGAGGTACAACATAGACCATAGCACGGCGGAAGGGATGATGCCTGCGATGAATGGTAAAGGCTTCATACGAAATAATCCAACCACCATAGGCATCATGCTACGCATGGGACCAAAAAAACGACCAATGACAAGACTGGCTGTGCCATAGCGCTTCGTGAAAGCCTGGCCCTTATCTAGCCAGTGATGACGTTTTTTTATCCAGGATAATTGGTAAATGTATGGCGCATATTTTAGACCAAACCAATAACTCAGTGTATCACCTACCAGTGCACCACTGATGGCGCAAAGTAGCGTGGAAAAAAGGGGTAATGTGGCATTGCCGATTAATGCACCAATGGCTGTCATGGTGACGGATCCTGGTACAATACTGCCAATGATGGCTAAGGATTCAAGTAAGGCAATGACAAAAGTTAAGGTGCCACCATAATGGGGGTGCTGTTTTAGTACGATTTGGCTGTGATGCATGAATTCAGCAAACATATTCAATCCTAACTGACTTCTTCACCGGCAGCTTGGCGATCGGCATGGTATGATGAACGCACAAGTGGACCACTGGCTACATGTTCAAAGCCCATGGCATAGGCTTCCTTTTTAAAGGTTTCAAATTGTGCAGGAGACACATAACGGGAGACGGGTAGGTGATGTTTCGTGGGTTGGAGATACTGACCAATCGTGACACGATCGACTTGATGTGCTCTAAGATCCCGTAATACGCCCATGACTTGCTCATCATTTTCGCCTAAGCCAAGCATTAAACCAGACTTGGTTGGTATGTCAGGATGATTTTCTTTGAAACATTGCAGTAAACGCAGTGAATGTTGATAATCAGAACCAGGTCTGGCTGCACGATAAAGCTCAGGTACCGTTTCAATATTATGGTTAAAGACATCTGGGGGGGGCTTGTTGTAAAATAGATAATGCTTTCTCAAGACGTCCACGAAAATCAGGCACAAGGACCTCTATTTTTATGTCTGGGCATGCATGGCGAGTGGACTCAATACAAGCGACAAAATGACCTGCACCACCATCTCGTAAATCATCTCGATCAACTGAGGTGATCACGACGTAGGATAATTGCATAATTTGAATGGTTTTTGCCAATTTGATGGGTTCATCAACATCCAGTGGATCTGGACGGCCATGCGCAACATCACAAAAGCTACAACGGCGTGTACAACGATCGCCCATAATCATGAAGGTTGCGGTGCCGTGACTATAACATTCTGGTAAATTAGGGCACGCGGCTTCATGACATACCGTGACCAAGCCTTGTTCTTTAAGAAGTTTGGTTAAAGTTTTGACACGTGCGGACTGTGCTGCTGTCGGCAATCGTGTGCGTATCCAGTTAGGTTTACCAAGGGGAGAGGTGGTGGGTGTGATTTTGACAGGGATGCGTGATAATTTATGGATAGCACGTTGTGTCCGGTCTTGTAGAGTGTCTGACATACTTGTTCCACGCTTTATTGCAACGAGTATAGCCTATTCTTCACTTTATGCCCATACTTAAGGTCTTTTAATATCCAGAGAGTTTGCTTTGGTTTTGCATATCTAAAATGAATGCCACCTAAAAAACCATGGGGCATTTCCCTTGGTAGGGCAAATGGGATAACGTGATATAACGACATGCATAACAGCAAGCTGAATCCATGGCGCTATCTTGTGGTGAACTGTGGTGGGTTGAATAAGTGTCGCGAGGTAAGCGTGCTCACTTTTTACTTGTTAATCCGTCGCTGATGGGTGCATGAAAAGTATATCGTTAAGTACAGACCCCCCATCATCCTTGATTGGATGATAGGGGATGTTGACGTGCTGATATTTGCTTATCGCGTGGGCGTGTTGTTTGGTTGTTTTGTTTGTCGTTTAGGTTGTACATCGGTATGTTGTATAAGCCACGTCTGTTGCGCATCGAACCTTAATTGTTGTGATGAGCTAAATAATACTTCTTTATGCCAATGCGGTAGTTTGTTGACAAGATCTTGAAAAGACTTGGCATCGGTTTTTCCTGAATTAATCCATGAGATAAGTTCTCGACGATTGACTCGTTTTTCCGACGTAGGGCGTTCGGAAGAGGGTTGTTTTGTTAGCATCGGGGTGACCTTTATCGCGGGCAGTGTGATCGTGCTTGGTGTCCCATTTGACACGGTATGAGTCACGTCATTTTGTGATGATTGAGCTGACTTAGCACCAGACTTGATCAGTGCTTGTTCATACTGCTGCAAACATTCTTTTTCTTGTGGTGTTAATAACGTTGTTTGCCATGTTTGTACCAATTCAAGTGTTTTATCAGCCGATAGTTGTGGCCAGGTGTCATGTAGGCGCCAGTCCCATAGTGCTCTGAAAGGGTTTAGGTGTGTAAGTGCTTTCTCAATGCGCATGTGTATGAGTTTGTCTTTTTTCACGTGTGAGGTTAACCATTTTTGACCTGTTTGTGTTGCAACAAAGGGGATGTTGTGCGTGATGACATGTCTGGGTGTTTCCGCCAGTATTGCCATGAGATCCTGATGGGCTATTGAGGCTTGGTTATCTGCTTCTTCTTGAGAGATGTTAGGTGCATAGGGTGAGCGAAGTCGAATGTTATCACTTTGTGTCATTTTTTCTTCATAGGTATTCATGGCATCAACTAAAGTTTGATTGTAGTTGGATTGTACTTGTTTTGGGGCGTGTTGTTTTTCATTGTTTTTTTCTGCAAATAGCTTATAAGGGCGCGTATTTTCATAGCTATCCTCAGCAGTGCTTATGCTCTTTTTTTTCTGCATGGCGAAAAACATAAGGGAAAAGATAATGGCTAAAAATAGCGTGCTGAGACTGGCTAGAACCAGTATGAGTGATAGGGGCATAATAATCTCTTTATTTTGTAAATTCTATTACATTATAACAAAAAAGCAGTGAAAAGTAAACATTATTGTTGTGTAAAATTATTATTTTTGCAATATATTAGCGTAAGGTCCGATGGTGTCGATTAAATGTTGGCAGTAGTCTTGTGCTGCTGTATTGATTTGTAATGCAGGGTGATAGTCTGTCAGTTGCGTCATTTTCAAGTTTTCATAGCCACAAGGATTAATGGCATCAAAGGGCGTGAGATCCATACGAATATTATAGGCCAAACCATGATAGGATAAGCCGCGTTTGATACGTAACCCAATAGAGGCGATTTTTTGATCATAAAGGTACACACCCCTTGCTGATTGTTTAATCTCACCCACATGACCCAGTGAAGAGAGATGCGTCAGTATGCTTTGTTCCAAGCGGTCCACCAGGCCGTGAACTTGATAAGGACGTTTTTTGAGATTAAGCAAACAATAGACGATCAGTTGTCCTGGGCCATGGTAAGTAATTTGGCCACCACGATCACAGTGAATAAGGGGAATCTCAGTGCTTTGTAGTAAGTGTTTAGGATCACCCGCTTGCCCTAATGTATACACAGGCAGATGTTCTAGTAACCAGACCTCATCAGCCTGATTGCCTTCATGATTTTCTACCCAGGTTTGCATCGCTTCCAAGGTATCAGCATAAGCAATCGGTGTGTTAAAATGACGTATGATCAATTCAGACATGGCTAAGTGATGGGGAATCTGCTTGTTGTAAACGTGATAACACACCATCATTCTTTGGGTGATAGGTGACATGGTCCAGTTGAGTGATGCGCGCTAAACGTTTTGTGGTGCTGGTGATAAAAAGTTCGTCAGCATGATACAGGGTATTGCGTGTGGCATGATCATGAAACTGGGTGGGTATGCCCATTTTTTTGGCATGGGTTAACACTGATTGTCTTGTGATGCCAGGTAAAATATTCGCGGAGGTTGATGGGGTAAACAAAGTGCCTTGATGATACCAAAAGACGTTAGAGCAACTGCCTTCAGTGACATGGCCATCGCGTAACAAAATGGCTTCGATGGCATCTTGTTTTTCCGCTTGCGTGGCTGCCAATGTGTTGGGTAACAAACAGGTGCTTTTGATGTCGCATCTTCCCCAGCGAAGATCAGGGTATGTGATGGCCTTGCCTTCGATGAGGCTAGGTGTCCATGCATTCAAGCATAGATAAATATTGGGTTGGAGAGGATGGGGGGCCGCATGGCGTCGAACAGCTTGTGTGCCGCGCGTGACTTGGCAATACACAGACCAATCTTTTTGAGCATGTGGATCATGACGCGTGAGCAGTTCATGGATCAGAGTTTCCCATGTTATCGAGGGGTCGCAACGGATATCCAGTGCATGTAGACTGCGTTTTAAACGAGCAAGATGTGCTGGCAGCTCAATGAATTGACCTGCGCGACAAGCTATCACTTCATACACACCATCTGCAAATAGAAAACCTCGATCATTGACAGGAATCATGGCGTCATGGGCATGCATCCATGACCCATTTAAATAGACCCATTTAGTCACGGTGATTAAACCAGTACCCGATTTTGTCTGTCCATACTTGCCAGGTGCTTCCAGTTTTTACGGCCTGTTGTGCAATCAATGGGTATTGTGCCATGACCTTTTGTTTGATACGTATGGTTAACGTGCCACATGCTTGTCCTTGCTTAATGGGGGCATGAAGGTCAGACAGTTTGATGTCAAAAGTCGGTGGGGTGGTATCGCCTCGGGCGATGGTATAATGATGATTAGCAGCAAGGCCTACGGTGACATATTTTGACTGGCCACCCCAGACGCGAGCACGATGTGTATGGATGGCTTGATTATCGATGGTTTTGGTTTGGTAGTAACGAAAACCATAATTAAGCAATGCTTCACTCGTTTGTGTTCGTGCATGGTCGCTTTTTGTGCCCATAACAACGGCAATTAAACGCGTATTATCCACGGCCCCTGAGGTCACCATGCAATAGCCGGCAGCGTCTGTATGTCCTGTTTTCAAGCCATCAACGCGTGCGTCTTGCCAGAGTAGGCGATTACGATTGGGCTGACGAATATGATTGTAGCGAATCCACTTCTGTTTAAACCAGGGGTAATTATCTGGAAATGCTAAAATATAATGACGGGTCAGTTGGGCAAGATCATAGGCAGTGGTTTTATGTCGGGGGTGTGGTAGGCCAGTAGGGTTCATGAAGTGGGTGTGTTTTAAGTGAAGCATGGCAGCGGTTTGGTTCATCACATCCACAAAAGCATCTGTTTGGCCTGCTAAATGTTCTGCCATGGCGGTTGTGGCATCATTGCCTGATGCCACAATCATGCCTTGAATCAGTGTTTTAGCTGGCACATGGGAGCCTGCACGAATAAACAAGCGAGAGCCGCCTGTTTTCCAAGCTTTCTTACTGACAAATACTTTATCGGTCAGGTGTATTTGGTGGTGAGAGAGTGCATTGGAAAGCACATAAAGCGACATAAGTTTGGTTAAGCTGGCAGGAGGAAGCGACATGTCTTTGGCTTTTTCCGCAAGGATTTTCCCGCTTTTTGCATCGAGTAGTACATAGCTTTTGGCTGCAATAGCTGGTGGCGATGGAATGAGAATATCAGGATGATTGCTAGCCATCACAGGGAGGGTGAGTGTCCATAAAGCAAGTACACGACAAATCATATGAAATAACATAAAAGCTTTCCTCTTAATGTACGTTGAGTGTATAAAGAAACGTGGATACTTGCAAGCAAATTGAGATTAGGCTGGTGTCCACCAACGCGGCGCGATGTGAGATCGTTTCAAACGTTTTTTTAATGACGTGGTGAGCGATACTTTAGGGTGAATAATCACCACATACCATGCATGATGATGGACTCTTTTTTGACGAATTTGCAAGCGGGTATGTAGGCGTTTTGTCATGTTTTTCAGCCAAGCACGTGCAGCTTTTTTATCGTGAAATGCCGCCAATTGAAGCAGGGGTTGTGACGTTGTGGTGCCTTCAATGGTTTCGATGCGAACAGGTGCCGTGCCTTTATGTAGCATGCCTAAGGCTTTCGCAGCAGCATAGGATAAGTCAATGATACGGTTTTTATGGAAGGGTCCACGATCATTGACGCGTACAATGATTTGCTTGTGTGTTTTTAGATGGGTGACACGCACATAGCTTGGCAGGGGTAATGTTTTATGTGCGGCGGTCATTTGCCATAAATTGTAGCGTTCACGATTGGAGGTCAGTTTGCCGTTGAACTTTCTTCCATACCAAGATGCATAGCCTGTTTGAACAAAATGGTGGGCGTGGCGCATCGGCCAGTAGCGCTTGCCTCTGACCACATAAGAACGGGGATTACCATAGCGACTGCGTACTTCTTTGTGTGGTTTGACGGCGTGTGTTCGATGCCAGAAATGACGAAAGCGTGGAGGCCCATCAGGGTGTTGGAAAAAGTGGCAGCCACATTGCGTGATGGCAATCAAGCTGATCAATAGCATACGTTTTGACATAATCAATGGTCATGGATGAATGACTAAAGAAAGTGTATACTGCTTTGGTCGCGAATAGAAGGGGGGTTATGATTCAGCACATGGGTGTGCATGCTGTGCACCAACTTTTAAATGAGCACGCTACTTGTATTGAGCGCTTGTATATTATCAAAGATCGTCACCCTAAGTTGATCAGCTTAGCAAAGAAGAAAAACGTGCGTTGTCAGTTTGTTACCCAGGATTGGTTGGCTGATCGCATTGGGTCCCATCATCACCAAGGTGTGCTTGCTGAGGCGCGTTTGTTTACACCACATGAATCGTTGATGGCTTATGTGGACCGATTGGGAGAAAAGGCGTGGCTGCTTGTCTTGGATGGGGTACAAGATCCGCATAACCTAGGAGCGTGTTTGCGCACAGCCTGTGCCATGGGTGTTGATGCGGTCATTTTGCCTAAAAATCGTGCCTGTGGGTTAACGGCAACAGTGCATAAAATTGCGTGCGGTGCCACGTCTTTTCTGCCAGTTTATACAGTCACGAATATTGTGCGGACACTCACGACGCTGCAGCAAAAGGGTGTTTGGTGTGTAGGCACAAGTGAGCACAGTGAACAAAGTATACAACATGCTTCTTTAACCGGTCCTTTAGCGATTGTGTGTGGTAATGAGGAAAAAGGCTTGCGTGCGTTAACGGCTAGCACTTGTGATGAGTTAGTGACTTTGCCAATGCCAGGACCCATCAAGAGTTTAAATGTTTCTGTGGCAACAGGTATGGTGTTATGGTCTGTTGCATCACAGCGTGACTAAATGCTTGGTCATCGCTCATGATTTTTGAATGAAGATAAGGAGAGGGGTATGAAAAAACAGATGATCAAAAGAGAAGAAATCAAACTATTAGGGATTTGTGTGCGTACTCACAATGCACAAGAACTTGATCCTAAACAGGCTAAAATTGGGGTGACGCTTGCTCGTTACTTTGGGGATGATTTGGCTGCATCCATACCAAATCGTGTGCAGCCTGGCGTCACATATTGTGTGTACACTGATTTTGAAAGCGATGAGCAGGGTGAATACAGTTATGTCGTCGGTGAAGCGGTCTCGGCGATAGATGAGGTGCCTGAGGGTTTTGTGCCCTTGACGATTACTGCGAGTGATTATGCTCAATTCACAGTAGGGCCTGGCCCTATGCCCATGTTATGTGTGGATGCATGGCAGCAGATATGGCAAATGGATCAACGCGCATTTGGGGGTCAACGAACGTATCGTGCTGATTTTGAAGTGTATGATCACCGTGCTGCTGATCCTGAGCATGCGGTGTTTGATATTTATCTTGGGATAGAAGTATAAAAACGGTGTGATTGAGAAGAGAGTGCTTACTTTCTTAGTTCAGGTAAATTTAGGGC
>CACKMC010000026.1 GCA_902601155.1 Coxiellaceae bacterium | reverse complement strand
GCAGCACAAGATCATCATCAAGCCACTGTTTCCAACAAGTAAATAAGGTTTGGTAAGACAAGGGACTGATGTGATAAGGTATGATGTATACAGAGCACCCTATCAATAAGCACTTTTTAGGAAGGTGGCGTGTCAAGACCAGTATATCTACTTGTTATCGATCGGATCAAGACATGAGTTATCTGAAGACCCTGTGGACATGCTTACCTCCATCATCGATCTGAATGGCCTGTCCACAAAGAGAAGATACTTGCAAAAAAAAGCCTATTCTTTATACTGAATGGTCTATACCACTTAGGGGCTCATGATGACTTTACATGTACTGACCGATGATCAATTTGATAGCACCATCCAATCTACAAAAGGACTTGTGTTAATCGACTTCTGGGCACCTTGGTGCGGTCCTTGTAAAGCACTTAGCCCTGTGCTTGAAACACTCGCAGAAAGTGAAAATGATTTGACTATCTATAAAATGAATGTTGACGAAAATCGCGAAACACCCGCACGTTATGGCGTACGAGGCATTCCTACCTTATTACTTTTTCGTGAAGGAGAGTTAATTGGTACGCAGGTAGGAGCTCTCACGGCCACTCAACTCAAAGAGTGGATGAGTCAAAAAGTCAATGCAGCCTCCTAAATTCACACTGAGTATGACCCTTTTTGCTTAGAATATTACTTGACATGGCAAAAGGATGACAGGCGGTAAATGTTGTTGCATTCTTGATTGTAGTCAAGCCTGTCATCTACACTATTTAACTTAATTAATACCTAATGAACACCTATCTGTCGCTCTATTTGATATAAACTAACACCTAGATGGTCGATAAGCACCTAAATCTTTATGGCTTGAATCGGTAGAAGCAAGCGATAAGGTTTGTATCCACTGAGCTGCTTGTACCTGTGCTATCTGCTTTGATGTCACATGTGCTTGTATCTCAGCAACTAAAGCGGTTTGAAATGCTTCAGTTTGAGCAGGTGTGCCTTGGAAGCCCTTGACCAATGCTTTAAGTGCTTTTCGATAACAATCAGGCTGCTTTAAATACTTTGATGGTATACGAAAAGCATAACGAGTACGCACACGAATTCTTGGGAAGTTAAATTTCTCATCTTTAATCGATCCCACAATACTTGGGAAGTTACATTTCTCATCTTTAATCGACCCCACAATATTTGGGAAGTGACATTGGACATCTTGAATCCATCCCACTAAATTCACCCAACGCGATGATGTAGGTAATGCCAATACTTGGTTCAATAAAAATTGCATCTCCTCCTTAGAGATACCAAAAGCATGATCCTCGGGATCAACCTCAACATTGGCTCTTTGGCTCTGCAATATCTCTAGCTTATTGGCTGTATAATGCTTTATCATCTCTATCTTCTTAAGCTTGGTGGCTGCATGATACTTTCTCTTATCTAGCTTGAGCACTTTCTTAAGCTTGGGAGCTATATGCATACTCACAAGTTTGGTAGCAGTATGCATCCATGGCTCAAGCCAACGGACTAATCGTTTATCACGGCTTGAGGCAATTTCACGACATAATAAACACAACTGTTTTCTATAAGGTCTTAATAGAAATTTCTCAGAGTCACGGGACTTACTAATGCACTTTATCAATTGCTGATAATCTCGAAAAAGCAGCATAAGTAATGATTGTGGATATTTGGCCCAATGAAGAAAAATTAACATTTCTTTCAACAAAACCTCTGCAACGTTTTTATTCCCTGTTTGCTTATATCGTTTAGCATCAAAGTATGCTTTTAATTTCTCGATGGAAGGTAGACCGTAGTCGCCTGTAATCCATTTCTGAAATTTGTTATCATACCCTTTTTTAAAAAACTGGCCGTTAACATTTTTTAGGGCGATGGTTGTCAGCAATGGATAGGAAGGAAAAAGACGCTGACTTTTGGTTGAAGTAACCCATTGCATTATTGGCCAAAAAAAGTATTTTTCACAACAGATATATACTATATCTCTGTCTATATTTTGGTTGTAAACGACAGAAAAACCCAGTTTCTCTATCTTGCAACGACGACGCCATGCTTTAAAAACTTGCGCATTTTTGAACACTGGTATCACACTCTCAGGGTGTTGCCATACTGCATGAGATAAAGCCATATATTGTGTCTGTATGGATTCTTGAACTGTCTCCCATGATAGCTCAGCGCTTTTTTGCCATAACCACCATAAATCAAAAGTCACAGGTTTTGAATGACTACTACATGGCAAAGTTTCACCCAATCTTGGCCAATACCGCGCTTCTCTCACAAAGTCTTTTAATAGTCCACGCCAATCATCATTCGTCTGAAACAACCCCCATAGCCTACGTAATACTGTCCACTGATCATCCTGGTACAAATCCCACATAAACCGCTTGATACTGACATCGTTAAACATCTTTCCATGCTTTGACATGGTGGCGGATAATAATTGCTTCATGGGTTCCAACCAATGAGAAGGCGTTTCCTTTAAAACCTTTTGAAACGCAGTATGATCAATCATCAACCCAGATTTCGTAGAAGTGGCTCTCTCATCTCTTTTTTGATCGATGTCTTCTTCATCTGAATGAAACGCATAGTCTGACATGGGATCGGGTAATACCTTAAAAGCGACAGTATCTTGCGTTGCAAAACTTTGAATCAAACGAAAATAGTAATATAAGTCACTGGTCTTGCATATTGGTTGGCATGAGTCATCATATTGAAGCTGTTGCTCATCCACGTATGACGCCACTTTTTTATCGGCATCTTGTGTTAATACCGCACGAATCGTTTGTTCTTTTTTACGAAGCGCAGAGAAAGGAAAGTCATAGCCCGTTTCTTTACAATATGCCAAACTTTCTTTGTATAAATCAACCCATTGTATAAGTGTTTCATTGTTCATCGGGCTACTGCCTTCGTGGTTCAAAAGACTATTTCTCTCCTGAAATGGGAGGCGACTCTTGTGCTTCTTAAATGGAATAGGGTATGAAAATATCATGCGCCATGAATCGACGACGATATCTGGATCAAAAAATGACTTATCTTTTTCGCGTAGCATGTCTTCGATGATACACCGAACCTGGGATAACCATGTGACTAAATGCCATGACTGTGTTTTTTTCAAAGTATAAATCAAATATTGCTTACGTACAGGCGAATAAGGTTTTATTTGTCTCACGACATCACTGATATAAGGAAGACAATCCTTTTGCCCTTGGGGCGATAATGTTTTCTTCGCAAATCGCAAACAAGTCCGAAGGGATTTACGCGAGCTGTAAAATGCCAACTTCAGCATCGATTGGTAAGTTTGGATCATCAATGGCTCAAAAGTCCCTTCATCACAGCGTGGTTGTTTTGAAGTTTTCCACCAATGTGCTAAATCGTCTTCAAATGATCCACCAATGACTACTGCAGCAACCTGCTTTGGCACAAGCGCTGTAGATCGGCCTGCTTGATGACATTGTGGTAACACACGATCACTCAGAAATGAAACAACATACCCTAAAGCAATGGGATGTGTTTTAAACGGCAAGGTCTGAGTGCCACGATGACTATTTAAACCGTAGGTAAAGCCTGACCATGAATCAATCAATGATCGGTAGGCGTACCTATCTAAGGCGTACCTATCTAATATTGATAGTAACGGCGCACCGTGCGGTGTCATAAGGAATGCGCCATACATAGGTGTGATCCCTGTGTAAGCAAGCATCCTATGTGTACGTTGGTACATTTCAAGCGCCAAAGAATCAATCGTTGAATAGTAGGTCACTACCTTCTGCACGATACTACGATGGTCAATGTATTTCTTTTTACCAGTCTCTTGCGCATAATAAGCAATACCTCTGTAACCTGGAAAGCGCGTATGAAAAAGGTGTATTGAATGAATGAAAGGATCTAACCTTTTTTCTTCCATAAAAGGCAACACACCGGCATAATGGCAATAACGTTGTGCCATATTGACATAACGATAACTTTGCGTTGCATCCTCTGCCCCTAAACCCGTCAAAGCTTGTGTACTTGTATGGACTTGTGTTTTCAGTGATTCATCTTGATCACGAAACAAAAGATTAGGATTGTAATTGGTCGCATGGAAAGCTGATAAAGCCAATAAAGATCTTGTCAAATGCCAACATATCGCATCTCTTGCATACAAATCCACTTGTAATGCACTGACAGCATTATATGTGTCAATAATCCTCTTTGCTTTTTCCCCTAAATATAAACACGGTCGTATCCTGCGCTGACCATGTACTGATCGACATCGTTCTCTTTTTGGACGATAAGACGCCTGATATCTTGGTAGATATTTACACGCCTCTTCTAACACATCACAAAAGCACTTGATCAAATCATTCATGCTGCTTTCTGACAGAGAGATTTCTGATTTTCGACAATCCACAGACTTTTCCTTCATTTTTTTTTGTAAGAAATCTTTCCATTTATCACACAATGATTTTCGCATACTCTCAAGTTTAATACGATTACCCTGTGATACATTCGGAGTATAATCTTCTGTGTGGGCATAAAAAATCGCAGATTCTAATTCACTCATTAAATATACGATCGGCATTTGCCATTCGACATCATTGACGTTGACGTCAGAATGCGAGTATATCGTTTCAAGATCATGTGCCAATTCAAAAATGGTAGGCATCGTATACTGATCGCGTATCTCTTGACATAACGTTTCTAATGATGAAACTTGCATCCTTGCCTCCTTGTTAACCTCATTAAATTATCATAGGTATATGACATAAACTAGCTATGATCATAAACGATCTGAACCCTTCCTGCGTTCGCTTGCACCACGCATCATGGTGAAAAAATAGCTTTCTATCTATAGCAAAACACCGCGATACTCAGTCCACATTGGTATCGTGACCAAACTGCATAATAACACTAATGTTTTACCATGATGAAAACCAAACTATCATCACAAAAAAATGAGTCTACTTCGCTACATCAGCAGTGATCTCACCCCCTCCTTGATCTAAGTTACTATCTAGCGGGGGGACGATAAGCACCTAAATCTTTATGACGTTCATCGGTAGAAGAAAGCGACAAGATTTGTATCCACTGTGCTGCCTGTGCTTGTGCTATCTGGTTTGAGGTCACATACGCTTGTATTTCAGCAACCAAAGCAGTTTGAAATGCTTCAGTCTGAGCAGGTGTACCTTGGAAGCCCTTGACCAATGCTTTAAGTGCTTTTCGGTAATGATCAGGCTGCTTCAAATACCTCAGGGGTATACGAAAAGGACGACGGATACGAACACCAATGCTTGGGAAATTGTTTTTCACATCTTGAATCCATTCAACTAAATTTGACCAAGTAGATGAGGCAGGTAAATTTAACAGCTTATTCACCAATGACTGCATTTTCGCTAAGGTTGTACCAAACATATAGAGTTCTGAATCACCAATCATATCATTGGCACGATAATCATGCATATTCACAAGTGCCGTGGCTGTATGCATCCATGGCTCAAGCCAGTTAGTTAATAATACTTCGTCATTCGAAGTGATTTCACGACATAATAAACCAAGCTGTTTATGATAAGGTCTCTTAGCAAATTTCGTCGTTGTAGTAATCTGTTCTACCAACTGTCGATAACGTGGTAACAGCGCTTCCAATATTACTGGAGGATATTTAGCATAATGGATTAAAGTTAACATACGTTTTAATAATTTACTGGGCCGTATATCATCGCGAGCAAAATAGCTTACCAATCGCGCTATACGCTCTGGCGTGACTTGTGTGGGCACAGCGCATAGCATGCCTTCAATGATAACGTCATCTTGGTCATGGATATCGATGAAGAGGGTTTGTTGGCGTGAATCAATAAGCGCACGATGCTCATTTTTATGATAAGCCATCACAATCAATGTTTTCCATCCTTCAACCACATCGTTCTCATGAAAAAGCTGCATGAAAAATTGAGGATCTTCTAAACAAAATGCAAGACTTGTGGATAAATGTTCCTCACCACGATAAAAACGATCATTTTCCAGCATAAGACCTAAAAACTTAAGAAAATTAGGAAAAAAACGACATGGCGCAAGCTTTGCATATTGTGCTTGCGTCTTTTTAAACCAAGACATGTCTTCCCCAATCATCTGGATAATATAGGAACAATGCTGACGCAAATTGTCTAAGGGAATAGCCGCAAGCTGTTTATCCAAAGAACGGCCAGCCTTTGGATGACTAAGCCAATACCGTATAGTGCTAAATAAATGCTGTGAACAAGGCCAATACGTGACAGTTTCATCAGCAGCACGGTGATATATCATTAGAAATCCAATCGCCGAAGACGTACAACCTTGGGACCATGCACGAATCGCGTCACGATCCTTAAACCGTGGTATCACGCTGTTTCTATTGCACCATACTGTATGAGATAGCGCGATGAGTTGCGCTTGTATCGCACCTTGTGCTGATGCTGGTGACAGCACAGCACTTTCTGACCATATAGACCATACCGCCATCGTCACTGGTTTTTGATTCTTTTCATTGGGACAATGCTGTGCAAACCGCTCCCAATAGCCTTCTTCCCTGACGAATGATCTTAAGACCTCTTGCCATTCATCATTCGCTTTGAGTAACATCCATAGATCGTTTAACACCGTCCACTGATCTTCTTGATATAAATAGCGCATAAAGACTTTGATATCTTTGGTATGCTTAGGTGTTATCTTCATACCGTCTAAAATTGCTGAGAATAAAGCCTTATTGGGTGCATGCCAACGAGAAGGCGTCAAATGCATGAGATACGAAAAGGGCGATTGAGATTGCGCAACTGCACAATGAAAGGCACGTTGACACACTAAACGATCTGGTATGCTCTGATCATCCCTCTTCCGTGCTTCGACTGTGGATAGAGGGAGTTGTGCCCATGCATTGATTTGCTTTCTTAATTGACGAGGCAGTTGCCAGTGAAAGGCTTGTTCATATTGTTTCATCAAAAAATATAAGGCACGTCTACACACGTCAGAAGACCATGTATAGTCTAACACCTGTTCTTTTTTATCTGAGGCAATGCCTTGCAGTTTCTCTTGTAAAATAGGCATGAGCCACATTCGATTGGTCATGACCGTGCGATTTTGATACCACTCGCTTAAGCGATCCAATAACGCATCGGGTGTATCAAAAATAACCAATGCAGCACGTGCTAAACACTGCATAGGATCGTCAGATAACGCATAGACTATGATACGATCTTTAGCTTCAACATCACCGGATTTTAGCTGATCAACATACTGATTTTGCTGCCATAATAAACCCTGACGAACCTCATCTTTGACAGGCACTTTGAAATCAAAAGCACGGTGATATAACAATGCTTTATGATAATCTGTCATCTCCACAGTAGGCGCCATCGACTGAACAGCTTTCACCACCTTTCTAGCATGCTTTTCCTCTTCTTCTTCGGATGAAGGGCAAAAAATATCAAACCCAAAAGAAGGCCTTGCAAAAGTTTGGAAAGGTTGTTTGAGCCCCGTTTCAAGACTTGAGATCAAACGAACATGGTAATACAAACTTGAGGTATAGCGCCCCCCATAGTCCGTATCATCTTGTACACTTTGTTCAAATAACTGGTGTTTATTCTTTTGTGATAAGGCTTGTAGCTCTTCGACTTTTTCTTGGAAAGAAGGACATGTCAGGTCTTTTTTCTTACAATAAGCTTGACTCGCTTGATATATTTCTATCCATCGACCCAGTGTTTTATTGTTCATCGGGGAACATGCTAGGTCAAATCTCACCGGAAGTGACACCATCATCGCCCAAACTTTAGGTATGATGGTTGCATCAAACCAAGCTTTATTTTTATAACGAAGCAAACGTTTTATCAAAGGCCGAAAATGAGATATCCAAGCATGGGAGTCCCAAGATGATGTGATTGATAAGAAATTGATGATATTTTCTTTTTGCTTAAATGGGGCAGATGAATCTACTAAAAATAGCGCCATGATATGAGACATACAATCATTTTTAGCACTAAAAGATAAGGTTTTATTGGCAAATTGAAGACCCGTTGCAAAAGATGCTGGCGAATGATAAAAAGCCAAAGTCAACATCGATAGAAAAGATTCCATCATCAAGGGCTCAAAAGTCTCTTCATCCTGCCACGCTTGTTCTGAAGTTCGCCACCAGTGTGTTAAATCATCTTTAAATGATCCACTGATGACTGCTGAAGCCACTTGCTTTGGTACAAGTTCCGTGGATTGCCCTGCTTGCTGACATTGCGGTAACACACGATGACTCAAAAATGAAACAACATGTCCCAACGCAATAGGATGCGTTTTAAACGGAAAAGCCGCTGCGCCACGATTGGCATATAAAGTCACCTCGCCAGGATTATCATATAAAGCATGTGTAAATTTTGACCATGAACCAATCAATGATTGATAGGCATGAGGATCCAATCGTGATAGTAAGGGCGCGCCATGAGGCGTCATGAGGAATGCCCCATACATGGATGTGATCCCTGTTCGCGCAAGTGTCGTACGCTGCTCCATTTCAAGCGCCAAATGATCAATCGTTGAATAGTACGCCACTAACTGACCCACAATAATGCGATGGTCAATGACTTGTGCTGCTGGAACCTGAGGGGCTTGCCCATAATACACAATACCTCTGTGACCTGGAAAGCGCGTATGAAAACGGTGTATTGAATGAATGAAAGGATCTAACCCTTTTTTCCCCATAAAAGGCAACACACCGGCATAATGACAATAACGTTGTGCCATATTGACATAACGATAACTTTGCGTGGCATCTTCTGCCCCTAAACCCGTCAAAGTTTGTGTACTTGTATGGACTTGTGTTTTCAGTGATTTATCTTGGTCAAGAAACAAAAGATTGGGCTTGTAATTGGTCGCATGGAAAGCTGATACAGCCAATAAAGATCGTGTCAAATGCCAGCATATCGCATCTCTTGCATACAGTGGCGCTTGTAATGCACTGACCGCATTCAATGTGTCAATGATCCTCTCCGCATTGCGCCCTAAATATAAACAAGGTCGCATCGCGGGATGTCCTTGTACTGGTGGACGTGGTGCAGGAAGATGATACGCCTGATGCCATGGCCTATGCTGACAAGCCTCATGTAATAAATGCGTGAAATCATTGATTAAACATTGCATCGAAGGTGCTGTCAGCGATTTCATAGATTTTCGACATGCCACAAATTGCTTATTCATCTTTGTTTTTAAAAAGACTTCCCACCTTGTACGCAATGGCGCAGATATGAGTCTATCCACATTACCCTGTGATACATTCGGGGTATAAAATCGTTGATGGGCAAAATAAATTGCAGACTCTAATTCACTCATTAAATACGTGATCGGCATTTGCCATACAGCATGGTTGACGTTAGGAAGCGAGAGTATCGTGTCCAGATCATGTGCCAACTCAAGAATGGTCGGCATCGTATAATAATGGCGTAAATTTTGACAGGTTTGTCCCAATGATTGAACGTGCATCCTTGCCCCCTTTATGTTGGCATCAGATTAACATGAACATATGAGAAACACTAACTGTAAACACATGTGACCAGTACTTACCCTTACTCGTCTTGTGCTTCTAACCAAGACTGCTCTAGATGATCGAGTGTTTGACAAGCTTCTTGGTATTCAGCATGTATTTTTTTTCGCTTCACCAGCGCGTCACCCTGATAACCTAAATCAGAAGAAGCCAAAGCATCTTCTAATGTTTTCTTATGCGCAATGGCACGCTCAATCGCTCGCTCAAGCCGTTTTAAGGCCTGATGAGATACACGAGATTTTGGGCCAGTGGGCGGTTGAGACACAGCTTGCTCCGGTTGATCAACGCGTGATAGCCATGTCGCGATATCTGTTTTCAAAGGGGACACACGTCCCTGATGTACCCACCATGCATGCTGTGCACAAGCTTGAAGAAATTGACGATCATGTGAAATCATCACCACCGTACCAGGATACGCTTGTAATGCTTGAATCAGTCGAGCACGCATACGTAAATCTAAATGGTTGGTGGGCTCATCAAGCATCAGGATATTCGGTTTTTTATACATGACTAAAGCCAATGCCAAACGCACACGTTCACCACCGGATAAAAGACGAATCGGGTCATAGACACGTTGTTGTGTAAAACAATAGCTGGCCAAATAATGACGGCTGTCGCGCTCTGTCATGTCCGTTTGTTGCATACACCATGCGATCGCACTACTGGTTTCTGGCAAATCTTGTAAGTGATGCTGAGAGACGTAAGCCAATGATGCGTTAGGGTGACAGTGATAATGCCCTGATAAAAGTGGCCCTTCTCCCATCAATGCCCGTAATAACGTGGTTTTACCCGCACCATTCTCGCCTAAAATAGCCAGGCGATTGCCCGCTTCTATCACACAATTCACTGACTGAAGTGTACATGATGACCCATAGGAAAGATCGCCTGTCAGTCGTATCACTTCTCCTTGCAAAGCATGCGCTTCTTGAAACACAAGACTGGGGTACTCTGCGGTCTTTTCAATGACCGTGGCAGGTGCCTTCTCCATTTGTTTGATGCGACTTTGCACTTGTTTTGCTTTGGTGGCTTTGGCCCGAAATCGTGTGACAAACGCTTCATCCACTTTACGTTTTTCCGCTTCTTTTTGTTGTTGACGAAGCGCTACCTTCTTTGTGTGTGCTTCGTGCTTTAAAAAATGACTGTAATGCCCAGGTACTAATGTAAGACGTTGATGAGCCAGTGATAAGATATGGGTACTGACATGATCAAGAAAAGCATGATCATGTGAGACAAATAATATCAGTGATTGCGATGATTTAAGCCATGATTCAAGCCATATGATCGCCGACATATCCAGGTGATTTGTCGGCTCATCCAGTAACAATATCTCGCTGGGTGCAAACAAGGCTTTCGCTAATTGAATACGCATTTGCCAGCCACCTGAAAAATCCGTCACAGGACGCTGCAAGGCATCCTGTGAAAATCCGAGGCCTTGAAGAATTGATTCGGCTTGTTGGCGTAAAGACGCGCCTTGCACTTGATCCTTATAAGCATGAAAAGCATCCCAAGCCTGGGCTGTTTGCGCTATGTTTGCCGTGTCTTGAAGCGCCATCATCCTCGTCCATCGCGCATCATGATGACAGACGCATTCGATGACGGAACACGCTTTTGCTTGCGTTAACCACTGTGCAACACGCACACATCGCCAGTGTTTAGGATACACAACACGTCCTGCTTCCCAAGGATGTTCGCCGGCAATGGCTTTGAATAACGTGCTTTTACCACAACCATTGTCACCCACCACCCCCACACGACTGCCTGGTGGCAAAGCAAGATCTGAGGGCTCAATCAACGTGCGTCCCGGCACAGCCAGTGAGACACCATGCCACTGCATTAGTCTTCCTGCGCCATCGCCTCTGCTTTGGCGATCGTCGTGGTGAGGGTTTGATGCATTAAACGATCGATGTCAGGTGCCAAGACATTTAAACCAGCCTCTGTACTGCCACCAGGCGAAGTCACTTGCTGACGAAGTGCTGTCAAATGAGCAGGCTCTTTTTGCCATAAGGCCAAACTACCGGCTACCAACTGCTGTAGGATAATAGATTGCTGTGCTGGGGCATAATTTGAGTCATGCATCAAAGGCAACCAGGCTTCAAAAAAACGCAGCATAAAACCGGTGCCGCTGCCCATCACTGCAGTATACCAAGCAAGCATGGCTTCATCTGTCAAAGGCATGACAAGGCCAAGACGCTCAAATAATGTATACCAGGTCATCTGATCTTTTGTCGTGTTAGATGCAAAAAAACAGC
>CACKMC010000025.1 GCA_902601155.1 Coxiellaceae bacterium | reverse complement strand
CATGCCTCTTATGAATTAAAAAAAGATCGAAATTTTGTCTTGACAGCGGTTAGACAGGATGGTAGGGCATTGGTGTATGTCTCTTATGCATATTATGCATTGAAAAGTGATAGGGAGATTGTCTTAGCAGCGGTTAAGCAGAATGGTAAGTCATTGTGGTATGCCTCTATGAGATTAACAAATGATAAGAAATTTGTCTTGAAAGCAGTTAAGCAGAATGGTAAGTCATTGTGGTATGCCTCTATGAGATTAAAAAAAGATCGAAATTTTGTCTTGGCAGCTGTTCACTCCAATGGTTTGGCATTGAAGCATGTCCAAAGTCCATTGCGTGAAGATCCAGAGATCTTACGTTTAGCGATTCAGAGCAATTACGAAGCATCTAAGTTTGGACCTGTGCAGTGGCTTCCGTGGGTTAGAACTTGGGCTAGAGTGATCATGATTTCTCAGGATGTATCACCTGTCTTTGATCAAGCTAGCTATACTGCCCAGCGATATTTCTCTTGGTTTTTTCGGGAATATCCAGGTTGTAAACGATGGATTGGGTCTATGGTTCTTCGTTATGCTAACCCACTCGCATCTGGTTCGTTGGTCCCTTTCTATGCTGGTGTGGTTCCAGGCGTCGTTGATACAGATGAGTCTCCTACTAAGCGTAGAAGGATGTTAAAAAAACGATCGATTTTATGATGGTGTATTGTTAAATATCTTTTTTAAAAGTGGAAGCTCGTTGTTCTTTTGTATGTTATGATGTATATCATTTTTATTGTTGTGTTTAACAGTGGTCTGTGCTGTGATCATCAGCGTGTTGCTTCTGTTATAAAAGGATAATCTCTATGTTAATTGATACACATTGTCATTTAAATTGCTTGGATCTTTCAGTTTTTGATGGATCACTTGATCGTGCATTGGATGCTGCAAAAGAGCAGGGAGTTGGGCGTTTTATATGCATAGGTTTAAACATGACAGATGCCTATCAAGTTTTAGATATCGCCACTAAGTATGATACAGTTTATGGCACTGTGGGCATACACCCCAATGAGGATAACGAACCAACGCCTACAGCAGATCAGTTGATTGCCATGGCAGATCATCCGAAGGTTGTGGCCATTGGCGAATGTGGTTTAGATTACTTTCATCAAACGGTGTCTCCTGACATCCAGCGAAATCGATTTGCGATGCAGTGTGATGTGGCAAAACAGTTGGATAAGCCTTTGGTGATACACATGCGTGAGACGGGAGATGAGGTGTTGGACCAAATTGAAAAGTCAGGGGTTCGTCAAGGTGTGCTTCATTGTTTTACAGGCACACAGGCCCAGGCTGAGCGTGCGATAGATCTTGGTTTTAAGATTGGCATATCTGGCATCATTACGTTTAAGAATGCACAATCATTAAGAGATACGGTGAGTGCTTTACCTTTAACCGCTTTGTTGGTCGAAACAGACTCGCCTTATTTATCTCCTCATCCTTTTCGAGGCAAGCCAAATCACCCTGCCATGGTTTATTGGGTGGCAGAACAGTTAGCTTCGTTGTTTCACTGCTCCATCGAAACGATTGCAAAACAAACCACTGAAACGGCAGAGCGTTTATTTAAACTGGCATAATGATTTTGGCACAGGGGGTGGGAACAGCTGTGTCCGCTCAGGATCATTGAGAATATTTTGGATACATTGAAAAACTGCTTGGGTTGATCCATGCGCATGATCCCAGCAAAGCCAGCGATAAATTACCGCATAGAAAGCATACGCCGTGTGTTCGAGGGGCCACGAGACTGGTGTGGCTTGCCAGTGCTTAGCCCAGTCAGTGAGTGTGGCATCTTGTTGATGATAGGTGAGCGATAGGCAGGTATCCATGTAGATATAAGCAGGATCTTGGTAGCTGGCAAATTCCCAATCAATGAGATGAATCTTTTTTTGGTAGACCACTATATTGTTAGGATGGATATCATGATGGCTAAATAACATGATTTTTTGCCAAGTGGTGGGTGGGTGTTTCAGTTGATGTCTTAGATATTGGTAGTATGGCTTTTTTTGGATGTGGTTTTTAAGCGCAGGTAAAGGGGAGGTGCTTGTTTTAGCTGCCAGTGAGTGAGGTGGTTTATATTGTGCGATATGTTGTATGATGGGTATCATATGCTGGTAATCTATGATTGACATATTGGGTTCATGGATCAGCCAAGGCATGAGTATATAATGATCGCCCTCAACGCATGGCTGTGGCGTTGCAGTTTCACCAAGGTGGCCCATTAATTGAGCGATGCGTCGGGCTTCAGGGTGTATTTTAAGGGCCATGTCGCCCACGCTTGTTTTGACATACCATAATGGATAACGGCTAGTTTTTTGGCGAATAAGTTGAATGGGGTGGTAGTTATGTTGGCTTAGAATAGCATAAGCATCGTCTTTATCCATCAATATCTACAAGCTCTTGTGTCGATGGTTGCAATTCAACGCGTTCAATGTGTTGAAAATGACGTATGATTTTATCAGAAGAGGTTTGAATTTTGCCTACATCGGCATGTGCTTGGCCAATATGTTTGGCTAATTGAGACATTCTATCATGGAAACGGGTGAAGTCTTGGCTTAATTTATGAAGATGTTGCTGAATGATGGTGATTTGCTCTCTTGTTTCGACATCACGCAGTACAGATTGTGCGGTCGTGAGAACGGCCATCATGGTGGTTGGGGAGACGAGCCATACATTGCGCGCTTGCGCGTAGCTTACCACGCTTGGAAAGTGCGCATGTATTTCAGCAAAGATGGCCTCTGCGGGTATAAACATGAGTGCGCCATCGGCAGTTTCATGGGGAATGATATACTTGCTGGCAATGTCTTGGATGTGGGTTTGAATGATGGTTTTAAAGCGTCTTTCTGCTTGTTTTTTTTCGGGTGTGCTATCTGCTGATATGAGCCCTTGGTAGGCATCTAGTGGGAATTTTGCGTCAATAGAAAGTAAGCCAATGGGTTTAGGGAGGCGTAATGCGCAATCTACGCGTTTGCCATTGGAAAGTGTGAACTGAGTTTCATAGGCCTTTTCCGGCAGTACGTTGCGAATAAGTGTGTATAACTGCATCTCCCCTAATGCACCACGAGAACGTTTATCATTGAGTAAGGATTGGAGGTCAACCACGTGGTGAGTGAGTTCGGACATGCGCTCCTGTGCTTTATCGATGGTGGCTAATCGTGACATGACTTGCGTGAAGAGGTCGGTGGTGTTTTTGAAGCCACGATCCAATCTTTTTTCAACCACACCGGTTAATGTATTCAGTTGATCAGTGACTTGTTTTGTCAGGGCCGTGAGGGGTTGTTGTAAAGTATTGGCATGTTGTTGCAGGCTGCCATCCATTTGTTTTCGCATTTGATCCATGTGCTGAAATAAGCTTTGGTGATGTCGATCAAAGTGTTGTTCCATGGCATTTTTTTGTGCTGCATAGGTGTCAGATTGTTGTTGCTGTTGGGTTTTAAGGTGCTTAGACGCTCGCTTTTGTGTCACATAATAAACCCACGAAACAACCAGGCATGTTATGATATTGCTTGCTAGAATCAGTATAAGTGGTGAATGGTTCATTCACCTATTATAGCGATGATTTAGGCAAAAAACTATGGCCATATCAAAGTGGGTGCGTGATGTGACCTAAGTGTGTCTGTGAAACGTACTCTTTTATGAGTGGCATGTGATGAATGGTGTGGCTAATCGCTTGTATCGTTCATATCTGATATGTGATGTTTTTTTGTCACCAATCATGTGAAAGGCCTTGATTGGCTGCTTACGAAGATCACTAAAATGACGGCTTGTACGGCCAAGGTGCATTGGCTGTGTCTTCTTAGTTTGGAGTAAATGGTTTAAGTGAAATTGCTTTAAATAATAAAATGCATTAAAATAGAGCTAATTTATGCGTAAAGGTTAGCAAATATGATGAATAATGATGTGCATTATTGGTTGAATACGGTGAAGTTTGAGGGAATGAAATTAGCGGATGCACCGCTTGAAATACGTTCGAATCCTGAGGTTGTATTGGTAGCAGTCATGAATGATGGTGAAGCATTGCAGTATGCATCTAAAGCATTGTGTGATCATAAACAGATTGTGCTAGAAGCGGTTGCTTGTGATCCAAGTGCCTTGGCGTATGCCTCTCAGCGGTTGCGTGATGATGAGGAAGTGGTGTTATTGGCTGTCAATGCGAATGCTTATACATTAGAATTCGCGTCTGAAAGATTACGTGCTGATCGAGAAGTTGTGTTGGAAGCTGTGCGTAGAAGTGATGTTGCATTGCCTTATGCCTCGCCACCACTCTGGGATGATCAGGAGATCATCTTAGCGGCGATTGCGCAAGACGAGGAAGGATTTGATCTCGCCTCTGATAGATTAAAGGCGGATCGACTGTTCGTGACATTAGCAATCACTGAAAATGTGATGGTCCTAGATCGTACTGATTTTCGATATGATGCAGCCATTTGTCATGATGCCATACAAATCATATTGGCCATGAGTCAAAGACATATTGACACGTTAGAAAATATACCCAATTGTCTAAAGCATCATCAATGGTTTTGGGATCAAATGGTGGAGGCAAACCTATCTGCACTAAAGTTTGCGCCTAAAGCGGTACAAAACAAGTGCTATGAACGGGGATTCAACACCATAAGGCAATGGGCAAGGGTTATGTTATGGGGTGTATTTCCCAAGCAGTTGGCTCATGCAAAACAATCAATATGTAGTGCTTTTTTTCATGATTATCCAGGCCTTAAAAAATTCATTGGTTCCATTTTGTTAAGTTATGTGAACCCACTTGCTTCCGATACTTTGTGTCAGCGTGCTGAGCATGTACAAACAGTCTCGATGACGTATAAAAGTAAGGTGACTGGTCGTGAAGGTGTGAAGCGTTATTGTTATGATTCATAAGGATTTATCTGATCAGGTTCCAGTGTGTTTACACTGAATTATTGTCCTGTATTACCTTGTTTTTAAAAGAGATGCAGCATGATGGCTAGGCGTATTGTCTGTATGGTGCATGGTTTTTTTTCTATGGTCATATCCCATCTATGATAGTGACTGAGGTGTCAGGCTATTTTTTCCGAACATGCATCGATAAATGCTGGCTTTTTATGAGGGATTCCTTTAGGCTAATAAAGGGGAGTAAAAAGGATAGTATGTGACACAGTTTGTCTTTATCACAGGGGGCGTTGTTTCCTCTTTGGGAAAAGGGATTGCTTCAGCTTCCCTTGGCGCGGTCTTGAAAAGCAGTGGTGTGTCTGTCTCATTTTTAAAGCTAGATCCATACATCAATGTTGACCCTGGCACCATGAGCCCATTTCAGCATGGTGAGGTTTTTGTCACCGATGATGGGGCAGAAACGGATTTAGATATTGGCCATTATGAGCGTTTTGTCGATTTAACATTAGGGCAAGTGAATAATGTGACGTGTGGCCGTGTATACTCCGATGTTTTGGCGAAAGAAAGAGAGGGGGCTTTTTTAGGTGCGACGGTTCAAGTGATACCACATATCACTGATCATATAAAAGAAGTGATTTATCGTGCAGGCAAAGGCTTTGATATCTTGCTTGTCGAAGTGGGTGGAACGGTAGGTGATATTGAATCTTTGCCTTTTTTAGAAGCGATTCGTCAGGTAAAAATGTCAGACGGTCACGATGCCGTGTATATGCATCTGACCTTAGTGCCTTATATTGCGACCACAGGTGAAATGAAAACCAAGCCAACACAGCATTCTGTGAAAGAGTTACGTTCGATTGGTATTCAACCTGATATGTTATTATGTCGTTGTCAGACAGACCAGTTTTCCCAAGCAAAAAAAGAAAAGATTGCCTTGTTTACTAATGTGTTAGCGCAGGATGTCGTGGTGCTTCCTGATGTCCCTCATGTCTATAGTATTCCGAGTCATCTTGTGGCAGAGGGCGTGCATCAGCGTTTGCAACAAAAGTTAAATACGACATGGCAAGCACCTGATCTTAGTCAGTGGCAATCGTTATTAGCACTGCAAGCGAAACAGACGTCAGCCATCACTATTGGTTTATTGGGTAAGTATGTTGCTTTGTCTGATGCATACAAATCTGTGATTGAAGCATTGCAGCATGCAGCGATGCATCAAGGTGTTGATTTATCCATATGTTACCTTCAAGCAGAAGATTTTGATCAAGATGCCAAAAAACTGCCATCGCTTCATGGGTTACTGATTCCAGGTGGTTTTGGTCATCGAGGTGTACGTGGCAAGATCAATGCGGTGCGTTATGTTCGAGAGCATCGTATACCTTGTTTGGCGATTTGTTTAGGTCTTCAGGTTGCCGTGATTGAAGCAGCCCAACATTTACTTGCTTTGCCCGACGCACAAAGTACGGAGTTTGACCCGGCGACCCAACACCCTGTCATCAGTCTTGTCACAGAGTGGCAAAGTGCACAAGGTCAGCAGACACGTATCAATGCCAATCAAAAAGGAGGGACGATGCGTTTAGGTGGCCAGGATGTGACATTAACATCGGGAAGCCGTGCTGCCAAGGCTTATGGTACATGCGATATTCGAGAACGGCATCGACATCGTTATGAAGTGAATCCAGGTTATTTAGATGATCTCGAAAAGGTGGGTTGGCAAGTGACTGGCCGAGACACCCAGGCGGGCTTGGTAGAGGTCATGGAATATGCCGATCATCCATGGTTTGTGGCTTGTCAGTATCATCCTGAGTTCCTATCTCGTCCACATCATCCTCATCCATTGTTTATGGGTTTCTTGCAAGCGTGTCATGCTTTGTTAAATGCAGTAGATCATACCTCAAAGGAGTCGACATCATGAAGTATACGGATTATACGATTGGAGAAAATCATCCTTTTGTACTCATTGCAGGACCGTGTGTGATTGAATCACGTGATACAGTATTCCATATTGCGAATACGATGAAAGAACTGACAGCACGGCTTGGTATTCCGTATATTTTTAAAGCTTCTTTTGATAAAGCCAATCGATCATCACTTACGAGTTTTCGTGGCTTAGGTCGTGAAGAGGGCTTACGTGTTTTAGCGGATGTCAAAGCAGAATTTTCTTTGCCAATATTAACAGATGTGCATGGTGTTGAAGGCCTAGACGAGGTCGCGTCTGTGGTGGATGTTTTACAAATCCCCGCTTTTTTATGTCGTCAAACGGATTTGATTCTCGCTGCATCTAAGACACAAAAGCCTGTGAATGTAAAAAAAGGCCAATTTCTTTCACCATGGGAAATGAAAAATGTGGCCGATAAAGCGCGTTCAACAGGTAATCCATCGATTACTTTGTGTGAACGTGGGTGTAGTTTTGGTTACCATAACTTAGTCGTTGATATGCGTTCTTTGGCGATTATGCGTGAATTCGCGCCAGTGATTTTTGATGTCACCCATTCAGTACAATTGCCGGGACAACAAGGCCATGCTTCTGGGGGTCAACGAGAGTTTATACCCGCCCTGGCACGTGCTGCCATGGCTGTTGGGGTGGCTGGGTTATTCATGGAAACGCATCCTAAACCAGAAGAAGCGTTAAGTGATGGTCCAAATAGTTGGCCATTGTCGGCGATGGAAGATTTACTTGTTCAGCTTAAGGAACTTGATCAATGGGCCAAAAGCCAGTAAAAACAGGTGGGATCATAGGAAATATTTCAGGGATAGAGTTGCTTGATTCCCGTGGTTATCCGACAGTTGGTGTTGAATTGAGACTGGATAGTGGTGAGCTGTCACATGCCATGGTTCCGTCTGGTGCGTCGACAGGTCGTTATGAGGCCTTTGAGCTGCGTGATCATCAGCAGTCTCGATTTCATGGGCGTGGTGTGACCAAAGCCATTGATTGGATTGAAAAAGAGATTAAGCCCAAATTAATAGGGCGTTCGATTGCTGAATGGCAAAATTTAGATCAATGCTTGATTGCATGGGACGGTACACCGCAAAAAACACGCTTAGGTGCCAATACTTTATTAGCCGTGTCATGGGCAATGGCACGTGCTCATGCGTTATGGCGCCAACAAAGTCTGGCCAATACACTTGGGTCACAAACAGTGCTACCTGTACCCTTGATGAATGTGATTAATGGTGGTATGCATGCAGAAAATCCGTTAGCAGTACAAGAGTTCATGCTTGTGCCTCATGGTTTTGATCAATTTCACGATGCTTTGCGCAGTGGTGTGGAAATCTATCATTGTTTAAAAGCACGGTTGAAAAAACAAGGTTTGAGCACTAATGTGGGTGATGAAGGTGGATTTGCACCCCATATGACATCAGTAGAACAAGCCTGTGAAATACTGTTACAAGCTATTGAGGACGCTGGCTATGATGTGGGTACGCAGGTAAGCTTGGCGCTTGATGTGGCCAGCAGTGAATTTTATCAAGACAGCCATTATCAATATGATGGTCAGGCTTTGTCACGTGATGCATGGGTCAAACAATTGATCACATGGCAGCAATCATGGCCTATTTGCTCCATTGAGGATGGCTGCAGTGAAGATGATTGGGAGGGTTGGAAAGCATTAACAGATGCTATAGGCCATGATTGTCAATTGGTGGGTGATGATCTATTTGTGACACAAGTGGACCGTTTACAACGTGGTATTGATTGTGGTGTGGCCAACAGTATTTTAATCAAGCCTAACCAAGTCGGTACCTTGTCTGAAACATTGCATGGTATTGAACTGGCACAAGCGAATCATTATGGCGTCGTTATTTCTCATCGGTCAGGTGATACAGAAGATTGTGGTTTGGCCGACTTGGCTTTTGCGACCGGCGCAGGTCAAATCAAAACGGGTGCACCTTGTCGGTCGGAAAGAACAGCGAAATATAATCGCTTATTATGGTTAGCATACCAATATGAAGAAGCTGCTTTTTTTGATGGAAAAATAGGGGTAGCACATGCGTCATGAAGCACAAAAGATGGGCTGTCTTTCTATACTCCTTGGCTTGTTGATTTTGCAACAGAATTATCAATTGTGGATATCACCACAAGGTATTGCGTATAAAAATAAGTTGGTCAGTTATTATCAAAAACAGCAAGCTAAAAATATGCAGTTATCTCAGAGAAACGATGCGTTAGCATATGAAGTCAGTCAAATCAAACAAAATCCTCAAGTGATTAATACTCTTCTGAGGTATCAGTTAATGTTAAAGAAAAAGCATGAGCATAGTTTTCAGTGGCCTGCTTGACGGTGGCGTCTGGTATCATGGTTGTTTGGTTTAGCCATCCAAAGTAATACACCGTAGTAGGGGTTATCAAAATAATTCAATTGATTAGAGCGTAATCGTCTTGTTTGATGAAGCATGTGTTGAGGATTTTTTGGATCACGCAGTATCAATGTGATCTGAAAGTAGCGATTTCGTTCAATACGCATTTGCATGTGATAGCGATTAGGTTGAAGTGGTAATTGTAAATGAGTCGGATGTTTTTGAGGTGCGGGAATCCAAAGCGCGCCCTCTATGATAGCAGGCATGTGTTTCTTTTCCAGTCGATGTTTATAGGGTGCGAGTGTGTCCAGTGGTGAGGGGAAGCGTAATAAAAGGTTGCGAATCGATGGATGGGGCTTGTAGAGATATTGTTCGATTTTAAAATCTAGAGGATCCGTTGATTCATGAGCAGGTTGAGAGAAAACAAGATACTCTAAACGATAAAGTGGACTGGCCAGTGTTTGAGAAATAATCCATAAGAAAAGCCATGCGATGTGTTTTTGCGTCATGGAAGCGTCCAACTTAACCTCATTGATCATAGCATAGATCTTTTCTCAATGCCTAGCATGTCTTATGTCATTTTACTGAGTTTCCCTTTGCCTTTTTTTTCGGCATGATGGCTTCTCATTTCACAAGGACCGTTTATGGAAACGTCTTCTTTACCCATGCCTGATGAGATTGCGCATTGTGTCGAAACATTACAAGCACATGAGCAAAAAATGCAATGTAGGGGCATGAATCCTCTCACTTATCTCTATAGTGATAAGCAAATTTTAGCTCAGTTATCCGATGATTTATTGATTTATCATCAGTGGTTATCTGAGTATGGTCATGACGATACCCGTCTGATTAATCAATCGATACATCAAAGAGTAGATCGGTTTGTGGCTATGATACAAGCAGCATTGAGAAAGCAATGTGAATCCATCATGCAACATGGCTGGACCACTTTGTTATTAAACAAAAATAAATCCAGTGTACAAACGGATCAGTATACAGTATTGCCTGCTGACTGGTTTGTTGAAACCTGTCGTTTATTATACCGAGGAGGATCGTCGTCATTAGAGAAAATTTGGCGTCAATATTTTGATCGTTATGTTTTATGTTTGCATGCATCCTACGTCACATTACTGCCACAGGCTATATCTCAAGAGGATGCCGTATTTGTTAAACCGTGGTTGAGTTGGTTATGCGTAGGGCGTTATGTTCGTTATCAGTTAACAGTCAATTGTCAGTATCGATTACCTATTGCCATGATCAGTGCTTTTTTAACCAAACAGCAACATCATGATAAATTATGTGTTTATTTCGAACATTTATTCGTTTTATTGTTGTCAGAAAGACGACGGATTAATGCATTGTATCAAACACTTCATTTGTCATGGTTTCAAAAGCAAGCTCAGGATGTTGTGCATGTGTGTTTGTTAGATCTCCAACAACAGTGTGAATCATTGCTATGTCAGGTGAATCAAAGTATGGAAGAAGCGCTTAGGAAATTATTCTTGCCTTCATTGTCACATGATGATTTAAATGTTTTGGTAAGGTTATGCCAAGTTCGTTGTGATTTATACAAAGTTTTACAGAAAGACAAGCCCAGTGATGTACGCATGAAGCTGGATGAAATATGGCGTCATCTACGTGATGGTGAGGCAAAGTTTTTGTCGACATGGCACACATTGTTTACTTATATGCACGCTCATCCTCATCAGTTTGAACGCTTAATGGGCCAGCATACGCCTAAAATAAAGCGATATCTTGGTCATATTTTTCAAGCAAATAGCCAAGATGAATCTAAAAACAAATTGAGTCATGATGAGAAACAACAGCTTGCCATCACACGTCATCATGTGAAATCTTACCATGTGGCCAATGATTATCTTCACCAAAAAGCACTTCCCTCTATTGAGGCCACGGCGCAAGTTCGTCAAGCAGTGAAAAAAGATTGTGATAAGGTCATTGATTTGTATCAACAGCTGTGGCGTGCATGCGATGAACCGCATTGGATACCATGGCAGCAGATGTATGCGTCTTCTCTATTCATTTGTCGTTTGGTTCATGATAAAGAAAAAATAAGCTGCATTACTCGATGTATCCATGATGTGTATAATCAAGTCCTGCATTGGGATCAATTGGCTTATGTGCTAGCACAATGGCAAGCGTTGACAGGCGAAGTGGTGCAAAAGCAAGCTTATTTCCAGGAAGTAGTGCAGGCCCTTTATCGTCAACACCAAGCGACATGGCATAAGCCACTGTATCACTTATTATGCATGACTTCTGCAGATAAGCTGATCGCAGAGTATCGTCATCAAGGCTTGTGTGAATGGGTGAGTGATGTAGAAAGCACAGAAGATGACGCTTATTTTCTTGGATATCATTATGAATCTTCTAGTCAGTTACAACAAGCATTTTCAACGTTGTTACACCATGCGCATGATTCTTCCGCCCATCGAGAACGCATCGCACAATTAACATCTCATGGATTGTTTCCTTGTTTATTGGCCAAGCATCCGCGTATTTTGTACGATAAATTGCGCTGGTCTCAACAAGTTAACAGCACGACTTGGCAACAGGCTTATGACCAAGCAGATTTTCCATCCCTTTATGCATCATGGCATGCTTTATTAGCAAGTATGAAGGATGATTTAACGCAAAATAGTTTACCTATCGCATTAGATTTGTTCATGCAAATACATGTCAAGCAATTTGCAAGGTGGTTTAATCGAGGCGATTGTCATCAGCGTATCAAGCAATGGTATCAACAAGTCTATCAACCTTTGCTTAAGATTTATCCTGAGATATTAGTAAATAGTGTCAGTTTATTTGATCATGTCAACAAACATGTGATTGGTTTGTCGAGTGTGTGCCATCACTGGTTATCTCGAGATAATACAAAGCAATATCCAGATGAGAGAACTTTTTTGTGTTTGTATTTAGGATTATATTCAGCGGACTTAGCACAGCATCTTATGGCCTCCATCGAATCTTGTGTTGAATCCACTCAGTTACATGATTTTGATCAAGGGTTGTTAGCGCTCTTGTCGCATATGCAAGCACCTTGTGATTTTCATGTATTTTATCAAGCATTTATGACTTATCGCAAAGCATGTAAAAGTTACCCTTATTTGGTTTATTTTATTGAAGATACTCAAGATGAGTCTCTAGCTATCTCGATGTCTTTACAGCAAAGTGATTTGGTGTGTTCGTCTATTCAAAAAGCGGAGACGCTATTGGATAGTTTCATGGTATCTACCACATCGCTACCTTCTGAAGCATTAGATCAGGCCATATAT
>CACKMC010000024.1 GCA_902601155.1 Coxiellaceae bacterium | reverse complement strand
TTCTTGCCATACTCGGCGAGAGTGTGACCACTGATCACATTTCTCCGGCAGGACAAATTGCACCTGACAGCCCAGCAGCTCACTACCTTCGTGGCCAAAACGTGAGTGAACTGGCTTTTAATTCCTATGGCTCACGACGAGGCAATCATGAAGTCATGACCCGAGGGACTTTTGCCAACATTCGTTTAAGAAACCATATGTCTCCGGAAAAAGAAGGGGGCTATACCCGCGTTTACCCTGATGGCACACTCACCACGATTTATGAAGCGGCCATGCATTATCAAGCAGAAGGCACGCCCACTGTGGTCTTTGCAGGCAGCCAATATGGCACAGGCTCATCCCGTGACTGGGCAGCTAAAGGCACGCTGTTACTGGGTATTCGTTGTGTGATTGCAGAAAGTTTTGAGCGTATTCACCGTAGCAACTTGATTGGCATGGGCGTACTCCCTGTGGCACTGCCTACCACGCATACGCTGGCTTCGCTTAAACTCACTGGGGAAGAAGTGATCGACCTTGCAGGTCTCACAACCATGCAAAGCCCACGTACATCGCTTACCTTGCATATTCAACGCCCCTCTGGGGAACAAGACACCATCACAGTCACCACCTGCATCGATACCCAGGAAGAACTGCGATACTACCAAAATGGCGGCATCTTACATACCGTACTTAGAGATATGGCCCATAGCCCATGATCACTTACCGAACACGCGTTTATTATGAAGACACCGACTGCCTTGGTTTGGTGTATCATAGCCGCTACTTACAGTGGATGGCGCGTGCTCGGACCGAATATTTTGCATCGTGTGGTATCCCCCTGACTGATCTTGGTTCGATTGCTTTTGTTGTCCATCAAGCAAAACTGACATGGCATAAACCCGCTAAACTCGGTGACGAAGTCACGCTAAGTTGTGAGCCGACGCATCTTGGTCACGTGCGAAGCACTTGGCACCAGGTGGCTGCGGTGGGGGCAACACAGTGCTGTGAAGCGGTGATCACATTGGCTTGTGTTGCCAAAGCGTCACAACGCCCGACACGCTGCCCCCATGACATACACCATGCACTGGAGTCATCTCATGAATCTACTTAGTTACCTATGGCATGCGCCTTTGCTTGTGCAAGCAGTGATGCTTGGATTATTGGCCTTATCCTGTGCCAGCTGGTCATTGATTGTCTTGCTTGGCCGGCCTATTTACCATACTCAAACACAAGCGGAACAGTTATTACAATCTTTTTGGCAAGCGCAATGCCTGGATCGTTTTTACCAAGACCAACGTAAAAAAACATCGCATCTTGCAAGCCAAGTGATGGTCATGGCCTTTGAGACCTATCAACGCCAAAGCAGTATCGAACAAATGCTTCGGCGTATGGATATCGCCAAAGAGCATTGGTTTCAACAAAAGGAGGTTGGACTACACTGGCTGGCCACCATCAGCACCATCAGCCCCTACATTGGATTACTCGGGACGGTGGTTGGACTGATTCATGCCTTTCGTGGCCTGGCTGATGCCAAGCAAGTCAGCATTGCTTTCATTGCCCCAGGTATTGCCGAAGCACTGATGACCACTGCCCTTGGCCTCTTGGTCGCCATTCCTGCCGCCGTGGCATACAATCGCCTCACTTGCGGCATGAATCATCTCGATGATCACTTAGAAACCCTAAAGAAAAGCCTCACTTTTACCCTACATACCCATGAAAAAACGCCTACAACATGACATGAACGTCATCCCATTTATTGATGTGATGCTGGTTTTATTATTGGTCTTTATGGTCACAGCACCGTTGATTCATCCATCGCTACAGGTACAGCTACCCCAAAGTAGCGCCAGTGCCTCACCCACACATGGCCCAGTCAGTTTGACACTCACCCATCATCATACACTTTATTTCCAAGGTGAAAATGGTCGTCGGCAGAAAATAGCAAGCCAAGCAATCGTTGCACGCCTTCAACACTATTGGAAACAACACAAAAGTCTACAAAAAAGATTGATTATCCGGGCAGACAAACGGGTCAATTATCAACAAGTGATCACCCTGATCCAGGCGGCAAACCGTGCAGGCTGCCAAGCCATTGCCCTACAAACCACCACTTAAACCGTCTCGACAATCCCCAAGGCTTGTTTTTGTATGGCCAATCGTGCTTGATGAACGCTTTGTGCATGAGATAACAAACCATGAAGCTGGCTCGGCGCCAAAGGCTTACCCTCCGCAGTCCCTTGGACTTCAACCAAGTCACCATGCTCTGTCCAAACCACATTCAAATCCGTATCTGCTGCAGAATCTTCAGCATAATTTAAATCACCACAAATTTGACCATGCACCATGCCAACTGACACACCCGTCACCCAATGACGGATGGGATCTACTTTCAATTTCTTTTGATATTGTAACGTTTGAATTGCTGAAAACAAGGCCACACAGGCCCCGGTCACTGCGGCCATGCGCGTACTGCCATCGGCTTGCATCACATCACAATCGACGGCTAAAGTCACCGCAGGCAAACGACTTAAATCCACAGCACTGCGCAAGGAACGACCAATCAATCGCTGGATCTCTTGCGTACGCCCTGATTGTTTACCTCGCACGGCCTCTCGATCACTGCGCGTATGGGTTGCACGTGGCAGCATACTGTATTCCGCCGTCAACCACCCCCCTTTTTTATCTTTCATGAAACGAGGCACCCCTTCTATCACACTGACGGTACACCACACTTTGGTTAAACCACATTGAATCAACGCAGACCCTTCTGCATAAGACGCAACGCCAACTTCAATAGAACAAGTACGTGTCATGTTTATATCCTCAAAAATAAAAAGACTAACGAATTTATAGCGGATTGTAAACGTTAAACATGCACACCCCATTGACAGATGCCACACAACTCGCCATGCTGTGAGAACCTAGGCTAGGAAACAACTGTGCTCTGGCGTGAGTTATGTTATTTAATGAGCCGTTTACTTTTGTGTCTTACCCCCACATTAGCGGCACCGATCTTAGTGGCTTGGCATTACCATGAGCCTATGCAGGGTCCTTTTGTGATGTCACTGCTGGTGTTATATGGCCTGGCTTTTTTGTGCCTGTTATTCGGCACCCACCATCGCCCGACGTCTTTACCCATCAAAGAACAAGTATTATTGGTGGTGCTGATTTGGTTGATTGCCAGTGGTGTCACCGCACTGCCTTTTCATTGGGGCATGCCCTACCTATCCTGGGTAGATGCATGGTTTGAAGCCATGTCAGGCATGACAACCACCGGTGCCGAAGTCATCGTGAATTTAGATCAACTGCCACGAAGTATGGGATTTTATCATCAATGGCTTCAATTCACCGGCGGCTTAGGGATTGTGATCTTAGCCACAGCGATTTTACCTTTGCTGAATGTCGGGGGTGCCCAATTACTGCGCGCTTATGCGCCGGGATTAATCCGTGAAGAGCGTCTCACGCCCCGTGTCGAACAAACCGTCTATGTCTTATGGATGCTCTATGTGGGATTGACTATACTATGTGCCCTTGCTTTCAAGCTATGTGGGTTATCCTGGTTTGAAGCACTGTGCGATGCTTTTGGCACCGTATCTACCGGTGGTTTTTCCTTACACAACAGCAGCCTTGCTCATTATTCTTCTCAAGCGCTCCCCTGGATCGCCAGTGTATTTATGTTACTCAGTGGCATGAACTTCGCGCTCCATTTCCAAGCCTGGCGACAACGAAGTCTACGGCCTTTTGCACGCAATAACGAATGGCGCTTCTTCCTACTCCTCCTGGCCATCCTCTTTCTATGGACTGCTTACCATCGCAGCCATGACAGTCATCATGTGACTTGGTTAGCCACCCTATGCAGCAGTTTTTTTGCCAGCGTCAGTGCTTTGACAACCACAGGTTTACAGTATGATCAATTCAGCACCTGGGCTGCTGGCTTACCCGTGCTGCTTATGATCGTCACACTGATTGGTGGGTGCTCAGGCTCCACCAGTGGCGGCATGAAAATCATACGTTTTGTCTGTTTCAAACAACATACCACACACATGATTCGTCATACGATTCATCCCAACCAAGTGCTTGCCACCCCCTTTCATGCCCGTCATTTATCCGAACCACTTGTCCAAGCCATGCAAGGATTTGTGGCCACGTATTGCTTGGTTTATTTTGCAGCACTGATTATCATGACCGCCATGGGTTATACCATGCCCACTGCATTTGCCGCCATCACCGCTTGCTTATCTGGCATGGGCGCCAGCATTGGTCAACTTGCTCAGGGTTATCATGGTTTGGGAGATGGTGCAAAACTCTTACTGACTGGGATGATGTTACTAGGCCGGCTAGAACTTATTGCCATACTGGCTTTGCTCAGCCCATCATTTTGGATGGATTAATATGACAGAACGCCTTTTATTGATAGATGGGTCTAATTACTTATACCGGGCCTACCACGCACTCCCCCCACTTAGTAATCCGCAAGGCGAAGAAACTGGCGCAATCTTTGGCTTTGTCAGCATGTTCAAAATGCTGTGTACTACCTACCCTTGTACTTATGTCGCCATTATTTTCGACCCCAAAGGCCCCACCCGACGCCATAGTATCTATACGCCTTATAAAGCCCATCGTGGCCCGATGCCAGAAAGTCTACAGAGCCAAGTACCGCGTTTATATCAATTACTCACCCAACTGGGCTATCCACCGCTGATTCAAGACGGTGAAGAAGCGGATGACGTCATTGGCACCTTGTGTCAACAAGGTCGAGCACAAGGGCTTTCTGTCTTGATTGCCACCGGTGATAAAGACATGGCACAATTGGTGGACGATCATGTGACTTTGGTCAATACCATGACCAAAAAAACCATGACCCCTGCAAAGGTAGAAGAAAAATTTGGCGTCAAGCCTTCGCAAATCATTGATTACTTGGCTTTGATGGGTGATCAAAGTGATAACATCCCCGGCATTCCCAAAGTAGGTCCTAAAACGGCTGCCAAATGGCTGAATCAATATGGTGACATCGACACACTGATCACACAGGCAGATGACATCAAAGGTAAAGTGGGAGAATCACTGCGCGCGCACATGGACCAACTGGCGCTTGCCAAGCAACTCACACGTATCGATACGCAACTGGATTTACCCTATACCATCGAGCAATTACAAGCCAAGCCTGAACAAAAAGAGGCCCTACGCACCAGCTATGCACAACTGGGTTTTCAACGATGGCTCAAAGCATTGGCCCCACCCCCTGCACAATCACAGGCAAACGATTATGGATGCCTACTCACCCAAGCAGACTGGCAAAAGCATTACCAGGCCCTATGCCAAGCCAAGTCATTTGCTTTTGATTTAGAAACCACCAGCCTAGATTGTCAAACAGCTCACATCGTTGGCATCGCCTTAGCCACCCAAGACTGGGCAATCTACCTGCCTTTGGCGCATCGTGACTGCCAAACGGAACTCTCTTTGGATCATATCTTACGTGATCTCACACCACTTTTTCAAGGCCATACCCCGATCATCGGTCATCATCTCAAATATGACTTAGGTGTCTTGGCACGTTATGGTATTCGCGTCACAGCGCCTTTATGGGACACCCTGTTGATGTCCCATATGCTATTTGGACAAAGTCATCGTCATAACTTAGACGAATTAGCACAACGCTACCTTCATTTTGACACCCTATCTTTTCAAACCGTACTCGGTGATGCCAGCCATTTTGGCGAAGTGCCTGCAGACAAAGCCTGCCAATATGCCGCAGAAGATGCGGACATCAGTTTTAAGCTGGCCATGCTTTTTCAAGAGAAATTAACAGAACAACCGAAGGTCAAACAAGCACTGGAAACGCTTGAATATCCTTTAGTCCCTCTGCTGGTGGCCATGGAGCACCATGGCGTAAAAATCGATTGCGATACCTTACATGCACAACATCAGATGATCAGTGAACGATTGGCTGAACTGATTCATGAAGCGCATACCATGGCAGGCGCCCCCTTTAATCTTGCCTCCCCCAAACAAGTCCGTCAGATTCTCTTTGAGCAACTGGCACTGCCTGTGCTTAAAAAGACACCCTCCGGGGAAGCTGCCACCTCGGAAGAAGCTTTGATGCAATTGCGCCATCATCATCCACTAGTCGATTGCTTATTAAACTATCGTCATTTGCATAAACTAGACAGCACATACCTTCGCCCCTTGCCTGCCGCCTGCCATCCTGATACACAGCGCCTTCACACCTCTTTTAATCAAGCGGTCACAAGCACAGGCCGACTATCCTCTGAACGCCCTAATCTACAAAATATCCCGATGAAGCGTGAAGAAGGCCAACGCATTCGTCAAGCCTTTGTGGCCCCAGATGATCACGTGTTAATCGCCGCAGATTACTCCCAAATTGAATTACGTTTGATGGCACATTTTGCCCAAGATGAACAACTTGTCCACGCTTTTCAAGAAGACTTAGACGTGCATTGTCAGACTGCATCTGATCTATTTGACACCCCTTTAGATGCCATCACACGAGAACAACGCCGCCATGCCAAAACCATTAATTTTGGCCTGATGTACGGCATGTCTTCCTTTGGTCTAGCCAAACAGCTGAACACCGACCGCCATACCGCCCAAGCATATATTGACGCTTACTTCGCACGCTATCCTGGTGTCCAGCGCTATCGTCAAAGCATGCAAGATTTGGCGCATGCGCAAGGCTATGTTGAAACCCTAGGAGGCCGGCGTATCTACCTGCCTGCCATTCGTAGTCAACATGCAGGGCAGCGCAAAGCCGCCGAACGTGCCGCTATCAACGGACCACTTCAAGGCAGTGCGGCTGATCTCATCAAAGCCGCGATGATTAAACTCGCACCACTGCTTCAAAACAGTGGCAGTCATATGATATTACAAGTGCATGATGAGCTGGTTTTTGAAACACCAGAACAGGCACAAGCCACTTTCATCGAAGGCCTACGACAGGCCATGACACAAGCATGGTCATTGCATGTACCACTGGTGGTTGATATTCACGCCGGTAAAACTTGGTATGATGCACATCCTATGTAAAAAAAAACTAGGATTCTTTACCATCTTATGGGATAATTCAAGCAATAAATGCTAGGATTGCTCATGTTTTATTCGCTTCAACGCGCCCATCAGGATGATGCGCAAGCATTCAAACATCGCGACTTCCACGGTGATGTCTATGCATTAATATTGTGGGAGACTGTGGACCCAAAACATCCGCGGGATACTGAGCACCTTGCCTACATTGATTTCAAAAAACCTTTGAGCCCTGAACAGCATGAACATGTCCAACGCCTGCTTGCGATCACACCCTGTGCATCCTGGCCCATTCAACAAGATTTTTTAACCCTGCTCCCTTATCCTGGCGTATGCTCAAGCTGGGCAGTCAACACCTTAGAGTTTCTCCAACGTTGTGGCATTGAAGGGGTGACTCAAATCGAACGAGGCTGGGTGATTGTCCCAGAAGAAGGCACCACGCAAGACAAAAAAGAAGCCATCTATCAGGCCTTTCATGCCCCTGAACACTATCAGCGCTATCATCAACAGGAAGCATGGGCAGATTATTTCCTACGACGACGTTATGTCGGCATCCAACATGTGACACTGTCCGATCGTCCCAAAATTGAAACGATACTTGCCAACCTAGGCATCACACTCCTAGATCAGCATTATGATCGACTGCAAACCATCAGCCAAACACGTCGTCAACCACTCACTGCCAGTGAAGCCGTGACTTTATTGCAGTATCATCACAAAGAAACCTCGCTGTGCACACAAGACAAAGCCATCCCCAGCTATCGTTTCATGGCAAGCCAACAGCACGGCGTCTATCAATGGCATGAGTATCGCTTGCATGCCACCCACTGTTCACGCCTACATACACTTCAAGCCCCTTATGGCATAGAAAGCGCCATCACGCATGGGCGTCGTCATAAAACAGTGATTGCACATGGTTTAGGTTCACGCATCAGCAGTCAAACCTTGGGCCTATATCTTTCTGATCTTCACATACCGACACTCCCTAAACCCTGGGAAAATGACCGTCCGCATCATGGTGAACAATCGGCCTACGAAGCATTGCAAAGTATCGTCCAATACAATGTGATGCAGAGCAACCGAACAGGTATACCGCTCACTGCATGCTTTCTCCGGACCCATGAGCAAACCGACTTTCATTTTGATACGCCAGTCTTGTTTTCACACAGCTTAGGCACCCAACGTCAACTGCCTAAAAACCCGCTCACACCAGGCACTTATTTGGTGATTATCGGCGAACCCGCTCAGGCCATCGGCCTACTTAAAGACACACAAGGTCAACGCCTCAAACAACTGGCACCACTGCGACACCGTCAGTGTCAACAAGTACTCGAACGCATGGCATCCTACACACCTTGCCCATTGCTTGCCATCACATCCATTGGGCGCGGTGGGTTAGCAAGCGCCCTGCCGGCATGGTTACAGCAGCATCGTGTAGGCGCAAGGATCGACCTGGATCAACTGCCCCGCCTAGATCCCCACTTAAGCCCTCTCGAACAATGGTGTAATGAAACCGAAGGCCGCGTCTTGTTAGCCCTTGATCCCAGTCAGTGGGCCATGGCACGTGATGTCATTGAAAAACATCATTGCCCCTTTGGTATGCTAGGCAGTTTAGAAGCAGAGCCGACACTCACTGTGACTTGCCACCAAGGCAAAGAAACCGTCATCAATCTTCCATTGGCTGATATTCAGCGTCATGCCATCCCCCCTACGCCACCTCAAGTCGATGAACCAAGCGAACCAGGCCAAGCCATTGTGTGGCCTGAGCGTGTCGATCTTAGCCAATTGGCAAGTCGTGTGTTGCAAGCCCCCTGCATTGCTGATCTCTCGGCGCTGTTATCACGTTTTGATACCACACAAGGGGGCTTAGTGGCTCGCGCGCCCTGGGTAGGTTCTTGGCAAACACCTGTGGCAGATTGTGCCATGGTGGCCAATGACTTCACTGGCCTACAAGGACAAGCCCATGCCGTTGGTGAACGCCCACCTGTGGCCGCATTCTCGGAAGAAGCCGCGGCCTTGTTAGCACTAGGGGAAGCGCTGACTAACCTGGCCAGCAGTGGAGAAATGGCCTGGTCTTCTCTTTTAGTCCATATGCACTGGCATGGTGAGCCTAACACAAAAGTGCGCGCCAGTGTCGATGATTATGCCAAAGCCTTGGGACTGACGCTCGAACATGACATACACCATCCCGCACAAGCCCATAAAACCTTTGCACTGACATCTGCCACACAACCCGTGCAGCAGGTTAGAAAGCATGTCACACCGGCACTACAAGCCGTACGTCACAGCACGTTGATCTTTTTACCCTTGAGTCATGATCAGCACCTGGGTGGCAGCATCGTGCAAAAAGTGAGCGGTGTAGCAGGCGGCCTCGCACCGGCAGTCCCGTCCCCTGACACGCTTAAGCAAGGCCTCACATGGCTGGTTGATTTGATCCAAAGCCAACACGTCTTGGCTTATCATGATGTAGGAAACGGTGGTCTTATGACAACGATCATGACCATGTGTTTTGCAGGACAGTGTGGTGCAAGTATTGAGTTACCCAACTATGCAAAAAGTCCTATTCATGCCCTTTTTCACGAAGGACTTGGTTGCGTCATTCAGGTGGCTACCCAGCATGTCCCCGAAGTCATGGCCCGTGCAAAATCATTGAGCTACCCCCCCCCTATGCCTTGGGCACGTCACCCGTCATCCTTTGATTTGTTTTGCATGGCATCGAGAACCCGTGCTACAAGGCACCTGGCAATACTGGTATGCATTATGGGCCCAGACTTTTCACGAAGCGTTGGCACCATCCAAACATGACCATGAAAGCCTTGTGCCTCAAGCTACCGAGGCACTGCATGAAAACCATACCAGCTTCGATGCCAATCAACGTATCACACCAGACAAAGATGCCCCGGAATTATGGGTAGCCATCCTAGAAGAACAAGGGTCAACAGGTTATCAAGAATTGGCGGTTGCTTTTCAAAGCGCTGGTTTCGTGGCGGTACAAGTCACCATGCAAGATCTGATGGATAAACGCGCCACGCTGTCTCGCTGTGTTGGCTTAGCCTTCACGAGTGGCACAAGTTTTGATGATGCGCCACAACCAGCCTTTGCCTGGGCACAAGAAATCCTACAAAACCCCATGTTACACGCTATCTTTCGTGATTTCTTTGCCCGACCTGATACCTTCACACTCGGCATACAAAATGGGGCACATGTGTTAACACACCTACGTGACATGATTCCCGGCACAGAACACTGGCAATCCTTTGTGCGTAATCGATGTGGTCATGATCTACACCAATGGCTATTGGCCGAAATCACGCCCTCCCCTTCTATTTTCTTTGAAGGCATGGAAGGTTCGCGACTGCCTGTGATATTTTCCACAGCCTATGGTGCATACACAGGCTCGCCACATGATGAACACTGCTTACGCCATGTAGACAGCGAAGGTTTCACGCCCACTTCCCATCAAGCCAAAGCGATTGGCCATACCACACTGGGCCTTTGTTCTCATGATGGTCGTGTGATGGCGATTCAGCCCGTGATTGAGCGATGCACCCAAGGCTTTCAACACACATGGCATCCTAATTTCTATGGACAATGGAGTCCATGGCAACGTGTCTTTGACAATGCCTATCAATGGGCCATACAACAGGCACGCTTACAAGAGGAAGCCCCCACATGAGTCAAACACTGACCTTACCAGACGGTCGTAAACGATGCTTGCTTCACTCATGTTGTGCACCGTGTTCTGGTGAAGTCATGCGTGCATTACAAGAAGCAAATATTGAATACACCATCTTTTTTTATAACCCTAATATTCATCCAAAAGAAGAGTACATGTTGCGTAAAGAGGAAAACATTCGTTATGCCAAAGCCCACAACATTCCTTTTGTTGATGGTGATTACGATGTCGAGACCTGGTTTAAACGCACCGAAGGCTTAGCCTATGAACCAGAGCGAGGCAAACGCTGCACCGTGTGTTTTGATCAACGCTTTGAGGTCACAGCAGCTTATGCTGATGCGCATGACTTCGATGTGATCACCAGTTGTCTGGGTATTTCGCGTTGGAAAGACATGGATCAAATCAATGACTGTGGTTTGCGTGCTGCTGAACCTTATCCCAACCTTATTTACTGGACGCATAATTGGCGTAAACAAGGGGGCTCTCAGCGTATGATACGTATCGCAAAACGAGAGTCATTCTACCAGCAAGAATATTGTGGCTGTATTTACTCCTTACGTGATAGCAATCGATGGCGCTTATCGCAAGGACGACCGACTATTCAACGAGGTCAACAATACTACCAAGACGACTCAACAACTCGAGATTAATCACTCATACGTCATGAAGGGCGCCTAAAAACCATAGGCGCCTTGTTCACTAGCATAAATCAGATGTCTGTGTTTCAGACTGCCATGCATGGCGTGTTGGATCCTGGGGCGTATCCGAGGGCACTGCGCATGGACCTTGAGAAAAATTGCTTTCCTGCAAACAAACGTGAAACATCAAGTTCATAACCACCTCCTTGTGGACTAATTATGTTCAACTTACAACAAAGCCATTGATTTGTCAACACTTTTTTTATTTTAAATAAGGATTTGCACCAATACCGCAAAATAAAAAGAGCTTTAATGGTGCTAAAAAAACGCTAAATATTTACATTAAATATATTAGTGTGTATAATTTGCATAATATAGTTGATTTAGGGCTAAAAATGTTTCGCAATATCCGTGAGCAACACCGAGTATGCATCGCACTTCTACAAGACAGTCTGCGAGATCCTCATGCCAATCAAAACGTAGCACTGATAAAAAGACGTGACCACTTGATAGCGCAGGGCTTTCAAATTAACGTTCACCAAGCACAAATGATCTTTCAATCCTATAAACGTGCAAGTCTAATTGGTCACCCTCACTTGCGCCAATTTATGACGCCACTATTTGCCATGACCCCACAAGAAGCACAGCCTCTATTTAAAGACTACGAAAAACTCACCACAGCATTAACAACCATAAAAACAAACATACAACATAATCGTTGGCGGGAATTACTCGATAACTATGGTGATGATTTGGCAATGATTCAACAGTTAATACCTAAATCACATGCTGTATATCACACCCTTACGTTCTTGCGTGCGCTATTTATGCTAGATAAAAAGCACCGTCATTTTGATCAAGCGCTGCGAACATTAAACACTTATGCCGGTTTAAGCGACCACGCACTCACAGAAGATATCGATAGACATCAGGCAACACTCATCAACCAGTGCCAAATCGCCTTAAGCTCTGGTTTAAGACCTTCTTTACATACCCATAGACACTGGCCACAACCCATCGCGCGGCTTAGACAAGAGATTATCGAATTTTATGAAAGCCAAGAAAGTATAGCCTTCTACCTCGATGATCAAAATAGCATGATGCGTAGAGAACTCACAAGGTTGATAAACCAACTACATAAAATCATCATAAAAGCCAGCAAAGCGATGCATCAAAGCTTGGCACTTGCTCAACAGGGCAAAAGAAGCATTGGTCTATTGAACTCAAACTTTCTCTTTATACTATCTAAAGAGACACAAAAT
>CACKMC010000023.1 GCA_902601155.1 Coxiellaceae bacterium | reverse complement strand
AAGCTTTGACTTATACAAGAAGGTAAAAGATCATTGCAGTCGTAGTGAATTTAATGAGGTTACCCAATTACTCCGAAAAGAATCGCTCACACACGATCTATACTTTCATCAACAAATTGTAGCACTAGTGGCCAACAAGATTAAATCGCCAGATACAGAGGAGAAGAAAAAACTACGGGATACTCTATTGACTCAAGCAGATCAAGCGCTAAGAAAATCAATAATAGCTACACTGAATCTAGAGATTGGCCTCCGTGTAGAGGGTGAACATAACGACCCCTATGCGGAAGCACCTGACAATGTGAGTAACCCTACTGCCATAAGCACTGATCAAATAGACCCTCACTCCCCTAACCAAATCATTACTGATACAAGGCCTGAGGTCGAAACGCAAATGAATCTAGCATTCAATGAAGCTATTCAATCCGGTGACGAAGCACGGGTGAAAGGGTTTTTAAGCATGGGCACAACCTTACCTTCGTTAGAGGAGTTAGAAATATTGCTCACTCAACCTAAAAAGAAAAAAACCACATCACAAACAAATGAAACATTTAGGAAGAACATATTTGACGCGGTCAGATTAAGACAAGAAATTACAGATAACTTAAGGTATGATAGACAAAAAGAAGCTGTCCAAGCATTTGAAAAGCTCACTCAATTACCTATTGAATACCATCCACAACTTGAATCAAAAACAGATCATCAATTGATGAATGATATCGCTAAAGTATACAACGATCCAAATACTTCAAATCAAAATAAGCAAATATTATGGAAAGCTATGCAAAAGATGGATCAAGCATGGCTTGAACAAGATAAAGCTTCTCCAACCCAAGAAGAAAAAAACAGTCTCGACCCAATTAATAAAGTGAAAGTAAGACCCAAAACAAAACAACAAAAAAAACGAATTAGACCTAATGAGAAGCGTGTAGGCCCAAACCGAAGCCAACGAACAAAAGGAAGACAACAAAGACAACAAAGACAGCAAAGACAACAAACAAACAAACATGAATTAGGTCGTTTAATCCAGCAAGTATTTAAAGACGACCTATCTCAACACAGACCCACACCCGAAAGAAAAATCTTAAGTAAAATAAGGCGCAATACAAGGGCAATAAGCCGCCAGACAAAGGTCAACATCCCGCCTAAAGATTATGAGGCTATCCAACAAGCGATTGCCAAACATAAAGATAAGGATGCTTTGAGCAAATTATTTAATAGCCATGTTACCAGTAAAGGTACACCAGCTCCTCAACCTGCTGACAGCCTACAGGACCCTACCGTCCCTTCAAGGCAAATAGCTGAATTAGTTAGTATGCCTAATCAAACAATCAAGCCCGACCAATTAAACGAAATAAAACTGAGCACAGTAATGATGAATTTAAATCAAAATGATACAAAAAACTTACCAATCGAAATTAAAATCAGACAGGCTGTGCGTGACAAGACACCTACCACGATTTCACCGGAACATCGTACTTTTATAGAAGGTATCCAAGAAAAAATATCTCGTGATAAAGATTTGCAGGCGTTTTTTAACCACTATGTTTCCATGGCCCCTGAACCAGCGCATTCTCCTAAACCACCTCCAAAGAGTACCACTGCTAAACGACCTATACTGACTACTCCCGCCCATTCAGGGGGAGTACAACATCTTAATGAAAACTTACATCACGCGATTAAGTCCTATGATGAAGATCAGACAGCACAGCTACTAACACTAGGCGCGACCTTACCTACCTTAGAGCAAATAGATGCATGGCTTCCTCCGCCAAGCCCTAAAAACAAAAAAGGCAAGCTATGGCAAAAGTTTTCAAAAACTTCCAAACAATCAACGCCAGAAGATAAACAAAAAGAGCAATTTCGCCAAGACATTCGTCAAGCAATCCAATTAAGAGGGGAGATTCATGATAATCTAAAATGTCTTGAATATGAATGGGTTGCCAGAAAACTTACTGCACTTGATAATCTCTCTCAACCGTACGGTCTACAACCTAATTCACAAGCAGATCGCGAGTTGATACAACGAATCATAGACAAATCAACAGCAGAAGAGATCGATGAGACTCAACGTCAATATTTAAATCAGGCTATCGAAAGTTTACCCGTTGCTCCTCACATGCAAGAAGTGAAAGCAAATACTAGGCCGGCAGACCAGAAAGCCATGACATCGCAAGCAAAAAAACAACCTACAAAACAAACGCCCCAGCGGCCTGTTGAGGATACACGGCATGATAGCAACCTATTGCCTGATTTAGAAGCCGAAGGTGATCTTAATAAACTCACATCGACATCGATTAGTGGATCTTATCCACCCAAGATGGCTAGCACCAAATCTATGATACAGACCGAGAGAAATACCAAATTGACGGAGATCATGCCTAAGTTAACACCATTTGATCCCAAAACAAAGACAACCAAAGAAGACATGGATGGTCAGCTAAATTCTCTTGATCTTCACACACAAACAGATATCACTGCAGAGAAAGTACAAAGCGCAAGAAACTATGTACTGACATGGTCGAATACTGAGACATATGGAGAGAAAGCGGATCTTAAAAAACAACGCTATGCTGAAGAACAGCTGATCACACTGCCTCACGTTGATTTTCTAACAAGACTGCATGTACTCACCAATCTTTGCCATCGCGCCTCTAAAGGCAGTCTATCTGATCAAGCACGTCGTTTAGCCAGACTAGAGATGATACTTGAACGCTTAGGGAATAATTTTAATATATATCAAGAATATCAAAAATTTGAAGGTAACTCTTTGTATCAGTTATGTCTCAAAAATAATTGTTCAAAAGATGTTCTGGAAAGACTTGATCAACACCATCGCGACAACTTTCCAGGTGAGAGCATAACCGTTAGTATATAATACTTCACAGTTGTTGACATCGAAGCACAAGGTTTTACAAGCGCTATAAATCGTTTTATACTGTATTCACTCTGCGACAGGAATGATGGCATGGATGATTCGTCAAAAAATCTAGTACTATGGGCAGTCATTGCCTTGATTCTTTTTTCACTGTTCAGTAATTTTGGCCCCAGCCCAAGTCATGCTTATCGCAACATGACTTATTCTCAATTTGTTAAAGATGTGAGTAATAGCCAAGTACGCGACGTGTCCGTGAAAGGCAGAGAACTCTCTGGCACACTCACTAATGGCCAATCATTTAAAACCTTTATGCCCATGGAAGATCAGCTTCTGCTCAACGAAATGATTAAAAAAGGGGTCGAAGTCCGTAGTCATCCCGAAGAGCATCAAAGCCTATTTACTCAAATCTTTATCAGCTGGTTCCCTATGATTCTCTTGATTGGTGTCTGGCTATTTGTCATGCGTCAAATGCAAGGTGGCGCCGGAGGCCGTGGTGGCCCCATGGCTTTTGGCCGAAGCCGTGCGCAAATGGTTGATGGTGGTCAAACCGGCGTAACCTTTGCTCATATGGCAGGCGCTGAAGAAGCCAAAGAAGAAATCAGTGAGTTGGTTGATTTTCTAAGAGACCCCAAAAAGTTTGAAAAAATGGGTGCTAAAATACCTTGCGGTGCACTGCTTGTGGGGCCACCAGGAACCGGGAAAACTTTGCTCGCTAAAGCCGTGGCAGGCGAAGCCCAAGTGCCCTTCTTTTCGATTGCCGGCTCTGACTTCGTAGAAATGTTTGTGGGTGTGGGCGCTTCTCGTGTCAGACATATGTTTGAACAAGCTAAAAAACAATCACCGAGTATTATCTTTATTGATGAAATCGATGCCGTGGGCAGGAAACGAGGCGCTGGCCTTGGTGGTGGTCATGATGAACGGGAACAGACACTCAACCAATTACTTGTCGAGATGGATGGATTTGCTGGCAATGAAGGAGTCATTGTCCTGGCAGCCACCAACCGCCCAGATGTCTTAGACCCTGCATTACTTCGCCCTGGTCGATTTGATCGTCAAGTCACCGTGCCTTTACCTGACATCAGTGGACGCCAAGCCATCTTAGCTGTCCACATGAAAAAAGTAACCGCCGCCAAAAGCGTCGACATTGAGACCATTGCCAAAGGCACACCCGGCTTTTCTGGGGCAGATCTTGCCAACCTTGTGAATGAATCAGCCTTGCTTGCAGCACGGGCGAATAAACGTAAAGTCGGCATGCCTGAGCTAGAAGAAGCAAAGGATAAAATCATGATGGGTACGGAGCGTCGCTCTATGGCCATGAGTGACGATGAAAAACGATGCACAGCCTATCATGAAGCAGGCCATGCCATCGTTGGCCTGTGTGTCCCTGACCATGATCCACCTTATAAAGTCACCATCATCCCACGTGGTCGTGCGCTGGGTGTGACCATGTTCCTTCCCGAAAAGGATGCCTATAGCCAATCTTACCAACAACTGATGAGTCGCATATGTAGCTTGTATGGTGGACGTATTGCAGAAGAACTGATCTTTGGTCGTGAGCACGTCACCACCGGCGCTTCCAATGACATAGAAAAAGCCACAGAGATCGCAAAAAACATCGTGACTCGTTGGGGTTTGAACGACACCATGGGCCCAATTCATTATGGCAGCAATGACGAAGAAGTGTTCTTAGGCAATTCATTCACACGCTCGAAAGAACTCTCTGACACAACGGCACATGAAATCGATACGGAAGTGCGAAAAATCATTGATGAGTGCTATCAGCGTGCCTATGCTATCTTGAAGGAAAAAGAAGCGACTCTTCATTTGATGGCAGATGCACTGATGAAATATGAAACGATTGATCCTGCGCAAATCAAACAAATCATGGGTGGCGAAGCACCGGATGATCCTTCTGCTAAACCCAAACGTCGCACGCCAACCAAACCCAGCGACCCAACCCCCCAAACGTTTGAAACACGTGATATCGAGCCCTCAACTGAGACCTAAAACACAGATCATGGGCGTACTGAACTGTACGCCTGATTCATTTTGGCAAGCCAGCCGAACCGCTTCGCCGCAAGATGCACTTGATCGTGCCCTACAATTGTTTGCCGAAGGTGCCGCGGTGATTGACATCGGCGGCGCATCCAGCCACCCTGATGCCCCACACACGACACTGCAAGAAGAAAAAAACAGAGTGTTACCGGTTTTAAAACACATTCGTCAAGCAGCACCACATATCCCTTTATCCCTTGACAGTTGTCAACCCGATCTCATCCATGAAGCACTTGATCTTGGGGTTGCATGGATCAATGACATTGACGGCGCTTGCCATCAAGAAACATTAAAGCTTTTAGCCAGCCATCAAACCACCTACTGCCTCATGATACAAGGGCCCTTTACCCATATGGATGAGCTTCTGCATACCTGTCAGCAACGTATTGACCGCTGCCTTGATGCAGGCTTAGCCCCCACACAATTGGTGCTAGACCCAGGCTTTGGCTTTGGCAAAACCCACGCCATGCATACCGAATTACTTCAATCATGGCACCAACTCACCGCTTTAAATCACCGGCTATTACTTGGTGTCTCTCGTAAAGGTTATTTTCGACACATCTCAGATCTCCCTGAGCTAGCTGTGGAAGATCGCGCGATACCATCTCTGGTGGCTGGCTTATGGGCATCCGCCCAGCACTGTGATTACCTACGCACCCACGATGTCTTGCAAACACATCGCGCACTTGCTACGCTAAACCAACTGATGGCAAGCAAGTGAGAATATGACCAGTTTATTCGGTACCGATGGTATTCGTGGCACAGTGGGGGATGATCGAATTAACCCACACAGTTTATTACAACTGGGCTGGGCGATTGGCCAAGTATTTCAAAGCCACCCTTCTTCTTTGGCGCTGGTTGGTAAAGACACACGCCTCTCAGGTTATATGCTTGAATCGTCTTTACAAGCAGGCCTATGTGCAGCAGGCTGTCATGTGAGCTTACTGGGCCCCATGCCAACCCCTGCTGTGGCTTATCTCACACATACTTTACGTGCTTCTGTTGGCATCATGATCAGTGCGTCACACAATCCTTTTCAGGATAATGGCGTCAAATTTTTCGACAGCCATGGCCATAAAATCTCTGCAAGCATACAAGCTCAAATCGATGAAGCTTACCAACAACCGATTACCGTCACCGATGCACGTCATATTGCCAAAGTATCGAGACTCAGTGGTGCGCCGGGGCGTTATATCGAGTTTTGTAAGAGCAAATTCCCCTATCATTTATCATTACGTGGCCTTCGCATTGTCTTAGATTGTGCACATGGCGCCACGTATCATATCGCACCAGCCGTATTAGAAGAACTGGGTGCACAAGTGATTGCGCTCCATACTGAACCATCTGGTACGAATATCAATGCACATTGTGGCGCGACACACCCCAATGTATTAGCAGAAGCCGTCCGTACTCATCAGGCTGATATTGGTTTTGCTTTGGATGGTGATGGCGATCGTATGATCATGGTAGATCACCAAGCTAAAATCTACGACGGTGACGATGTATTATACGTGCTGGCTCGCTACGCTACCAAGCCCTTACAAGGTGTAGTCAGCACGATTTATAGTAACCAGGGTTTAGAAAATAGCCTAAGAGAAAGTGGCTTAGACTTCCAACGCACGGCTGTCGGCGATCGTCATGTGATGCAAGCACTGCAAACCAAACAATGGGTCTTGGGTGGTGAACCATCAGGTCATGTGGTCCATTTAGATTATAGTTTAAGTGGTGATGGTATCATCAGCGCCTTAAGAATTCTTGCTGTGATGATGCAGGAAGAAAAACCACTGGCAGATCTCATCCAGTACCATAAATACCCCAGTGTTTTACATAATATTCATCATGCTAATCCAACGGCTTTAGCCAAAGAACATGAAGCAACTTTCAAGGAAATCAGTCAATTACTTGATAAAAAAGGCCGGCTGATTGTTCGACCATCTGGCACAGAGCCCGTACTACGTTGTTTTGTCGAAGCGCAATCTCACGCACTTATTCAACAAGTGATGTCCCTACTTCCATCACAACATGATGTCGCCCAAACAACAACAGATCACCCAAGGCCGTCTTACACAAACGCTCAATAAGACAAGCTTTTCGTCGTTCTCCTAACTTTTGTTTCACACGATTGAGATAATATTCTATGGTTCTGGGTGACAATCCCATACGAAGCGCCGTTTCCCGCATGGTTTTTCCCCGTAAAAGATAGTAAACCGTATGGGCTTCACGGCGTGTCAAATAAAGACCATGATATTGTGCATCCACCATAAAACGTCGTTGATGTGGAAATCGGCGAGTGAAGCTATCGCCAATCACACGTGGAGGGCATATCGGCTTTGGGGTCGCTAATTGATGCTCCGGCGTTTTTACAAATTGTTGCCAAAAATCCATGCACTTGCTCCATGCCAGCTATGCATGACTGTAACGACATCTTACCCACATGACAATACCGTAATCGCTTACCACTTGCGTCTCTGATGCTTTTTACCTAGACTACTTAAAGCATGGGAGCACAGAATGTCGACAACACTACATGAGCGCTGGGGTTCTCGTTTATCATTTATCTTAGCCACCACTGGCGCAGCCGTTGGCCTTGGTAACATTTGGAAATTTCCTTACATGGCCGGGTCCCATGGCGGCAGCGCCTTTGTCTTAGTCTATTTGGTGTGTGTCCTTATCGTGGGTTTACCCTTGATGATGGCCGAAATGACCCTGGGGCGACTGGGCAAGCATCAACCCATACAAACGATTCGCTTGTTATGTCAGCGCTATCAATTATCCAAGTCATGGACTCACCTTGGCACCTGGAGCCTTCTCACACTATTAGGCGTACTCTCTTTTTACAGCGTGGTTTCAGGTTGGTCGTTGTATTATCTTATACTCAGCATCAAAACTCATGCATTCAATCACCAAACACCCCAAAGTATTCAAGCGCTATGGGGACAGTATTTACAAAGTCCCTCGAAACAACTGATCAGCCACACAAGTTTTATGGTGCTGACGATGATGGTGGTAGCGCAAGGCGTCAAAAAAGGCCTAGAGCGCTGGACAACCTGGATGCTGCCACTCTTGTTTATCATTTTAATTGGCCTGGTTATCTTCGCGTCTCACACCCCAGGATTTCAACAAGCCCTACATTTTCTCTGGGCATTTCAATGGTCATCCATCACACCCGATATTGCCTTATCTGCACTGGGCCATGCTTTTTTTAGTTTAGCGGTTGGTGCTTGTTGCCTGTTGATGTATGGCAGTTATCTGGATGATCAAGTACGCCTTGGTCCCACCATTCTTATCATTGCTGGCCTAGATGTCTTGGTGGCATGCCTGGCAGGTCTCGCGATCTTTCCACTGGTGTTTACCTATCATTTACCACTCACGCAAGGCCCTGGACTCATGTTTACCAGTCTACCCTTGGCTTTCCCTTCCTTGCAACACGGCATATGGGTGGCGCCCTTATTCTTCTGTTTGCTCTTATTTGCTGCTTGGTCATCCTCTATTTCATTGGCAGAACCTTTGGTTGTTTATCTCACCACAGCCCATGATTGGAACCGACGACAAGCCAGTATGTTGGTCGGTCTAAGCGCTTGGTTGATCGGCGCATGCTTGTCTTTATCATGGAGCATTTTGCATGATTTTCAGTGGCATCAGCTGCCTGTGTTTGATCTCTTTGCCAATGTCTGCACCAATGTCATGCTGCCACTTGGCGGTCTTGGCATCACCTACTTCATGGCATTTTGCATCCCTAAACAAGCCAGTGAGTCCTTTTTATCACCTTGTTGGTGGCGTCTTTGGTTAGGCTGTTTACGCACATGCACACCCCTCTCTATCGTACTTATTTTATTGGATAATTTATGAAAAAACTTCGCATCCTAGTCATCGGCCACCAAGGTCGAATGGGACAACTTGCCAAAAAAGTCATTGCCAGTCAAGCGGATATGACCTACGTGGGCGGTGTTGGGCGACAAGACTCACTGGGCCATGCACTCACCCAAGCTGTGGATGTGGTACTGGATGTCACGGAACCTCATGGCTTAGCGCAACGTATCGAAACCATCCTCCAGGCAGGATGCTCACCCGTGATTGGCACCAGTGGTTTAAAGCACGATGACTTGATACGCCTACAAGCACACTGTCCTCAGGGTGGCTTAATTGTCCCAAACTTTTCCATCATGAGCGTGCTTAGTATGCAATGGGCTGAACAAGCCGCCCATTTTTTCCCAGACTGTTATATCCAAGAAACCCATCATCTGCAGAAAAAAGATGCGCCATCAGGCACTGCCATGGCCACCGCCGAACGTATCGCAAGTGCACGCTCACAAGCACATAGCACTCACCAGAGCCAAGAAACGCTGGCTGGTTGCTTTGGGGGACAGCATCATCAGGTTCCCATCCATGCTTTCCGTGCGCCAGGGGTCTTAGCACAACAAAGTGTGCATCTCCACGGTCAAGGTGAGCAAATCAGCATACAACATCAAACGCATGATTACGATGCTTTTCGTGCCGGCATGATCCTTGCACTCAAGCAAGTCACCACACTCCGTGGCTTACACCTTGGCCTGGATTGTTTGCTTAAAGATACTTGGCAAGCCAAGTCACCAGCGTCGGCATAGGCAAATAACGGCACAGCGGTGGTAACCCATAGACTGGTGAAAAACTGGCTAAACGTGCTAAACGTGACGATGGCATCACCATGGGCTTACCCTGTAGATATTGCGCAGCCATATGCAATGTCCCCACAATACCCTGATTAAGGCCTTGTGCTGCTGCAGGCGCCATACTTTGATAGGCTTGCCCTAAGCAAATCACGCCTGATGGTAAGTCACGTGGTGGCTCAACCCGTAACAAAGGATAACACGCACTAGTCCCCATGGTATCACTGGTACGCACAGGCCAATGCGATGGCCACTGTGTTGCCTGTTGATAGCCTGTCCATACCATGACACCTTGCCCATGTTGAGAAGGCAGCAGTGCCCAACAGCCATCACGCTGCCAAGTAATCCAGGCCGTCGATGGATCCCCTTCATAATGCACGCGAGTTACCCAGGATTGCCATGATGAAGTGGCTGGATAATCCCTTAAGCCCAAGTACTGTCTTAAGGAAGATGTTGCCCCATCTGCTGCCACCAAGCAGGGCGCACAATGCTCAGCGATGGACCCATCGGATGACTGAACACGCACATGCCATAATTTATTTTTATACGCCACACCCAAACATGACGTGGCCCATTGAATGGGTAAAGCAAGCTGATGTTTTTGCCATGCCTGTGCATCAAACACTTGCGCCAGATTTTGGCGCCCCATCGTATGCGCACACACCATGGGCCATGTATGCTGCTCATAGGCCAAATGAAGATTGTGGATGCTAGCACGGGTTGGCATGGCGACCCCAACACGCCGCAATGCTTCAAGTGTGTTGGGCGTCAGTAAAATAACACGGTGATCTTGATGGGACAAATCAGGGCGGGGACGTTGATCCATACAATACACCTGTTTGCTAGGCCATAGACGGCTTGCAAACATTGTGCCGCAAACTCCGGCACCGACCACAATCACATCATGTTCCATCATGCGTGGCCAATGCTTGTGTTAAAACCTCACAACCTGTATCGGTAACTAAAATATTGTCTTCGATACGGACACCAAGACCCGAAAAGCCTGCCAATGCTGTGGGCACATCTTGGCAATATAGACCTGGCTCAACGGTAAGCACCATGCCTGCTTCAAAAGGCCGCCATTGGCCTGATTCATCTTGCTTACCCCCCACATCATGCACATCCAAGCCTAACCAATGTCCGACGCTATGGGGATAAAACTTGCGATACGCCTCGCTTGTCAGACTCTCTTCCACCGTCCCCTTTAATAAGCCAAGATCATGAAGACCTTGGGTTAAATGAGTCCTTGCAAGCGTTTCAATCACCTGCCATGTCACCCCTGGCTTAATGTGCGCAATGACCGCATGTTGCGTGGCAAGCACTAAATCAAATAAGGCTTTAAACTCACCCACTGCTGGCGTATGTAAGGCATATGTCCGTGTGATATCCGCGGCATAGCCTTGCCACTCAGCACCTGCATCCACTAACAAATGCTCACCTTGGGAAAGTGGCTGATCATTTTGAATATAGTGCAGCGTACACGCCCGTGATCCACCCGCTACAATGGAAGGATAAGCACAGGCCGCTGCCCCCTCTTTGGCAAAAGTATAATGCAATAAAGCAGCGGCTTCCTGTTCAGACTGAAGGCTTCTTCGCTGCTCATACAAAGCTTGGTGGCCTGCCACACTGATACGAATGGCTTCACGAAGACAGTTGATTTCATCCGATGATTTGATCAAACGATCCGTCGCTAACCAAGCATCCACAAATTGCCATGCCCCCTGATGCGCCCCTTGTAAATCTACTTGATCTTTTTCACATACCCACCAGGTATCAAAAGATTTTTTTTGCATCCAAGTCGTAAAAGAGGTGAGTGGATAGGCCTCGTCCACACCGCATTCAACCACTGCTCGTTCAGGCGTACAACGCCTCCCCTCCCACAGTGCATGCACTTCACTTTGTGGTGGGCAAAATAAAAGGGTCCGAACGACATCACCCTGACGATAAATCACACAACGAGCATCTGGATCAGTAAAAGGTACACAATACCAAAAAGAACTACATTGACGAAATGGGTAATCTACATCACCATTTCTATTTTTTTTTCCAGAACCTTGCAAAACAATGCAATGACCTTCAGGCAAACGATTCCCTAGATTTTGTCGCCTTTTTTGGTAGGTTTCCATCGAAATCATATTCAAGAATTCCTTGATAAATAGGGTTTTATGATAACACAACTGAACGCTTGACCCAACCTCAAATGCTCTCTATGATGAATCTACTTCACACAATGTTTGCACAAAACACAAGGAGGAATACGATGGTTAATGAGCATGCTTTTGAACAGAAAATATCGACGGTAGACCAATTAATTGATGCCCTACTTCGTCAACACAATCACCTTGTACAAGAAAATCAATACTTACGCCAAAAAGTAGCCCAACAAAATCAACACCTTGAAAAACTCAAAAGCCGTCATCACCTCGCCGCGGAACGAGTCAAACAAATCATGCAACAAATACGGCATGCATTAGCATGAGTAGTCAAGCCGTTGACATCCAACTAGGGGGCAAAACCTTCACCATTGAGTGCCCAAGTGATCAGCATGAACAATTACAACAATCTGCTACACATCTCAATAAAAAAATGAATGAATTGAAACCAAGTGCAGGCACATCCTCACTCGAACATTTAGCGATTCTTGTGGCTCTGAACATGAGTTATGAACTGTTATTTCAAAAACCGCAGGTTGCACTCACCAGTGTATTGCCTAAAGTGGAAGAAATGATTGAGAAGCTTGAAAGTATAGCCAAAACCTAGGATATTTGTTATATTGAAAGTGCTCCAGTATTCAGAGGTTTTGGATCGCTGAGTCGATACGTGTTACTATGGGAACAATACACCAGTGACTGTTGTACATGGCCGTTTGGTGAGTCTGATGTGACTGGAAACTGTGCCCACCTGATCCTTGACGGTTCAGGCTGACCAAGCCTTTGTGCTGGAGCCATGTATGCGCCATACCATACGCCAAAGTCGACGACGTCTTTCACCTGCAAAGCAAGACCATGCACGCCGCCAAGTGGCACAAGCTATTTTATCTCACCCCCTATACCAACAAGCCCAGTGTGTGGCTTGGTACCTGGCTATCGATGGTGAAATAGACCCTGGCCTCGCATTGTATGATGCATGGCAACAGAAAAAAACGGTGGCACTGCCTGTATGTGACCCCCACAGCAAGCAGCTGGACTTTAAACGCTATACCCCTCAAACCACACTGCAACAAACACACCATCATCTATGGTCTCCTCCCGCCACAAATGAGCCCCTAGCACGCGATGATATTGATTTAATACTTCTACCCTGTGTGGCAGTCAATGTCCATGGTGCACGTATGGGCTATGGGCATGGCTACTATGATCGAACTTTCGAAAGACATACTCCCCCCATCCTAGGCCTCATTCACGCATGCCAGTGGTTACCCACATGGCGCCACCAAGCACACGATCTACGCTGTAACAGCCTGATCATCATCGATGAGAACGCTTCAGCGTCTAAGCACCTTTCCTGGTAAAATCAATGGGTTGCACGCGACCATTGGCCTCGCCCACCAAAGCCAAGTGAGCCGATTGTTGATAGAATAAACCATGGGCAATCAAGCCTGGCCATTGATTTAATGCACGGTCTAAGTCAGCAAGTTGCTCAAAATCCAAGCCGACAACGTCCAATAAAATATGCTGATTATCCGTCACAAACCCAACACGATAACTGGGATTACCACCCAGCGCCACCAATCGTCGGGCAATGGCACTACGCGCCATCGGCAAAACCTCTACCGTCAACACACAATCACCATGAAACAGCGGCTGCACCTTCTCAGTATCCACAAGACAGACAAAACGATCTGCTAGATCGGCCAGAATCTTCTCTCGCGTCAAAGCACCGCCACCACCTTTTAAACAATGGCCCCATTGATCAATCACATCCGCACCATCTATATACAAAGCAAGGTGGTCAATGTCATTCAATTCAAGCACCTCGATACCAATCGCTCGCAACAACTTTGCCGTTCGAAGCGAACTAGCCACCGCTTGCTTAGGACGCTGCGGATGTTTCGCCATGGCTTGAATAAAGTGTTCAACGGTACGGCCTGACCCCACACCGAGCACCTGATCAACCGATAAATGGGATAATGCCGCCTCTGCCACAGCACACCTTGCCTTATTCATGGGCCAATCCTGTATGACGACACATCGCATCTAAAGAAACAGGGCGACCTCGAAATGTCTCAAAAGCATGCTGAAAATCACAGACACCCCCTTGCGATAATAAATTGGCTAATAAAGATTGGCCGACCTCTGCATCCCAAATCCCTTCTTCTTCAAAGCGTGCAAAAATATCACTCGCATATTGCTGTGACCAGAGGTAACCAAAATAACCTGCCGCGTAGCCACCCGCAAAAATATGACTAAAACTATGCTGAAAACGATCAAAATCAGCGACCGGTGTCAAAATATACTCCTGTCGAATACGATTAATCGTCGCTTGTACCGAAGCAGCATCCAAGGGGAAAGATGTCTGATGGATATGCAAATCAAATAAGGCAAATGAAATTTGTCTTAAGGTCATAAGGCCGGTATGAAAATGACGAGAAGCAATCAAGCGATCAATGGTCTCATCATCGAGAGACTCACCCGTTTCTACATGCTGACTTAATTGTTTTAACACCTCTGGCTGCCATGCCCAATGCTCCAATAATTGGCTAGGCACTTCCACCACATCCCATGGCACTTGCGATAAACCAGACACGCCAGGCACATCAATAGTCGTTAACACATGATGCAAGGCATGCCCGCCTTCATGAAACAAAGTCAACACGTCGTCATGGGTTAATAAAGAGGGCTTACCTTTCACTGGTGGGGGAAAATTACAAGTGACATAAGCCATGGGTAATTGCAATTGACCATCTTGACGTTGCATACGCTGTCGGCAAACATCCATCCAAGCACCGCCGCGCTTACCCACACGACTGAATAAATCAAAAAAGACCGTGCCACGCGGTAACCCGTCAGGGCCAATCAATGTAAAGACTTGCACATGGGGGTGCCAAGTATCTACGCCTGTCGCGACCTCACTGAACTGAATACTAAAGACACGCTTAATCACGGAAAAGAAGCCAGAGAGTACACGTGGCAATGGAAAATATTGACGCACGTGGTGACCATCTAAGGCAAAGGTTTCCTTGCGAAGGGCCTCACTCACATAGGCGATATCCCAAGGTTGCAAGGTGGGCATATTTTTTTGGGCCGCGTAACGCTGCAAATTTGCCCATTCTTTCGCAGCAATGGGACGAGCCCGCTCAGCCAAATCTTCTAAAAAGGTTTGCACAGCCTCTACAGAATCCGCTGTTTTATCGGCTAAAGAATAGGCTGCGTACGAAGGAAAATCTAGAAATGCTGCTTGCTCATGACGTGCTTTTAAAATATCTGAGATCAATGGGGTATTGTCAAATTCTGGCACTTGTGAACAAGCCCGGGTGATTGACTTGGTATAACATTGCCGTCGTACAGACATGTCTTTTGCATACATCATCACTGCCTGCAAACAAGGGCCTTGTAAACTGAGTAACCAACCCTCCTTGCCTTGTGTCTCCGCTTCTTGCTTAGCATGAGCAATCACATCCTCTGGCAAGCCTTGTAATTGTCGTAATGAACGTGCTTCAAAGAACCAAGCATCTGTGGCAGCCAATACATTGTGCTCAAAGCGATCCATCTGTTGAGACAGGGCGCGCATCGCATCAGCCAACGGTGTTTTTTTCTCTTCCGGCAAATGGACGCCAGCCAATTTAAAATCTCTAATTTCGTGCTGTAACCAAGCACGTACTGACTCACTAAGCCCCTCACCTTCTTGCGCATACACATCCTCAAACGCTTGATATAACATCGGATGATGGCTCAACTCAATATAATAAGCCGTGATCATACGCAGTGCTTCTGGGTATACCTTACGAAGCGGCTCATGATCTAACACCGCATGCAGATGCGACACCACAGACCAAAACTGTGCAAGATCATCTTGATACGCAGCATAAGGTGCCAGATGCGATGCATAAGTATAAGGCGGCTTGAGATGATCTTGTAACCACTGTCGGCACGTGGCTAACTTATCATGCAGGGTTTCAAGCAAGGTGTCAGGATTGACTGTAAAAGATGGATAAAGCGACAATTTATGTTGTTCACGCATCATTGGTTTCTCCCTTGTTCAACGCACAACCCACACGTTTTGAGTGTACCTTGGGATGATGCTTCTTGGAAGTCTCCAAGCAAAAAAAGCCGCATTTTTTCCGATTATTCGCTATCA
>CACKMC010000022.1 GCA_902601155.1 Coxiellaceae bacterium | reverse complement strand
CGAAATGCTTGGTTACTAAAATATGGGTTATTCGCTTTAGCAATGATTGTACCTGTTTGCTTTGCGGATGACGGAGTATCTTTAGCCAATGCAAAAACCTTTTTTGACAATTTTGGTACAGGCTATGGTGGCTCTTCTTCTGATATGTCCATTTATATGCTAGGGCAAATTTTTGGTAATGTGAGTACTATTTTAACATCCCCTAGTCAAAGTCTAGTGCCTATTATGATGCGTTATTTTAATCTAGGCATTTTGATCTTTACGGGCTCAGTGATTTCTACTGTGACAGCGATGTCTGTTGTGAATACCTCTGCTCAAGGCTCCTTGATGGCAGTTGGTCAGAATAGCCGTTTTACGCCACTTATGTTGAGGACTTCAGCCGCATTGACTCTGTTAGCACCCACGTTTAATGGTTACTCAATGATTCAAGTGTTTGTCATTTGGTGTGTTGTGCAAGGCGTGAGTATTGCAAACGGTGTGTGGAATACAGTGTACGCTAGTGTGAATCAAGTAGCCAATAGTGGTATTGTCACGAGTATGTCTAGTCAGGCAAATGTCTCAGAAATACCCAATACAATGTTTGATTTACCTGGGTTACAGAATGGTGCTGGCCTTATCGGTAACAGTGAAAGTTTGGTGAATGCTCAAAGTCTGGCCATTAAGCTTTATAAAGCGCAGCTATGCTTCTATCATAATCAGTCTGTTTTACCGTCATCTACCTTTTCGATTCGACAAAATGATGTGTTAAGTAATCAATTAGTTGTGTATACTTATCCTCAGGAAGATGTTGCGAATTTAGATGATAAGTCAGCATTATTTGATTGCCAGACTAAAATCACGATGAGCACAACACAGAGCGCCATTGCCCAACTTAAAAATGAGACCTTGCAAAAGTTACAGGCTTGGTGGGATAAGTTTGATGCTAAACCTTCTTCGAAGGTTGTGTACCAGAGACAGTTAGACAGTCAACGCTATCAAAACTTCTTATTATTGTTTACAAGCATGGACAGTTTAGCATTATCTGCATGGCAAGCTGTTTCCAATGATAGTACACAATTGTCAAAGTATGCATGTGCAAATAGTGATGAATGTGCCATAGCTACCAAAATATCTAGTGCGGCTCAGTTATATGCTCAGGGACAAAAGCAGGCTTTCTTAAGCTTTATGGAAGCGAATAATATTGTGACAACTGATAGCGTGGATACGCCGAGTATACAGAGTAAAGGAGGGTGGATTACCAGTGGATTTTATTACTCTGTTCTGGCTCAAGAGTATCTGGGTAGTCTTACGACATCAAAAGACTTCATCAGTGCGGTACGGCAAACTAAATTCGAAGATGCCGGTGGCGTCACTGTTTCAATGAATAAGACAAACCATAATGATCCTATGTATAATCGTCTTATCAGCAATGCTGGAGAGGTTGGTGCGTCTCCTGCGCCTGGTACACTATCGGCGGGTCTCAAACAAATTATTTCAACATTAGTAGCGGCTCAAAATAGCATTCAACAGCAGGGTAAAGCAGGAGGAAGAAGTGAATTTTCTACAGCGGCTTGGACAAAATTAAAAGGGCAATTGCTTGCAGCATCTCAGGTTTTTTCTGGTGAACTATCTGCTGCGGGCGTCACAATCTCAAGTGATGAAGATGTGGATAATTTATCAACTCAATGGCAAACAGCTGGGGAATCCGCCATTTCGGCGCAAAAAAACCGCTCTTGGAATATATGGGAAGCCATGGGGTGTTCAGGCTTACTCAACTTTCAAATGGTAGGTTATAACTACATCATGGGAGTTGCACAGAACCCACTCACTGCGCATAAATGTCAAGGAGGCATCATTGTTCGATCACCTGGTCCTGCTGCCATTTCCCAAATTTTCACGTTCTTTACTGGTGCTGATGTGGATAAGTTTTTACAAACGGGTGTTTCTTCATGGATATACAATGATATTCATGTTTTCCTTTATCAGCTCTCCAAAGCATGGGTCAGTAATTTTACTAACGCATCTTCTGATCAGCAAATATTTAATTTAACGACTAATCCATTGAATCAAATCATGTCTTTTGGGATTGACGTGATTAATGCAGGGGTGATGTTTCTTACGAATATGATATCAGATGTTTGGTCCACCAATGTAACCATTACTTATTATTATCAAGGTTTAACATTATTTACTCAAGGGATTGCTCAGGCTATCTCTGCAGCCAGTGGTCCATTAACAAGTTTGGCAGGTATCTTAGAAAATACACCTGCTCCATTTGTACCTATCGCGGGTATGATTATGCGAGTGGTTGCTGCTGCCTTGGGTATTGTAGGCAGTATTGTCGTAAACTCAGCACAGGTCTTGCAATTAAATATCATGATTGCCAAGGCTCGTTTATTTATGTATGTACCGATTGCCATAGGTACGTCCTTGCCTGTGATTTTAATTGGTATGCTAGCACTGTGTTATATACCACTCATTCCTTTTCTTACTTTCTTTTTTACTGTTTTAGGTTGGTTTATTTCAGTGATTGAAGCGGTGGTTGCCATGCCTCTTGTCGCATTGGGTATGACAAGCCCTACAGGCCATGAATTTCTTGGCCGAGCGACACAGTCATTGATGTTGTTACTGTCAGTCATGGTTCGTCCAGTGCTTATTTTATTGGGCTTTTTATTTACTATTCTGATGGTATATCTTGGGGTATGGTTGACCAGTCAATTGTTTGCTAGTTTAGTCGCTTCAAGCATGGCAGGAGGTCTGGGGGTAGATAGTATATCCGTTCAGAATATGTATTCAAATTTTGCGCAGTATGCTACAGCTATTTTAATGATTTTTATGTATTGCTATATGATTATTGGCGTCATTGAATTATGTGTGACGACAACTTATCGATTGCCTAATTATGTATTAAGGTGGATTGGTGTGCCAGTCCGTGAATATGGTGAGGTTGGACGCCTTCGTGAATTACAAAGTACTTTTTCTCAGCATGTTCAGGGTGTTAGTCAGTCAGGGATGTCCTCCTACGGTTCTGCGATGCAGTAATCATGTTAGAAACCTTCAATGCATTATTAGAAGCTTGTTTTTTGGCATGGCAAGAAAATGCTTCTATTTTAATTGGCGGGCTATTCGTGCTCTGGGCTATTCATGGCGTGAACGTTTTATTTGGTTATCGATTATGTGTATTAGGTATTCATCCTAGACGATGGTATGGGCTACCAGGTCTTATTTTCTCTCCTTTACTTCATGGTAGTACAAATCATTTGTTCATGAATACCATTCCTGGTGGCGTTTTAGCGTCACTTGTTGTCTTAAATGGCCAAGAAACTTTATTAGGCGTGACTTTATTTATCGCACTTTCTTCAGGGCTGTGTGTATGGCTATTTGGTCGACACGCCATTCATATTGGTGCGAGTGGTTTGGTGATGGGGTATTGGGGGTATTTGCTTGTTGCGGCAATTCATCACCCAACTACGCTGACTATTTTGATGGGTATGTTATGTTTTTATTATTTCACCGAAATGGCAAGTAATTTAGTGCCAGAACATGCCACAACGTCTTGGGAAGGTCATGTCTTTGGGTTTCTTTCAGGGGTGGTTGCTGCCTTTATTTTACCTGGCGCAGCGCTTTTAGGTAGCGGATGATGATTGGGCATCTTTGAGTAGTGATTGCTTGTATTCTTCTGCGGCTTGAATAGGGTCAAGGACGCGTTGTTCGATAATACCTTGGTCAAATTTTTCTTTTGCATCTTTATACATGGTTTGCCCATATTGGTAAAGTAATTCTCTTGTTTTTTGTGTCACATGATTGGGGTCAACACGTAACAGTTGATTACGTATATTTTCTGAGAATATCATATACTCTCTGAGTGCTGTACGTTTACCATCTGTAGTAGGCACGAGTTTTTGCCATACAATCACTCTAAGTGTTTCGATAATATCAATAGTACGTCCATGACGCTCTTCTTGCGGGAATGAGCCAACGAGTCGACGAATGGTTTCTGGTACACCATTGGTATGTAATGTGGTGTATACAGGGTGGCCAGTCAGTGCCGCTTCAAGGGATGCGCTAATGGTATCTGCGTCCCTAGATTCACCAACCAATATTAACCGAGGTTTCCGTCTTAATGCGTTTCTCACGCCGCTGGCAAAATCGGGAAGATGCAGTGGTATTTCAGATTGACTTACTACGGTAGTGGGTTTGTTGATATCATCATAAGTAAATTCAATGGGTGATTCATAGGTCAATATTTTCCGATGACTTTCTGGTTCTTCAGCGATGTTTCGTATTATAGATGACAAGAGTGTGCTTTTTCCCGAGCCAGTCGCGCCAGTGACGTAAATAATACCGTCCTCAGGTGTCAACGCTGCGAGCAGATCGTCGGGTATAGCCATGTCATCAATACTTGGTGGTAAATGAGGTATAGAGCGTAGCGTTAACTGAATACCTGGATGACCATCGACTAGGCAAGCTGTGCCATTCACACGATAACGATAACGTGTGATGCGGTCTGGTTTAAATTCATAATGAGTATCTAAATCTTGGCCACTTAGTAGCTGTATTGTACCGTTTGCGCCATAAATTTCGTTAAGAATATTACCAACTTCCTGGTGAGTAATCTTACGACGTGTGATGGGGTGTAATCGTCCTTCAATTTCGGCAATGACAGATTCATTGGTTTGAATGGTAATATCTGAGGCATTATGCTGAGTACAGTGACCAAGAATAGCATCGATGTCAGATGGATTTAGACGATTAGGTTCGTTGGGTATAATATAATCCATAACAATTTACTTCGATGACGAAACCGATGCTTTCCATGATTCATGACGAAGGTTGAGATCAGATTGATTGGTGATACGAGTAACCGCATCGTTAATGGTAAGGTGTTTTTTATCGCCTGTGATACCAAGGGAGGCATGACCAACCATGGGTGATGATACAATATTTTCTTGGCGAAGCTTGTGATACAGTACCATGCCGGTATAGTCTTGTACAAGACGAGCTAATTGTTGCTGAAAAATATAACGGGATTGCTCAGCCCCGCGCTTAAAGCCTTCTACAATCGCTTGATCCCACTCTTCCCTTTCGTTGGCATCTTTCGGCAGTAGGGATGGGTCAGGTTTGTCTGATTTGTGTGTAATTTGTATTAAATAGGTTCGCCACGTCGGTGGTGTTGTTGTGAAACGAGCTTGTTTCAGAATATCAATAGAACGATCATGTTGCCTAATAGTGGAAGGAGACATGAGTAATAATGAGGCATCTGCAACACGAAGGACGGGAGGGACTAAATGGTTTTTCAGCATAACAGTGTTAAAATTAAAAAGCTGATCGAGTGTAGTCGCATGTGCCTTTAACAATCTATTGATTTGTTTGGCTTCCCAAGCTAAACCATGTCTTGCGCCCAAACCAAGGGCTGTATTGTGTATGGCCGTCAAACGAATCTCATTGGTTTTTAATGACTCTTCTGCTGCATCGCTACAACCCATAAACAAAGTGCTTAGACAACAGCCTAACAAAAAATTTCGCATTATCATCTTTCCTTAAGATTTCTTGTAACGCAACTCAATGATTTTTTTGGTGGGATATGTGGCAATGTGTACTTGCTGTTTTCTCGTTTGAAAACGTAAGTCACGTAGTACAGTTGAGATGGGCGTGTCATGTACATTCAATGAAACAAGTATGGGGATCACGGGATGAGATCCGATGACTCTTAACTTGTAATGATTGGTTCGAGCAATGCGTTTTAACAAAGGTTCTAAAGGGCCTGTCCAGTCGATAGTTACATAGCGTGAGAAAGCAGATAGTTCTCGGCGCTTAGCCAGAGGAAGGCGATCTTTTCTTGCTTGCATGTCAGCTGCACGAGCCATCTTTTGGACAGCATCTGAGACAGTTTTCGCTGAGTCAGCAAGAGAGCTAAGAATATCTTGAGTATCTATGTACTTGTCTCGATCCACATTTGAGAAAAGGTCTGAGTCATAATTAATACCTGAAACAACAGTATGACTTGCTTGGTTGCTACATGCGGTAAAAGCAAAAAGACAAGATAAAAGGATTGCACTTGAAACAAAGTGACGCACGATTCCTCCCTGATTTAATCACTCTATTATCATGTGCGATAAAAGGGGGTTTTGTCAAGAGGCAGTATTCGTGGTATACTATTGTTTATAGATTGTTTTTTCTTTGAAGGAGCAAAGTATGGAACGGCCTAAAGCAACAGCCAGTTGGCGGGACTCTTCTCGTGGCGCTCGTTTATGGGTTTTTGATGCTTCTGCTTTTTTTCCTTTACTGGTTATGCTGTTTCATATTAGGTTGTGGACGTTTCTTGTCGCACTTTTCTTTGTGGTTTTTTTGACAGTGATTCGATACTATGGTTTTTCTCCCCGTGTTTTTGGTCGCGTTCTTTTGTCCATTTTAGCGGGCAAGCGTAAATTGGCAACGCCATGGTGGTTAGGATGACTGAGCACTTTATAGAGCAATGTAAAGCCCTGGCCAATACACTAGGATTATCTTTTGCTTTACGTAAGCGGGCTTTGAAGCTGGAAGAGGTTTTCTCAGAGTATGGCATGTTGCCAGGTTTGGTTGAAAGGGCTAATCAGCGGTGCGTGCTGTGCTTTGGTTATGGGTTAGGGGTGGAAGTTGTTGATGAAGATAGAAGTATGCTAGGGAAGAGGCTGGTGTTGAATGAGAGGGCTCCGGTGCTGCTCGTGCTTTATTTTCTGGCTGATATTCTTGTGGAGCTGGCGGCAAAAAGTAGTGTTGGCGGTGTGGTTGAGTTGGAAGAGTTATTAATTGGGCTGGTTTGAGCCTTCCCATAATTGTTCATTTGTGCTATAATAGATATGAAAAAATTAATTCCGGCCTTGGTTGAAGGAGATTTGTGTTATGTCAGAACAAAATAAAACAAGAGAGTTCGATGGGAAGATCCGAGAGATTGCCAGCATTCTTAAGAGTCATGGTCACCCTGCTGGTGAGGATTTGTTGTCTTTAGCCCATGATAAGCCGCAGCCTCGTAACTTAACGCTCAGCTAGTGCGTTAGTTAACGCCTATGAAGGAGCATCATAAGAAGTTGCATCATTACCTTAGTCGCATCAATGACGTTTTGCAGAATTATGAGTGGGGCGATTCAGGTATTATTCGTTTGTGTCATAAAAAGCTTGTATCCATTCGAGATCAAATACAGCATCACTTAAACTTTGAAAGTGAGAAAGCTGCGGAGGATAAAGCAAATGTTGTGAATAATTTTTCGAATCTTGTGCCTGTGTACATTGTGTTGTTTCAATTAGATGGTCAAAATATTATGCAATGGGAAAAGCAGCTAGGCTCACTCAAAGAGTATTGTGCTGGCCGTCCAATTTATCGTGAAAAAAAGGATGCGCTTTCATGTATTGCTCAAAAAGCTAACAAAAAAAAAGAGGCTTGCATCCGATTGTATGTTGCCGAGGCGATGATTCTCAAGCAGGCGCCAGGGCTGCGACCGTATGATCGTTGGGGTGTGGAATTATTGACGCTGGGTGCAACGGCGTTTGATGTGAGCCGTGTTGACGCCTTTATTCATGGCGGTGACGATTATTATGATGTTAAGAACGGGCGTCTGATTAAGCAAGTTTGACAAAGTACTTGCATCACACATCTTTTTTTCAGTATACTTGATAGAGTGTCTTTGTTCATGGATGATGTATGCGCGGTGGTGGTGGACAACAACAATCTCCGAACAATTCCGCAGACTTTTTGTGGATTGTGGCCGGTATTTGTATAGGTGTTGCATTGCTTTGGTATAATATGCATGCTGCAATCCTTGCCTTTCTTTTTAAAGTTCGTTATGTAGAAATTAGTGTAGCCAAGTTCTTGGTTGAATCCATTAATCATTTGTTTTTTTTCCAGGTTGCGTCACTCAATTCCCTAGATATGTTGACAGAACAATTGTCTCTTTCTGACCCAAATGTAATGACGTTCAATGATTTTGTTGGCTTTTCCTCCAAGGTTGGCGTCTATTATCTGCCTTTGATTGTGATCGTGACATTTGCTTTTGTTGTTTATTTTTTATTTTTTCATTTGGCTGGTAAATATTCCAAAACATTTAGTATGAAAACCTATCGAAAGATGGGCGGTAATTTTTGGCCTTATATAAGTCCTGTCGTTGATGGAGATCTTGGAAAAGTTGATATTAACAAGGGTGTATGGGCGATGTCGTTGCCTCCTTTTGAGTTTATGAAAAAGTACGGATTATCTTATTTGGCGATGGAAGAAAATACACAGGTAGTACGTGTCAACGAAGGCAAAGCTTATCGTGTATTTTGTAGTCAAATGGGTGGTTTGTGGGCAGAGTTAGAATCTCTGCCACCTTATGCGCAGTGTTTATTTGCTATTTTTGCGGCTAAAGGATCGGATGGTGTTGAAGAGGCTAATAAATTGATGAAGCAGGTAGCAGCTTCAAGCCGTGCTGGTAAGCTAGATTATTCGGGTACAAGAGATCTTTTGATGAAATATATTCCTGATAACATGGCAGTCGGAAGGGCTGTGGGCCCTCATGCTTATGTTTTAACGGTGATGGCATCGATGTTAGAGCTCGCAAGAACAAGTGGTGTTGTGGCTTCTTCTGAGTTTCTGTGGCTTAAAAAAGTCGATCGAAGAATGTGGTACATGTTATCTTCTGTGGGTAGGCAGACACCTTTTCTTGAGGTAGGAGGGCCTTATGCACACTGGTTAGTTGAGAGGCGATTAAGGCGGCCCTTGAAGACGCCAGTAGTGAATGAAGCGATTAAGGCGCTTTCTTTTTCTGCTTCCCTTATTAAATACAATCCTGAGGTAATGGGCGATGTATAGCCAACGAGGTTTAGACCGTTCGCAAGAGCAAAAATCGGCGTCATTAGTACGTGACGTGCGTACAATGGGTCAAAAGCTGAATGATGAGATTTTTGGTAAGCCAGCTGTCTTATCGGGTGTGTTAGCGGTATTATGTATCACGGCTTTTTTAGTGCCTTCTATCACAGATATTTTGATTCTTACTGTCATTGTTTTGGGCTTGATCGGGGCCATGCGCACAAGTGTGCTCCCTTTTCGTATGCCAAAACATGCCAATGTACCAGATCATAATGATTTGAACCCTGGTACAGGGAAGCCCAAAAAGTCTTCTGGCATTTACTTTTTTGGGAATAATAAAAAAGGCAATAACGAGGAGTTATGGTTCACTAATGAAGATATGAGGACGCATGTGCTCATCTTTGGTTCAACAGGGTCTGGTAAGACTGAAACATTAGTATCCATTTCTTTCAATGCATTGATTCATTCCAGTGGGTTTATTTATGTAGACGGTAAAGGGGATAACTCTCTTTTTGCGAAAGTATTTTCTATGGTGCGATTCATGGGGCGTGAAGATGATTTACTGTTGATTAATTTCATGACAGGGGCGCGTGATATTTCTGGCCCACAAGAAAAACGGATCTCTAATACGATGAATCCTTTTACTTCAGGTTCTTCTAGTATGTTGTCCAACCTTGTTGTGAGTATGATGGATTCTTCATCGGGCTCTGGTGATGGCGATATGTGGAAGGGGCGGGCTATTGCGTTTGTCGAAGCGCTTATGAAAGTGCTTGTGACGATGAGAGATGCGGGCCATATCCTTCTTGATGCGGCTATTATCAGGAGTTATTTTGGCTTAGATCGTGTTGAAGCTATTGTGCAGGATAGAACCTTTATTCGTGAAAATGAATACAATATTAGTTTGGAAGGGTTGCCAGAAGAAATATTAGAGCCTATGAAGATTTATCTGTACACGTTACCTGGCTATAATAAAGACAAAAAAGGTCAGCAGGTGTCACAAGTATTTGAACAGCATGGTTTTATTACTATGCAGTTAGTTCGTGTTTTTTCTTCATTAGCTGATACCTATGGCCACATCATGCGTACGAATTTAGCAGAGGTTGACTTAAAAGATGTGGTATTAAATCGCCGTATTTTGGTCGTGTTATTGCCTGCGCTTGAAAAGTCACCAGATGAATTATCTAACCTAGGAAAAGTAATCATTTCCACACTGAAAGTAATGATGGCTTCTGGTTTGGGTGATGAGGTTGAAGGTCGATATCAAGATTTGATTTTGAAAAAACCTACTAATTCTGAAACACCGTTTCTTTGTGTGTTGGATGAGTATGGTTACTATGCAGTGAAGGGGTTTGCGGTTGTACCTGCTCAAGCGCGATCATTAGGTTTTTCTGTGATCTTTGCTGGTCAGGATTTGCCTGCTTTTCAAAAGGCTTCGAAAGAAGAGGCCGCTTCTATTGGTGCGAACACGAACATTAAAATTTGCATGAAGCTGGAAGATCCTCAAGAAACATGGGACTTCTTCAACAAAACAGCCGGTGAATCTTATGTGACTCAGGTGGACAGTTTTTCTGCCAGTGGTGGTAGTGTGACCAACAGTTATCTAGATAGTCGTTCAGCAAAGTTAGAAAAGAGAGGTCGTATTGATTTGCTTGATTTGAAAGAACAGCGAGAAGGGGAGTTCCATATTTTCTTTAAATCAAAAATTATTAGGGGGCGAAGTTTTTATGCAAACCCAGCGCCTGTGAAGCAGATGCGCTTAAATCAATTTTTAAAGATAGAGGTGCCCAGTGATGCGGATTTATATACTTTGGTGAAGGGTATAGAAGATTTTGAGCTATTTGCAAAAAAAGCACCTTCTGAAGCATTGAGTGTGAGTCAGAGTGATCTTTTGGCATCCATTGCGTCAGAAATGCGACAAAAAAAGGGTTGGCCACTAGAATGTGCATTAGATGTCATATTAGATTTCACTGATAAGACTGAAGCGATAGCTACCCTTGCTGCGTCGAAAGAAGATGATTCAGCAATGCATTTATTTTCAAGCAATGTCCAGCTTCCAGATGTTTCCTTTTTGGAGGGAGATATGCAGCCTCTCCTGGATCGTAGTGCTTTGATAGATCAGATGACTTATCTTCAGGCTTTGATCACGGGTTCAAAGGAAGATGCCGATTTCTTTGTAACTCAATTAATGGAGGATATGAAAGAGGCCACTTATTATAACCGTCATCAAGCTCTTGATTCAGCGCGTGAATTGGTGCCTGTTGTGAAGCGTTTAGCTGATGCTATTATTCAGCGTAAATTGGCGTCACTTGATGATATTTCTAAGGAATAAACTCATGAAGAGATTAGTTTGTGTTTCCCTTTTCTTTGTTACCGTACTGTCTGGCTGTGTTTTTGAGCGCTCAGATTACTCAAAAAACAAGTACTTGCAAGATTTTATGGCTAAAAAATCAGTGTCTCGTCAAGCGTTGCTTGCTTATTTGCAAAAAACAGGGGTTATCTTTAATCAACAGGGACAGTCAGCTATTTTCTTGTTTCCGAAAGAAAATGTATTTCGATTAGGCACGAGTCGTTGGAAGAAAGAGAAGCAGGTGCTTCGTCAAGCAGAATTAATCAAGGCGTTTATTCGCACATATGATGTGAAAGAAATTCTTGTTGATAGCTATGCGCTGCAAGGGGTATCATCTGGTGTTGCTTATGACCAGGCAGCCCGTTTTGCCAGTTTAATGAAGTCATCAAACATACCGATGATTAGTGTCAGAGGGCATGTTATGCAAGAGCAGCCGTCATTACAAGCTGCTCAGTCAGGTTATGTTCGGATGGTTGTAATCATAGATCGCTTACGTTGATGTACTTGCAGTAATATCGTCGAGTTGGTATATTCAATGATATTATGCCTTATGCTAGGGAGAGTTAGATGGCCGATGGTACCCTTGAAATGGTGATGTTGCGAAATAATTTTTACAGGGATAACTTTCATCGCTGCATATTTGTACTGATAGTGTCTATTGTAGTGAATTTGGTGTCAATTTTTGGTATGTATTATGCTTTCAGCCACCAACCTAGCCCTAAATATTTTGCAACAAACCCACAGGGACGTATTATGCGTCTTTATCCGCTCAGTGTACCGATGGTCTCTAACTCTTATATTCTTTCTTGGGCTAATCAAGCCGCAGTAGCAGCTTATACTTATAATTTTGTAAACTATCGAGGTCAATTACAAAAAGCCTCAGATTATTTTACCCCACAAGGTTGGAAAGGGTTTGAGCAGGCACTTGCGAGTTCACGTAACTTACAAACGGTGATCGCGCGAAAACTCGTAGCGACTGCTGTGGCTACAGGGTCACCTGTGATCGAAGATCAGCGTGTTATTGCTGGTCGATATTCATGGCGTATTAGTTTGCCCGTGTTGATTAAGTATGAAAGTGCTAGTACACGTTATAAACAATCATTGGTTCTAAGGATGATTGTTGTCCGTGTGCCGACAGTAGATAATCCAAGTGGTATAGCGATTCAGCAGTTTATTGCTGGTGTTTCAGCTAATCCACAGACTTAGAGGATATATTATGAAAAGGCTTATTTCGTCAGCTCTTATTTTATTCACATGTCTTGTTTGTCAGGTATTTGCGCAAGTTTCTGTGCCTAATCAATTAGAGGATAAAGCAAAAAATATGTTTTCGGGTGGTTCTAAACAAGCAGCGAAGCATTCTATTGCGGCAGATGCCACTTTTTCTGATAAAGCATTTACGGATGTTGCCGAATCTTTATTTCCGCTAAAGCCAGAGCAAATTCACACGATTCGTCGTTTATACAATCAAACAAATCAGGCAGTGAGTTTTACAGAGGATACACCACCACGGCCAACATCATCAGCCCTTGTCGTTGACCTTTCTCCTGGGGCGACACCTCCGGTGGTTCGTTTGTCTGAAGGCTATGTTTCTTCGCTTATTTTCTTAGATAAAACGGGTGCTCCTTGGCCTATAAAAGCCTATGACATTGGTGATCCCAATACTTTCAATGTGACATGGAATAATGGTCAAAAAAATATGAGTCACTTGATTTTGGTGCAGCCGATGAAGCAATATAAAACTGCTAATATGGCGGTTATTTTGCAGGGTTTAGATACGCCAGTGATGATTACCCTATTATCAGGCCAACGTGCTGCTGATTATCGTGTGGATGTACATGTGCCACGTTTGGGTCCAAAGGCACGTCCCATGGCTCAATCCGATGCAGGCTTGTCCACGGATAATGACCTTATCAACGTATTGAACCATTTAGCACCACCTCATAGCAAAGCTTTATCAGTTGTGGGTGGTAAGGTTGAAGCGTGGCTTCGTGGGGATCGATTGTATATACGTACGCCACTTACATTGGTTTCACCAGGTTGGCTTGGAAAAATTTCAAGTGCTGATAATCACATGCATGCCTATGTACTTCCACCTACTTCAGCTATTTTGGCATTAAAGAATGGTCGTACTATTACGCTAACAGTTAAGGGGCTTTGATATGAAATCTATAAAACGTCCATTTCACCAGTTAGGCTCGGCTAAATCCAGATCGCTTATTGCATTGTTGGGTTTAGTCTTGTTAGTAGCCTTACTTTTTGTTGTATATAACTATCGGCATGAATTTAAGCTTGTTGCGACTTCACAGATAAAGACGGCACCCAGCCTTCAGTCTATTCCTGGTGGTAATATTACCGAAAATTATGCTGACCTACAGCATACTGATAATGTAAAAGTGATTAAAAAAGCTGAGAAAGACGGTGGCAGTGCGGTGCCTACTATTGTGCGCTCTAATTTGAAAGATATTTCTATGAATGGCGAAAACAGTCAAAACAAGCCTTGTGATATTGAATCACTTAAGCGAGCAAGAGCATCGGGTGTTCAAGCATCTGAATTACGTTGTAGAGGTTGCAGTCTTGCTGCATTAAAAGCAGCTGGTTTTTCTGCCGCTGAACTGCGTGCAGCGGGTTTTAGTGCCGCCGCATTAAAGGCTGCAGGGTTTAGTGCCAGCGAATTGAAGGCTGCTGGTTTTAGCGCGAGCGAATTAAAGCAGGCTGGTTTTTCTGCCAGTGAACTAAAGAAGGCTGGTTTTACTGCCAGTGAGCTTAAAGCAGCTGGTTTTTCTGCCAAGTCACTTTTAGAAGCTGGTTACTCTCCAGCAGAGTTAGCAGATGCAGGGTTTTCGAAACGTGCATTGAAAGAGGCTGGTGTAAGTCAAGCGGTGTTAAACCAGATAAAATTTTGTAATGTGGCTGAGTTGAAAAAGCGTCGTGATTCAGGTGTTTCAGCTGAAACCCTTAAAAAAGAAGGTTGTTCAGCTGCCGCATTAAAGGCTGCAGGTTTTACTGCAGCTGAACTTAAAGCGGCTGGTTTTACGGCAGGTCAGCTGCGTGCCGCTGGTTTCTCTGCGAAAGAACTGAAGGCGGCGGGTTTTTCTGCTAAGGATCTTAAAGATGCGGGGTTTTCAGCGAGTGAATTAAAAGCTGCAGGTTTCAGTGCCAGTCAATTAAAGGCTGCTGGTTTTAGTGCAAAAGCACTGAAAGATGCTGGGTTCACGCCTTCTGAATTAAGTGATGCAGGCTTTACTGCACAAGAGCTTCAAGCAGCTGGTTTTTCAGCTGGATCTCTGGCTAGGGCAGGTATCAGTGGTGTGGGTGGAAAGGGTTCATGTGATGTTGAGGCTATAAAGAAGGCTAAGGCTGAAGGAGCAACGGCAAAACAGTTAAGAAATCAGGGGTGTTCACTGGATGCATTAAAAGCCGCCGGTTTTAGTGCAAAAGAACTGAAAGATGCCGGATTTAGTGCGGCACAACTTAAAGCGGCTGGTTTTAGCGCGAGTGCTCTTAAAGCTGCTGGCTTCTCTGCCAAAGAGTTAAAAAATGCTGGATTTTCTGCTGCAGCACTAAAAAAAGCAGGGTTTAGTGCCGCAGAACTTAAAAATGCTGGCTTTTCAGCTTCTGATTTAAAGAGTGCAGGTTTCTCAGCAGATGCATTAAAAGCCGCTGGTTTTAGTGCCAAAGAATTAAAAGATGCGGGTTTTTCAGCAGCGGAATTGAAGGCTGCTGGTTTTTCTGCTAAAGATTTGAAAAATGCTGGTTTTTCTGCCGCTGAGTTAAAAAAAGCAGGATTCTCAGCAAAACAGTTACTTGCTGCAGGTTATAAGCCTGAAGATTTAGTTGCAGCAGGATACAGTGCGGATGCATTAAAAGCAGCTGGTCTTACCGATGCACAGATCAAAGCTGCCAATGCGGTTTTGTCTAAGGGAGACGTGACCTGTGATATTGCTAGCCTCAAAAAAGCACGTCAACAAGGGGTGTCTGCATCACTTCTCAAGGCAAAGGGATGTTCTGCTTCTGCCTTAAAGGCAGCTGGTTTTACAGCGTCCGAGCTTGCAGCGGCAGGATTCAGCGCTGGGGAACTCAAAGCCGCAGGATTTTCAGCTGCAGCATTGAAAGCAGCAGGATTTTCAGCTAAGGATTTAAAGGATGCGGGCTTTACTGCCGCTGATCTTAAAGCCGCAGGCTTTAGTGCCAGTGAGTTGAAGGCAGCAGGGTATTCTGCAGCTGATTTAAAGAAGGCAGGATTTTCAGCTGCTGAATTGAAAGATGCGGGCTTTTCAGCGGCTGACCTCAAAGCAGCAGGGTTCTCAGCGGCGGAGTTGAAGAATGCGGGCTTTTCAGCGGCTGACCTCAAAGCAGCAGGTTTCTCAGCAGCAGAGTTGAAGAAAGCAGGCTTTTCAGCGGCTGACCTCAAAGCAGCAGGTTTCTCTGCGGCAGAGTTGAAGAACGCAGGTTTCTCAGCGGCAGAGCTTAAAAATGCTGGATTTTCACCAGCGGAGTTAAAGAAGGCTGGTTTTTCAGCGGCCGAGCTTCGTCAAATACTTTCACCAGAAGAGTTAGCGTCACTGGGGCCTCAGGGGCTTAATAGCGATCTTGAAAATCAAATAGGAGCAGGTCTTTCTGGTGATCAAGCGCCCATGAGTCCTGTAGAGCAACGTCTTGCTGCTTTGCGTAAAGAGCAAGAACGTTTAATGTCTCAGCAACAAAAACAGCAGAAGATTGCGCAGTTGAAAGCTGCGATGGGTGCACAGTCTAATGCCTTTATTGGTCAATGGAGTCGAGCACCACGTCAGCGCTTAACGATGGGTGTTCAAATGAAGGGTGCAAAGGATGCAGCCAGTATGTCGTCAAACATGAATGCTTCCTCTGGCGTGATGTTGAGTGGTGATGTGATTAAAGCAGGTGATATTCAGTATGCTGTGCTTCAAAGTGGTATCAATAGTGATGTTAAAAGTCCTGTATTAGCAAAAATAGTGGATGGTAGCCTGAAAGGTTCTCGACTAATTGGTGGCTTTAAGCGTGAAGGTGAAAAAGTCGTGATTAAATTTAATCGAATCAGTATACCAGGTGTTAAACGTTCACAAGCGATTAGTGCATTTGCCATTGATCCAAACACTGCACGAACAGCGTTATCCACGCACGTAGATCATCATTATTGGAAGCGTTATGGCGGCTTGTTTGCATCAAGCTTTGTCAAGGGATTAGGTAAGGCTGTGACAACTTCAGGTGCGACGATTACTAATGCAGTGACGCCTGGTGGTGATTCGCAATCTGCGGTACAAGTTACGATGAATGACCTATCACCATTTGGACTGTCTTTGTCAGCGCTGGGTGAGGTAGGTAATAATTTTGCAAGTCAGCTTTCACCATTAATCAATACACCATTGACTGTATTTGTGAAGGCCGGGGCCGGTATCGGTATCCTTCTAACATCAGACTTTAATGTCCCTGTTAAGCATCTTTCTTAAGGAGTAACCAGTATGAGTGATCAAGAGTATAAATATCCTGGCGAAGAGGATGTTGAAAAATTTGGCGGTTCAAATGTATTCGGTGCAACCGAGAACTTAAAAAGTTTACTTAAAAATAAAAAGTTTGTACGTTCATGTGCCATGATTTTTGGGGTGTACCTTGCTTTAGAAATAGGTCTTTATATTTTTGAGGAAGACAAAACAGATCCTCAGCCACAAAAGGCAGATGTGAACCAAGTTGAGCAAGCACCTATTGCACAGCCCGTACTGACGCAGC
>CACKMC010000021.1 GCA_902601155.1 Coxiellaceae bacterium | reverse complement strand
ATAGCCAAGAAAGCAAACATTAATCAAGCAACTAATAGTGGCTTGACACCGCTTATTATTGCAGCAGAAAAGGCTCACCTAGCCTGTGTGAGGGTTCTCATAGCCAAGGGTGCTGATGTCAACCAAGCAACTAATAGTGGCATCACACCGTTGTACGCTGCAGCAATATCAGCAAAAAAACATGTAGTGCAGTGTATCGAACTACTAATGAAAACAAAAGAAACAGTCGTTAAAGATGCTCTATTCATCTCAGCTGCCGGATCAAAACATAAAAGTTTTTTACAATTACTTGATCACAACATCTTAGATCAAGCGCAAACACAAGCGTGGCAACGTGTGCGGAAAGATAAAAGAAAGTCCAAGGCTTTGACCGAAGAGCCTCATCATATACTTCCTTATTTTTCTGTGAATGAGATCAAAGCATGGTTTCCAGCGCTTGATGGTAGATATCTCAGCAAAGTACAAGCACTTGGTGCTACGGATGATCAGTCATTGATTCAAGCTCTAGCATTGAATCCTTACACTGAAATCTCTTTTTCTGCCTTTAATCCCAATACCAAGGCAGATGCACAATCAAAAAAAGGTTATTTAAAAACATATCTAACGAACACAGCGGAATCTGACAACGCACAAATTATTGCAAAAACACGTCGTGAGCTAATGGAGCGCTTTCATCTAAAACCATTTATATCTCGACACATCAAAAGGCTTAAGAATCTTTTTTCTACTATAAACGCACTATATGTTAGAATATTCAGCATAGATAGTTCTCAACAGAAAAGTCATGGGGGAAAAAAATTGTCTATGATGCTACAACCTATTTGCAGCAAGCCTATTTCTATCATATTTTCTCCAAAATATTTAAGTCTGAGAGATATGATAGCATTACGATGTACTGCCAAAAACATCAATGTTATTGTGAATAATAAGCATAGCCGAATTGATCCTACCGTCTCTTGAATAGTGATGATGGATAGCAATGGAAAAATGCAACCTTACCATGCCAACCACCATTAAAAGTTCTTTTTTTCAACGATAAACATTGAGATTAATTCGGTAATCACGTAAACTAATATCAATTAGCTATGGGAATGCATGATGGGCAAAAAAGGTGAAAAAATTACATTTGATGCACAAGGTAAAATGATCGTGCCCAATCGACCTATTATTCCCTTCATTATCGGCGATGGTATTGGGCAAGATATTACCCCTCCTATGCAAAAAGTTGTGAATCATGCCGTATCACTGGCTTACCAAGACACCAAGCATATTGAGTGGATTGAAATATTCGCCGGCGAACGCGCCTCACAACTAAAAAATGAATGGCTTCCCCAAGAAACACTCGCGGCACTACAAACATATACAGTCGGTATCAAAGGACCACTGACGACACCCGTAGGGCAGGGAATGCGCTCATTGAATGTGACATTAAGACAAGAATTGGATCTTTTCCTTTGCCTGCGTCCGATTCGTTACTTTCCAGGTTCACCAAGCCCACTCAAAGAACCATGGAAAACCAATATGGTGATATTCCGTGAAAACTCTGAAGGTATTTACTCTGGCATTGAATGGAAGGCCGGCACAGAAGATGCCAAAAAGCTCATCGCTTATTTAACCGATGAAAAAGAGGGGATGAGTGTACCTAAAGTGCGTTTTAAAAACCAATGTGGTATTGGCGTTAAAGTGGTCTCTAAAGAAGGATCTACACGACTCATACGCGCAGCATTTGATTATGCTATCCAACATAAATTACCAAGCGTGACACTAGTGCATAAAGGCAATATCATGAAATTCACGGAAGGGGCATTTCGTGACTGGGGCTTTGAGTTAGCATGCAAAGAATATAATGGCCGACTACATCAAGGTGGCCCTTGGGTAGAATTTCCTCACCCAGAAACAGGGCAAGCTATATTGGTGAAAGATTGTATTGCAGACGCCTTTATGCAACAAATTCTACTTTGCCCAGAAGATTATGATGTGGTTGCCACCATGAATCTTAATGGTGATTATATTTCTGATGCATTAGCTGCCCAGGTAGGCGGCATAGGCATCGCACCAGGTGCTAATATTGGTGATCGAATTGCCTTATTTGAGGCCACGCATGGCACAGCGCCCTCACATGCGGGAAAAAACACGGCAAATCCAGGCTCTCTCATCTTGTCTGCTGAAATGATGTTAAACCATCTTGGTTGGCATGAGGCCGCAGATCTCATCATCAAAGGCATACAAGGTGCCATCGCTTCTAAACGTGTGACATCCGACTTCTCGCGCATGATGGTAGATGCAAAAGAAGTATCATGCAGTGATTTCGCAGAGGCGATTATAGACAATATGACGTAATAGTGCGAAAAAATTTTCATTAAGTTCGTTATTTCCTGTTTTTTACATTTTTAGCACAAGACTTTACCCTTTTCCTTTCGTACATACTATATCAATGGTGTGGATGCTAATCCCACAAACGAAAGGAGAAGAATATGTTTTGTGACCATTTAAAACGAACACTGGATCTTTCATTTCAGTATGCAAAAGAAAACGACCATGAGTATATAACCGTTGAACACTTATTACTCATGCTTATTGAAAATCAAGATGCTCGTATGGTCTTGGAACATTATCAAATCAATTTCCAAAGACTAACAGAAGATCTATCAAGCTTTATTCAAGAAACAACACCTAAACATGACCAACATGCAATGATGGAAATTCAGCCAACACTGGGATTTCAACGTGTGTTACAGCGTGCTATCTTTCAAGTACAAGCCATCGGTCAAGCCAAGGTCACCGGTGCTAATGTACTCGCAGCCATCTTTAATGAACAAGAAAGCCAAGCTGTCTTTTTCTTGAGTAAAGAAAACATCACTAGACTCGATGTAATCAGCTTCTTATCACAACAAAATGCACAAGAAAATAGCCAATTAAATCACTTTGAACCACATCTTCCCCCAGAACAACATATGGGCATACTACACCAAGACACCCCCAGTGAAAGCGATCAAATTGAAAAATACACGGATAATTTGAATCAAAAAGTCATGAACCACAGCGTTGACCCTCTGATTGGTCGTGAACCGGAGCTTAAAGGTGTCATGCAAACATTATGCCGACGTGTCAAAAGCAACCCCTTGCTAGTTGGTGATCCAGGCGTGGGTAAAACAGCGATTGCGGAAGGATTAGCTTGGGCTATTATTGAAAATAACGTCCCTGAAACACTGCAAGGTGCAACGTTATATCGATTAGATCTAGGATTATTACTTGCAGGCACAAAATATCGCGGTGATTTCGAAAAAAGATTGAAAGCATTGCTTAAAGAATTAGAACAAAAAGACAATGTCATCATTTTCATTGATGAAATTCACACCATTATTGGCGCTGGTGCGGCATCAGGAGGCTCAGTAGATGCTGCCAACCTACTTAAACCACTCTTAGGAAAAGGTCAGCTTAGGTGCATTGGTGCAACAACTTATGATGAGTATCGTACAGTCTTTAGCAAAGACCACGCTCTTTCACGCCGCTTCAAGAAGATTGATGTACATGAAACTTCTCCGGATGAAACCCTCAAAATCATTGAAGGTTTGCAACCCTTGTATGAAAAACATCATGGTATTAAATACAAACATGCGGCATTAGAAAAAGCTGTGAATTTATCTGAACGCTACCTATTAGACAAACATTTTCCTGACAAAGCCATTGACGTCATGGACGAAGCAGCTGCGGCACAAAAAATAGCTGAAAAGCCAAAGAAAATGATTAGTCCTCGAGACATTGAAAAAGTAGTGGCTCAAATGGCCAGGGTACCTGAAGAACAAATTTCTTCTTCAGATATTAAGCATTTAAAATCCTTAGACACCACGCTACAAAGCATTGTATTTGGTCAAAATGAATCCGTACACGCCATCGTTTCAGCCATTAAATTAGCAAGGTCAGGTTTGAGAAATACGAACAAACCCATCGGCAGTTTTCTTTTTGTCGGCCCAACAGGTGTAGGAAAAACAGAAGTATCCATTCAATTAGCGAAATCACTTGGTGTTGATCTTGTACGATTCGACATGTCGGAATACATGGAAAAACACAGTGCTTCTCAGTTAATTGGTGCACCTGCCGGTTATGTGGGTTTTGAACAAGGCGGTCTACTGACAGAAGCTGTCCGAAAAAATCCGTACTGTGTACTACTTTTGGATGAAATTGAAAAAGCACACCCTGATCTACTCAATATGTTATTACAAGTGATGGATTATGGTACGCTAACCAATAATAACGGTGAAGCCATTGACTTTAGACATGTCATTCTTATCATGACCAGCAATACAGGGGCCCATTGCTTTGAACAAGGACAACTTGGGTTCACAGGACAAGAAACCTCATCACGTATCTCACAATTCGTCAATGAGTTTTTCTCCCCCGAATTCAGGAATCGATTGGATGCAACCATTCAATTTAAACCGCTCACACAAGATGTTGTTTTCAAAATTGTGGATAAATTCATCACTGAGCTGGAAGTTCAATTGGAAACCAAACATATCTCTTTGACTGTCAGTAGCCGGGCCAAAGAATGGTTAGCGAGCCATGGTTATACACCAAGCATGGGCGCTAGACCCATGGAAAGGCTTATTAATAATCAAATCAAAGAACAGCTTGCTGATGAAGTGTTGTTTGGTAAACTTGCTAAAAAAGGAGGGAAGGTACGCATTGACCTCGTAAAAAACAAAGTCGTGCTTAAAGTCGCAGAAGCAGCCTAACGATCTTGCAACCGCTCTTGTAATTCTCTTTCGTTCAGACGCCTTACGATCCGACCTTTGGTTAGATCATAAGGCGTCATTTGTACCAATACGGCATCCCCCTGAAGAATCTTAATGTAATGGCGACGAATTTTGCCCGATACATGCGCTGTAATGACATGCTCATTCTCTAGCATCACTTTGAACATAGTGTTGGGTAACATCTCAGTCACAGTCCCTAAAAACTCAAGTTGATCGCTATCACGTCCCATAAAAACATCTCACATGAAAAGACAAAGTATGACAAAGCTCTCACGAAATGGCAAGACTAAATCACGTGTATATTGTCAAGCTGCTGTTGTATCAAAGCAACCAGTTGATCAATGGCTTCTTGATCAAGCCCACCCATCGCAAAAACACAGTCAGCCCATTGCTTAGAGGGTAAAATGTGCTCAAAAAGCATCGGACGAACGGTATGCGTATATTGTGTGACCACACTCGTTAATGTGCGTTGCCTTTCAACACAATCACGCTCTAATCGTCTTAATAAACATAAATCAAGCGGCGTATCTAAAAAAATAGCCTGGTCAATCAATGGACGTAATTCTTTCACTGCCAATAGTAATATACCATCCAGTAAAATCACTGGGCTAGGCGATAAGTTGACGACTTTATTTAAACGCGCATGGGTTGCAAAATCATATTGAGGCAAATCGATTGCTTGCCCTAATTTTAGTTGCTTAATATGCTCAACTAATAAAGGAATATCCAATGCAGAAGGCGCATCATAATTTAACTCAGCACGTTGATCAATGGATAAATCATTATGCTCAAGATAGTAATGATCGGTTTGTAAATATTTGACATCCTCTTCACTGAATTGAGAGCGTACAGCTCGAATCAATGAGGACTTACCACTGCCTGAAGGCCCAGTGATGGCTATCACATATGCTTTGTTCGACATGAAACTTCCTTTTATTCCTCTGAAAACAATACAAAAGTTGAACCATGATGACTATGGGCATCACACTGTGTTGTGAAAGCAGCCACCGATCTTTGTGCAAGCAACCAATGATAAACCAAATTTTTTAACACTGGATATTCACCCACACGCTCTTGAGAGCAACCGTGTATGATTAAAACACACTGTTGGCCCATTTGCCAGTAATGTGTACATTGATCGATCAAAGTGCTTTTTGCTTGCGCTAGCGTTAAATGATGAAGATCAATTTCTGGGCACTGTGGCCTTTTCAACATGATTTGTAGCTGCTCATAATCTTTCAATGATCGATAAACTAAAAGTGGTTCATGATTTTTAACCATATCGGCCTGAGCTTCTCCATCATGAAAAGGACGCGCATCTTTGAGACGCGTACTTTTTTGGGTCTGTATAGAAACTCGTTCTGGTTGATTCAACCCTCGAATAAAGGACGGCTTAGGCATGATCGTGGTCCTTAGTCATAAACAGTGACAAAAGATCATTTAAATACAATGACCCTCGTTCTGTGATAATCCAGTGATCCTTTTTACAGCGCAACAATCCTTGCTGACAAGCATGCTCATAAGCTGGCTTCACAGTACTGGCATAATCAAAACCAAGCATGGCATGCATCGTGTCTAATGATATGGGCTCACGTAAACGCATGACATTGAGCAAATATTCAAAACCCAAGTCCTGCTGGGGAATACGCGCTTGATTTTGTAATGTATCTTCTACTTGTAAATAACGTTTAGGATGACGATAACGCATGGTTCGAATGGCATGACCTGGTGCCACAGTATATTTGCCCCAAGCACCAGCACCAATACCTAAATAATCGCCAAACTGCCAAACATGACGATTGTGCTGACAAACATAATCATCTCGACAAAACGCTGAAATCTCGTAGTGACAGTAGCCATGCTGGGTAAGCAGTTGGTGACCTAACTCATGCATTGTAAAACGCTGATCCTCATCTGGCCTAGGGGGAGGATGGCGATAAAAAGGTGTGTTGGGTTCTAAGGTTAGCTCATACCACGATAAGTGGTGTGGCGAAAAATTTAATGCTGTCATCAAATCTTGCTTAGCACCTAGTTCACTTTGATGCGGCAAACCATACATCAAGTCAATATTCAGTTGGATAGGATATGTCAAGATAGTTTCAATCGCTTGACTTGCTATATCACTACTATGAATGCGCCCCAATGTTTGTAATGATGTGTCAGAAAAACTTTGTACACCTAAAGAAAGGCGATGAATGCCTAGCGCATGGTAACAGGCTATTTTTTCATCCGTGACTGTGGCTGGATTCATTTCAATCGTTTGTTCACAACAACGGGAAAAATCAAGACGACGATGCAAACCATCCCATAGTGCTTTCATGGCGTCTGTGGATAATAAGCTAGGCGTGCCACCACCCATGAAAACAGTATGAATAGGGCGCTTTCGTATGGCCTCAGGTGTTTGGTCAATATCACGTAACATCGCTGCAATATAGGCCTGCTCATCGTATTGATCTTGATGGATTTGATGGGAATTAAAATCACAGTAGGGACACTTTTTAACACACCATGGAAAATGTAGATATAATGATAGTGGGGGAATCATAAAGCGTTAAGCAGGTAAGGTTTGTAAAATACGTTGTATCACGGCATCCTGTGCACTGTAAATATCTCGTGTATAAGAGAAAATATTGATATCTTGGTAGCGACCTTGGTAATAACGGTATTGCTTAAGTAAACCTTCATGCGTAAAACCCAATTTTTTAAGCAAATCAATCGATGCATGGTTCTCAGTGATCGTAAACGCTTCAATACGATTCACTTCCATGACATCAAAAGCGTAACGAAACATCACCGCCAATGCTTTGGTCATAATGCCTTGACGCCAGTAGTCTGGATTTAAATTATAGGATAATTCGAGACGATTATGAAACCGAAACCAGAATTCAAATCCACATTCTCCAATCAATTCATCATTGTCACGCTTCACCAGCCCCCAGTGTAATGTCATTTTCTTCTGGAACATATTTTGTTTGTATTTTATTTCTTTCAATGCTTGCGATAAATTGGATGGGATGCTACTTGGATGAAAAAAAGGACGCATCTTTGGATTCGTCATGTAACGATAAAAAGCATGGCCATCACTCGGCTGAAAACTTCTCAAATAATATTGATCATCAATGGCTAAGATAGGAAACTGTTTGAAAACCTGTTGGGTGATAGCCGCTTCTCTTGGATGTGACATAACATCTCACTCAATGACAAAATACTAGCATACAAGAACAGACATTGCTTGTGCAAGATGCGTTTGTAAATGGGTACAACGTTGGTGAGCAGTCAAAGTACGGCTAGCATGTCTTAATGCACGTGGGTCACCCACTAAAATAAGTAGTTTTTTTGCCCTTGTCATGGCCGTATAAATAAGATTTCTTTCCAAAAGCACATAATGCTGCATACTCAATGGCATGATCACAGCAGGAAACTCAGAGCCTTGTGCTTTATGCACAGTCGTGGCATAGGCTAACACCAATTCACTGCGATCACTTTTTTCGTAACGGACTTGATTGTCACAAAAACTGACCACACAAGCTTGTGTGCTTTCGTCAATAAATTCAATGTAACCAATATCTCCATTATAGACATGCTTATCATAATTATTGACTGTTTGCATCACCTTATCTCCCACATGGAATGTAGGGGTGTGATCTGCATCAGGATCAAAAGCAAGACGATGAAAACTTGCTTGTAGTCGAGCATTCAAAAAATTAGCTCCCATTTTCCCTTTTCTCATGGGTGTTAACACTTGGATATCTCGCGGAAATGAAAGCTTAAATCGCTCAGGAATACGATGATAAATCATGGTATCCATTAGCGTATGCATCGTGCTCTCATCTGTTTGTGATAACAAATAGAAATCTGTCAATGCTGCTTGTTCATCATGAACAATAGGCATCTTTCCTTGGTTAAAACGGTGTGCATTCTGAATAATATAGGAGTTAGCATGCTGTCGAAACACTTCTGTCAATCGAACTTGGGGGAAATGAGAAACCCCTAAACAATCACGAAGCACCATCCCTGCACCCACTGCAGGTAATTGATCCACATCACCGACAATCACAACTTGTGTGCCACTATCAATGGCCATTAATAAATGATGCATTAATTCAATATCAACCATAGAGGCTTCATCTAATATCAGAAGATCTGCGGCAATAGGTTGATAAGCATTGCGTGTGAACGTGAATTGTTGCACATCAAATTCTAAGAGACGATGAATCGTCTTGGCAGGAAACTTTAACTCATTCTCCGACAATCGTTTCGCTGCACGACCTGTCGGTGCTGCCAAAGCAACACTGCATGTTTTATCTAAGGCTTGTGTTGCCCATAACACGCTGTTGACTAACGTGGTTTTTCCCACACCAGGCCCCCCAGTGACTAAAGTGACTTTATTCGCCAAAATGAGCTCAAGTGCTTGTTCCTGAGAAGGGGATAGATCGTATTTTAAATGTTCTTTTACTTCATTTACCACAGATGGAATCGATTGGTTTGACCATAAAGAGCGCCCAGATAAAAGTCGTGTCAATTGTTTGGCTACCCCCACTTCAGCACGATACAAAGATTCTAAATAAAGATAATCTTGTTGTTTGAGTTCACACGACACCAATGCTTTTTCTTCGACCAAACCCATGACCTCATCATGAATCAAGGTAGGTTCCACACCCAAAAGCGCTTCCACTTCTTGCAATAAATCCACTTGTAAATAAGCACAATGCCCTTTGACTTTTGCTTGCTTGAGTGTATAGAGAATACCGGCACGAATACGTGCAGGTGCCTCGCCCACAATACCCAATGCATTGGCCACCTTATCTGCCATCACAAACCCAAAACCAGGCATATGCTCTATCAAACAATACGGATCTTGACGAATCATGCTAATCACTTCATCACCATAACGTCTATAAAGTTGATTAGCACGTTGTGTACCGACACCGATCGAATGAAGAAAAACCATCAAATCTCTAACTTGTGTTTGGGCTTTCCACGCTTGTACCACACTATCCTGACGTTGTTTTCCAATCCCTTCAAGCTCTTGGAGACGATCTGGCTGCTTTTCAATCACATCCAATACATCAGCACCAAAATGTGCAATCAACCGTTTGGCAAAATGGGGGCCAATGCCTTGCACCATGCCTGAAGCCAAGTAACGTTCAATGCCTTCGAGTGTTTTCGGCGCCTGTATGCGTATTTGCGCCGCTTTAAACTGAAGACCATATTGCGGATCTTTTATCCAGCTACCTTCTGCTTGTATATTTTCACCCACATGACAAGGTGGACAATTGCCGACAACCGTAGTGCGCTCATCTTTTTGATCACAACGAACTTTTAACACACAATACCCGTTTTGTTCATTGCGAAATGTCACGGTTTCAATCACACCTGAAAAGTTTTTCAACACGCACTCCTGCTTTAACTCCATTAGTCTAGCTTATTTTTTCATAGATTGGTAAACCGTGTATGGCATAAACTACTAGGCTCTTGATTCAAGGCAGTAAATCGAGTTAATCTAGGCATACCCTTACAGGAGAATGAAGATGGAAAAAGTGGTACGCATCGCAATCACAGGTGCCGCAGGACAGATTGGTTATGCTCTTTTATTTAGAATCGCTTCAGGTGCTTTATTTGGTCCCAATACCCCCATACAACTCCATCTCATTGAACGACCTGAAGCCAAAGCGGCCTTAGCTGGCGTGGCCATGGAATTACAAGACTGTGCTTTTCCGTGTCTACACAAAGTGATTTGTACAGATGAGCTTTCTGTTGGCTTTGATCAGGTTGACTGGGCACTATTAATTGGTGCAGCGCCTCGAAGTAAGGGAATGGAACGAGCTGACTTACTTGCAAAGAATGCCGCTATTTTTGCTGAACAAGGCAAAGCGCTTGATCAACATGCCAGCCGCGATGTTCGCGTGGTTGTCGTTGGCAACCCGTGTAACACCAATGCATTGATCGCTATGTCAAATGCCCCATCTCTGCCGCGTACTCACTTTTTTGCCATGACGATGTTGGACCAAAATCGTGCTGTCGGCCAACTTGCCGCGAAAGCAAATACTAGCGTGGAAGCAATACAACAATGTTTTATTTGGGGCAATCATTCTGCCACACAATTTCCTGATTTTTATCATGCCAATATTGAAGGCCAAGCTTGTTTGTCCGTGATTGAGGACGAAACTTGGTTACAAGACACATTTTTGCCTACTGTACAAAAGCGAGGGGCAGAAGTGATTCAAGCTCGCGGCGCTTCATCGGCAGCATCCGCAGCCTCAGCCCTTATCGACACCGTGAAAAACTTAAATGGTGCCTTGGGTCAGCAAGCTTTCTCTGTCGCCTGTTATTCTGAAGGGCAGTATGGTGCACAACCTGGCCTGATTGTTTCCTATCCTTGTTATATTAATGAGGCGGGAGAGTGCTGTGTGCTGACTGATATCGAACACAATGAATATGCCAGAGAGAAAATAAGCTTGAGCATGCAAGAGTTACAGCAAGAATATGAGACGGTGAAAACCCTCGGATTAATTTAGACCCCACTAGATAAGGATCTTTGTCTTGCATGACCGTTTTCTTGGCTATTCTCTTGGTCATCTTCTTTGTTAACTAGAGAACGTTTAGACCGAAAAGGATTTTGCTCTTCAGTATTATTCGTTTTTAGTTTTTCAGCACTTTCAACACTGACTTGAGAGCTCTTGTTTTGAATAGAAGGGTAACGCTCTGCCAATGAAAAAGTGAACACACACAACACAGAAAGATAAATCGTGGCATAGAGTGCCACCGCGTGTGTAGAGAAACAATATGTTGACATATAATGACTCAAGGAAGACACGGTCGCGTTGGGGGCAAAAAATGCGTAACCTGAAGCCAGGCTACCAACATACAATAAAACCATGCCCACAAAAAGCGCATGAGTACGAAGAAACTGAAGCAACAGATCTTTAAAACTTGAGTAAAAATCAACGTCTTTTTCTTGACTGTGGTGCATGGCCAACTCAGTGATTGTGATATGAAATCCTGTGATTAATACTGATCCTACCAAACAAATCAGACCACTTGTTCCTAAAGCATGTAAAGAAAACTGTCGAAGCAATGTATTAAAACCTGGCGGAGGTTGTAAATGTGAGAAAAAACACCATGTCAAAAACATCGCTAAAAAAGAAGTGAAAAAAACCAAGAGGTAACTCAACCGAACTATTTTAGCATCTTTCTCATCCATCGCTTTTTGCATCGGATGAAGACTTGCTGAAATCATGCTACTGATCATCGCCCCTAAGAAGAAATACAAAAATTCAGCTAAAAAAGCCTGTGGCGGCAAATGAATGCTGATATGAAAGGCAAAAGTCATGGCAAGACTTGCGACTGCTGCTACCATGATTTTCGCCACGGCTTGCAAATAATGGCCACCCAAGGGCAATGATTCCTTAATGACCTTATAGCGATCACTAAGATTCTTCACCCCTGCAATATGCACTAAGACCATCACCAAACAAAACAATGCTGCACTTGAAGTAATAAACAACCATTCACCGTAAGGCTTAGGAAATAAACTAGGCTGAGGAAAAAAAACGCTTGCCCCCTGTGATTTAAGTAAAAAAAGAACCGACAACAAACCAAAAGGTGCCAAAAAATAAGTAGAAATAGTAGAAAGCCAGTAGCTGAGTTTAGGGTTGACGTTGGCCATAACACATCCTTGGTATCATTCCATGTTTTACATTAACACTGCATACCTTAGATGTCGATATCTATTCACCACCTAAAAATAAGCCAACAGAAAACGATACACCATTTGTATTTTCAAGCTATTCATGACAAAATAATGATACAGTACAAAGTAGTGACTAATACCTAGTATGCTTTATCCTCATATTGATCCCGTTCTCATCCAACTAGGTCCTTTTGCTGTGCGTTGGTATGGCCTTGCTTACGCGCTGGGATACCTTGCGATTGATGCTTGGGGCAAGTGGCGTATTCGGCATCAACCGCATGAGTCATTGACTCAAACAGTATGGTCTGATTGTTTTTTTCTCAGCATGGTGGGGGCTGTTATTGGCGGTAGAATAGGGTACATGATCATCTATCATACCCAATCTTGGTGGCATCAGCCGTGGATTGTTTTTTATGTATGGCAAGGTGGCATGTCTTTTCATGGCGGGTTACTGGGCGCTGGCTTAGCGACATATTATGCCACACGAAAACAGACGATACCCTATTTAGTATTTCTTGATTTTCTTGCACCCATGATTCCTTTGGGTCTTGGATTTGGTCGCATGGCAAATTTTATCAATGGCGAACTATGGGGACGTCCTACATACCATGATTGGGGCATGATCTTTCCTTATGTTGATAATCAATTAAGACACCCCTCTCAGCTCTATGAATGCATGGGGGAGGGTATCTTACTGGGCATCTTACTTTGGTGGTTTTGTCGAAAGAAACGACCAATAGGTCAGCCTATCGGCTTTTTTCTTCTCGGTTATAGCGTCATACGATTCTCACTTGAATTTTTCAGAGAACCAGATGCCCAGCTTGGTTTGCTGATGGGACAATTATCCATGGGCCAATGGCTGTGTTTTCCGATGTTTATTTTTTCCGTGTGGCTCATAACACCTGGGTTCATTGGGAAAGTAAAAAAAGTGTGTTAAGATCTAACCATTGTTTTTTTGAAGTGATATAGCATGCTCGATACCCCCCAAAAATCTTGTGAGCTTATGCAAGAAGCCTTAGCTTTTTTAAAAGAAAAAGATGCTTTACTTATCGCACATTACTATACCCATCCTCATTTGCAAGAACTGGCAGAAATGTCTGGAGGCATCGTATCAGATTCACTGGACATGGCTAAATTTGGTGCACAAAGCAAGCAAAAAAACTTAATCATTGCCGGTGTTTACTTCATGGGCGAAACAGCTAAAATTCTTAGCCCCGATAAAAATGTCTACGTGCTTGATCCCAAAGCAACATGCTCCTTAGATCTTGGTTGCCCCCTTGATGAATTCAATGCTTTTTGTGATCGTTATCCTGATCACACTGTGGTTGTGTATGCAAACACTTCTGCTGCCATCAAAGCACGTGCTGACTGGGTCGTGACATCAAGCATTGCGTTGCCCGTGATCAAACATTTACACAAACAAGGCCAATCTATTGTGTGGGGGCCAGACAGACATCTTGGCCATTATCTACAAAAGGAAACGGGCGCCTCCATGGTGTTATGGCCTGGGCAATGTATCGTCCATGAAGAATTCCAAGGAGATTCTCTCAAGCAATTAAAACAACAATATCCTGATGCACACATATTGGCGCATCCTGAATCACCAAACGCTGTCTTGAATCAAGCGCATACTATTGGTTCTACAAAACAATTGCTGCAAGCCACCCAAGGTCCGGATCAACATTATATCGTTGCAACTGATAGCGGTATTTTCTATCAAATGAAAAAACAGTCGCCACACAAAACATTTACGTTAGCTCCCACACATGGTCATGGTGCCACATGCCAAAGTTGTGGCGCATGCCCATGGATGGCGATGAATACACTAGAAAAACTCACCCATTGTATGAAAGATACGCATGCTATACCATTACAAGCTTGTTTTGAACAAGCACGCCTATCCCTTCAAAAAATGGTGGAATTTCGTGTCTAATACGTCAAAACATACCAAACTTTCTAAACTTACCTTAGTTTTTATGACCGTAGTAGCTGTTGATAGCATTCGAAATTTACCCTCTATTGCATTGCTAGGTTCGCACTTACTCGCGTCTTATTGTGCCGCAGCGCTTATTTTCTTAGTACCTGTGGCGTGTATTTTATGCTTACTCACTCGTCATTTACCTCAAGCGTGTGGCATTTATCATTGGACACGCGAATTACTCAATGAAAAACTTGGCATCTATGCCATTTGGTTACAATGGGCAAATAATCTCATTTGGTATCCTGCTGTCTTGTCTTTTATCATTGCAACTTTAAGCTACTTTTTTTCATCGCATTTAATGGATAACAGTGTTTTTGTCGCATTCAGCACACTCAGTGTATTTTGGGCGCTGACAGGCATCAATCTACTGGGTCTTAACATATCCTCTCGCTTTAGTACGTTATGTACCATTTTTGGACTTATCCTTCCGCTCGCACTCATTATTATCATGGGTATTAGCTGGTTTATTTCACACCCAGATCTTCATTTGACATGGTGGCCCCCCCAACCTTTACGATGGCATGAACATCATCAATGGGTGGGTGTCACTGCTTTAATTTTATCCTTTTGTGGTTTAGAAGTGGCCACTGTTCATGCACAAGAAGTTGAAAACCCAAGGCAAAGCTTCCCCAGCGTATTGAGTATTGCTGCCATCTTCATTTTTATCACACTACTGGCAGGCTCTCTGGCCATAGCCTCTATTGTCCCTTCCCATGAATTAAATTTGATCGGAGGGATTATGCAAACCATGGACAAAGTATTTTCACGTGTGCATTACCGATGGGCACTGGAGGTATTTTCCATACCTGTGGCACTCGGTGTACTTGGGGGCTTACTCAATTGGATCATTGCCCCAACCAAAGGGATTTGGTTGTCTGCAAAAGAAGGGCATTGGCCAAAAGCTTTTACCAAGACAAACCGTCATGGTGCTCCCTACGTTTTATTATTGCTCCAAGCAAGTATCGTAAGTTTTTTTAGTCTTCTTTTTATTTTTTTTCCCAGTATCAACGAAACGTATTGGTTATTCACGAGTAGTGCCGTACAACTTAATATTTTGATGTACTTTCTCATCTTTATATCTGCGTGGCGTCTTATTGTGCGCCTTAAGCACGACTATACACTTGTGCGAAGACTAGGGTGGTACGCCATTTTGTCCCTTGGCCTAGCTGGCTTATTCATCACATTTTATTTAAGTTTTTACCCACCTGAATTAATTACCCAAGCACCAAGCACTTACCAAATCATGCTGACTTGTATTTTAGCGATGACGAGCATTGTTCCCTTTATCTATCCGCTTCTGCAACGATGGAAGCAATCAAGGTAGGCACGCCTGTTGGTCTCGACAAGGCTTCATCCACATGATCCCAATTAATAAATGGATTAATTAAATAAGGGTTGATTATCGAAGAAAAGACATTATAATTCAGATCATTAATAGGCTCTGGCAAATCCACATAAGGGTGTACTTCTAACCATAAACCTTGCTCATTATAGCCCAATTTGTATGTGTGATGCACCACAGTGACCTTCGTGCCAACAGCAACCGCATCAAAAAGCTGTACAATATCTCCATTATATAGTCGAATACACCCTGAACTCACTAAATAACCAATTGATTTTGGATTATTCGTACCATGCAGTAAGATGCCTGATTTTGCCGTATATAAAGCATGCGTACCTAATGGATTATCTTCACCCGGAGCTACCACGTCAGGCAAACTAATGTTGTGCTTTTCTAGCATATGCTTCTGAATGGATTTAGGTACAAACCAGGAAGGATCTGCTTTCTTTTTAATAATCACTGATTTCATCGTAGGTGTACGCCAATAAGGCTTACCCATGGCCACAGGAAATGTCATCACCACACCTTGATCTGGAAGAAAAGCATATAACCGCCTTTCCGCCATATTAATCACAATACCTTGTCGTATCGCTGGCAATACATAATAAGTAGGGATTACTAATCGCGTATTCACACGAAGTACCTCAGGCGCTTTTGGATTAGCTAATTTTAAACGATAAAGCGTGACTTCATATCGATAAGCAATATCTGATAAACGTTCTCCTGCGTGTCCATCATAATATTGAAGTTGACCAATGGTGTCTGATCCAGAAGGGGGCATGCGATAGGTGGCAGTATAGCCACTGATGGGCAATAAAAGCAATGCGATACATACTATACACTTCATCCATATCAACATAAATTTAATCAATCCATTATGCTTAGGTGATTTATAGGTTATTTTCATAAAAAATGGTCTAACTAAAAGCAGATAGTTCATGATATTGACCTAATACATATGTATGTGAAACTTTTTAGTTTTTCAATTCACTACTTTTTAGTGCACATCCCTTATATTTTACGTTTTATAAACTATTAAGAAATGCCACCACATGAGTTTGACCAAACTAAACAAAAAGGGCTTGTTTATGCACTCATTGTGAACGTTATCTTATCTAAGGATATAGTAAGGACAAATGAAAGATATCAAGCATTGCATATAAACAAATGAAACTATACGTCTATGTGGCCAATGAAAAGAAAAGAACCCGTTAACTATATTCGCGTTGACTGACGTCATATCATCTAAAAATATATTATTCGGTTATATCGTGACACCCTCCCTAGTTCGCACCATCGTCATGTCTTGAATCATATGATCGCCTATGAGTAGACCAGTCTTTCAATCAAAAAACATATAGTCTACATGTTAAACGAGAACATTACCTTGATATATATTGGAAAAAATGATATAATAGAGTAAATAAATAAGGAAAATAATAAAATGAATTATATTTTAATAGCATTACAAAAACTCTCATCGTTAACACACTCTGTAGGAATGAAAGCAGTATTGCTTTCGTCACTATCATTAATTGGACTATTTTTGGCGTCTTTTTTAATCTTTTTTTTACTCAAAAAGCATAAAGATGTCCAGTATAATCGTGTGTCCATGCTGACTATACTGCAAACCTGGATTAAAGAAGCCAAGAAGTTCCACAAGAAAGAAGGGCTTAGCAATGAAGAGCTGCTTAAAAATAAAGACCTGCTTAAAATAACTAATAAGAATCAACAAACTGCCTTGATGTATTGTGTAAGCGAATGGGACACTGAATCAGCCAAGGCTATTCTCAAATCCAAATACTGCGATAAAAAACTGCTTAAAATGAATGATAAGAATCAACAAACTGCCTTGATGATGGCTGTGAGTAAATTGAATACTGAAATAGTCAAGGCTATCCTCAATTCCAAACACTGCGATAAAGAACTGCTTAAAATGACTGATAAGAATCAACAAACTGCCTTGATGATGGCTGTGAGTGAATTGAATACTGAAATAGTCAAGGC
>CACKMC010000020.1 GCA_902601155.1 Coxiellaceae bacterium | reverse complement strand
TTTGACCGACAATAAGAATCGCAGTGTGGCCGAGGTGCGTCATGCCTTGAGTAAGCATCAGGGCAAATTAGGCACAGAAGGCTCTGTGAGTTATCAGTTTACACAACGTGGTTTGATTGTGTTAGAAGATGTCACCGATGAAGAGGCGCTGATGGAGATGGTTTTGCAGGAAGGGGCTGATGATATCTTGGTGGCGTCCAGTGATGCCATGGTGTATACCGAGCCGACTGATTATGTACGTATTCATGAAGCCTTGGCCAGTCAGTATACGATACAGTCTGCTGAACTTGTGTGGGAGTCTTCTACCATGGTGGAGTTGGCTTGCAAAGAAGCCACGCAGTATCTCGCTTTGTGTGATCGCTTGGATGAGTTAGATGATGTACAAGCGGTGCATAGTAATGCATCGATTGCTGCAGACGTGATGCAGCAGATAGAAGACTGATGCCGCGTATCTTGGGTATTGATCCCGGGTCGCGTTGTTGTGGTTATGGTGTGATTGAGCATCAAGGCGAGCAAGTCCGTTATATCGCGTCTGGCGTGATCCGTTTACGCCCGATTGCACATGCAGCGCGTTTGGTTCAATTATTTGATGCACTGCGGGCTTTGATTGCACAGCATGCGCCAGACGAAGCAGCCGTTGAGCAAGTTTTTGTGTGTAAAAATGTGGCCAGTGCCCTTAAGTTAGGGCAAGCACGTGGTGCGATTCTTGTGGCATGTGGTGCCGCAGGCTTGCCCATTGGCGAGTATGCGCCCCGTGCCATCAAACAAGCTGTGGCGGGCTATGGTCATGCAGACAAAGCACAGATTCAATCCATGATGCGTATGTTATTGAAGTTGCCTGCTTTGCCGCAATCAGATGCGGCGGATGCGCTCGCAGTTGCATGGTGTCATCAGCAGCATCAGCGTCTTCGCCATTACCAAGCCTTGCCTGAGACCTAGCTTCGTGGAATAATACTAAAAAGCGAGGTTAACAACAGATGATCGTCAGTTTAACAGGAACTTTACAAACGTGTGCGTTACCTTGGGTGGTCATTGATGTCCAGGGTATTGGTTATGAAGTGGAAATGCCGCATGCTGATTGGTATCAATTGCCAGAGATGGGTTCAAGCATTGTGTTGCATACCCGTTTTGTGGTGCGAGAAGATGCCCAGCTTTTGTTTGGATTTATGTCGAGTCGTACGCGTGATTTATTCAATGAATTATTGCGGGTATCTGGTGTTGGGCCAAAGCTGGCCTTGATGGTACTTTCTGAGTTATCTGTGGATCGCGTGATTCAAATCGTGATGCAAAAGCAAGTGGATGCTTTGATGTCGGTCAAGGGTGTGGGGGCCAAAGTAGCGCAGCGTTTAGTCATTGAACTACAGTCTCGCTTAAAACATTGGCAAGTATCCGCGCCAAGTGTTGCATCGCAGTATGATGAAGAGGCATTGGCAGCTTTGATGGCGTTGGGTTATAGTCAGCAGCGGGCAGATAAAGCACTGAAGTCACTTGAGCAATCTGGTGATACCCAGACTTTGGTTCGATTGGCATTACAAGTAATATGAGACAAGCATGATAGAAGAAGAGCGTTTGGTTGCCCCCCATGAGCAGGATGCGCCAGATGAGGGACAAGCCGCTCGTTTGAGTGTGCGTCCTCAGACTTTAGCGGATTATCATGGTCAATGTCGTTTAAAGACACAATTAGCCATTGCCATGGATGCCGCAAAAGTACGTGGTGATGCCCTTGATCATGTCTTATTATTTGGTCCGCCTGGCTTGGGTAAGACAACTTTGTCTGCGATCATCGCGCGTGAGATGGGCGGTCAGCTCAAGCAAACATCGGGGCCTGTGTTGGATAAAGCGGGCGATTTGGCTGCGCTATTAACTAATCTTCAGCCACAAGATGTTTTGTTTATTGATGAGATTCATCGTTTACAAGCTTCGGTGGAAGAGCTTTTGTATTCAGCCATGGAGGATTATCAATTAGATATCATGATTGGTGAGGGGCCTTCGGCACGTTCTTTGCGTATTGATTTACCGCCTTTTACTTTGGTGGGTGCGACAACACGTGCAGGCTTGTTAACGGCGCCGTTGCGGGATCGTTTTGGTGCGGTGTATCGTTTAGATTATTATACAGTCGAGGAATTGGCGACGATTATTGCCCGTTCTGGCAAATTATTGTCTTTGGAGATTCCCCATGATGCTGCGCTGGAAGTGGCACGTCGGTCGCGGGGAACGCCGCGTATTGCCAATCGTTTATTAAAGCGTGTTCGTGATTTTATGATGGTACATTATCAAGGCCAGGTATCACGACAGGGAACGCGTGAAGCGCTGGATATGTTAGAAATTGATGAAGCCGGTTTGGATCGTTTAGATCGTTCGTTACTTCAGTTGATGATCACACAGTTTGATGGTGGCCCAGTTGGCTTAGACAGCTTAGCAGCCAGTCTAGGCGAAGAGCGCAATACTTTAGAAGAAGTGGTGGAGCCTTATTTGGTGCAGCACCACTATATTCACCGCACACCCCGGGGCCGTATAGCAGCAACCAAAGCATATGAGCATTTAGGTTTAGTCAAGCCAAGTGCATAAATAAACCATTTTTTATTTTAGAACATTACGGTTTTTTACACGGAATAGACACCCCACTGTGTTGCCATAGTGGGGTGTGTGGGTGAGTTAGTTGCTGACCACACCCTTACTTTTTGATTCAGGTTCTGTGTCGCCACTGCCAGTGTAGGTGGATGCGTCTTGATCTGAACTACTGTCTTTATCATCATCATCATCTTTCTTAGGCGCAGGTTTCTTACAATCACTTCCTTTGATGTAGCTGATCATGTCATCATCGCCACCAATCGGTGGTGCGTAGCTTGTAGACATTTGATTGGCTTGATAGAGCTGGCCCATGGATTCAGTCATGAGGATGCGTTCTAGGACTTGATGGTTATAGAAAGCTTGTTTATGAATGTCCGCTAATTCAAAGGCAATCTCGCGAAGCAAGTCTGCAGGGTTGGCTTGTTTTACTTTGGTAATCCAGTCCTGAGTATAACGTCGTGTGACAGTATAGTGTTGCAGTTCTTGCGGAGTACACTGTTGCCCATGATTGGTCGCAACATTGGTCAGACGTTGATTGAGCATCCAAGCAATATTGCTCATGGCTGAAGCACGCATGATGTTAGAGCCAGACGTTTTTTTGCTTTTGCTGTTTCGAGTGTCTTCAATTTTTTTGTAGGTATCACGACGAAAACTGATGATATCTTTGATTGTTTTTTTCTTATTATCTCTGATGCCGAGTACTTTACCTGATTTAGACTCATCCAGTGCAACAAAAGACATACCAGTCTTTCCGGCAAGAATGATGTCTTGAGGGAGAGGGAAGCCTGTATTTATTTTCGCTTTGGATGAAGAGCTTGCGATACCCGCTGCGGCTCGAAGCATGGTGGCAATACTGTCAACATTGCCTTGTTTTTTCACAGAAGGCGCGTCGGTGTTGTTGCAAGTATTGGTGGTGCCTAAATTATCGTAGGTCAATAAACCTGGTAAAGACTGCGAGCTGTCACTGGCGACAAGAATGGCGAGTTTTGAGCCTAGGTAGGTGCGCTGATCTTTGATAATGCTATTCAAGCTATCGAGCATAGGCCCATAGGCGGTGACAAGCTTAGAGCAAAACCCCGCTTTAGTAGGCATTTCAGGGACATTATCTGTGTCATATTCAATGGTGCAAACACAGAAGGAGGCGTCTTCATCACAGTCTTGAGGCGCATGTTGGCTTGATTTGCTACAATGATAGCCCGCTGAATCTGTGATGAAGTTTCTAATTTCCCGCCATTTATTCTGAAAAAGTTCAGGAGGGCATGGTGTAAGGTTTTGGTCCAGTGCGCTTTGTTGTTTTGTCACGCTGGAATCACAGCCGTCTTGCGCTGCTGCAGCGGCTTTGCTGCCATCTTTGTCTGCTGTTTTACAAATAGGGGCAGCAGGATTATCTCGACTACATTTTTCAATGATTAATTTATACTGATAAGCTTTGCGCAGATGAGACATTGTATGACTTACTTCCGTGAGCGTTGAAAACTGGCTTCTTTGTACGTTGATGCTGCATTGGTCACGCAGTGCTGTTAGAGCATCTTCCCCCATAAGTGTAGAGGTGCTGATGGGGCTCAACAGTGCTTGGTACGCACAATTGACGGAGGCATTAAGGCCAAAAGCTTTTTGAGTGCTTTTGCCAGAGAACGCAGATCGGCTGATCGCTTGGTTGGTGCTTTGAATAATTTGGGCCGTGGCGGCAGGGTTCGCTCTGTTGAGTTTGGCCACAGGCTGAGAGTCGCCCATGGTATGAGACTCTACAAATGTTTTGCTCAGTCCAAATAAAAAGTCATTGAACGAAAAATCGTCTGATGCGTGTGCAAACTGACTTAAGCTGAGTAAACAAAGTATCGGTATAAGATTAGGTCGCATAGTGCATCTCCTAGTTAGCCACTGTAGGGTGAAATCTGAAGTTGATCATTGGAAAAGCCTTGATTGTTTTCTTTATCATTAGAAAAACCTTGATTGTTTTTTTTATCATTAGAAAAATCTTGGCTGTCATTTTGTGAGGGAGAGTGATCACTGGTTTCTTGAGAGGGTGATTGTTGGCTTGTATTGCCCTGCTCTCCTTGTGTTTCTTGGCATAGTGAGCCAAAAAAAGTGTCATTTTTCTGGCATTGACGAGAAAGGTCACATGTTTGGTTGAAAAAGCCAGGGTTTGAGCTTTGACATTGCGGGCTTGTGGCGCAATTGGCATTATAAAAGGGTGAATCAGGGCTGGGGCAGGTGGCGCCATAAGCAAATGTAAATAATCCAAATAGCAAAAAGCATTTAAGACGCATGATTTTCTCCCTCAAGGGCCATTTGAATCACTTCACCACGGCTCTCATGAAAAATGCTACAAAGCGCGCGCATGCGCTCAAACAAAGTGATCCGCTCTGAAAATAGTTTGGCGTATTCATTGCTATGTTTCACCGTGTCGGCATAACGCATCAAGCGTTCTGTAAACCCTGGGTAGGCATTGTCAAATAATGCAAGAATATATAGCGCACGACTTGTTTTGATGTGTGCAAAGAGTGTGAGGAAATCATCACGCTCTTTGAGGTCAATGTGTTCGATATTCTCCATCGCTTCACCAAGTAGCTGTAAACTTTCTTCGACGCCGTCATCCCCATCATGTGTCCATGTTTCAAATTGATCAAGAAAACAAATGATCTGATAAATCTTAGGGTCTTTTTGATTGACCCAGTGCTCGTGACTGGCGCGCAATGTAATGACTGGCATGCATCATTCCTAGCTGATTACTTTGACTGTAGCATGGCTATGTATTGAAGGCTAGTCACAAGCTGCCTATGCGTTTTACATGCCTATACTTTGCGTTATAAGCGTGTATTTTTGTGTCTTGCGGATCAATTGAGCGCCTTTCCTCCAAGTGCTTGCCCTGCTTTGAATAAAATCAACTATAATAAGGATGACCATCACAACCTTGGCAAGATTATGGCATCGATAATGGACGAATCCAATGAACGTATCTGGTATCAGATGATTGCGCAAGGGGTGCAATCCATGCAGTGTGTTTTGCACCCCGATATTGAAAAGACAACCATGTTGTTGCTGAAAAAATACCTTCAGCGTCCAGAATTGTTTGGTCGAGCGATGGCCATGCAATGGTTACAGCTGCATACGATGGATCAAGATCGTGATTTACCTTGGCTGGAATGTGCGGATGTGATTGTCTTATCCGTGGGGCTTTTTCCACAACACTGTCGTCGTCGTGGTGTGCCTTTATTTCATTATGTCCAAATGAGTCATGGTATTTATCAACAATTATCCCATGCATCATGGTCTGCCACAGCCTCTGTCACTTGTTTGGCAGAGTCTTTGATTCATGTGCTTGATCTATTATGGTGGTTAGCATCACGACAAAATACTGTAAAGGTGCTTGCGAATGAGGAGTTGGCTTATTTTATTCGATACCATGGCAGTTACTTTGCGCAGTGGCAACTTGAGCAGGATCAGCACTTGTGAGTCCTCGCTGCGAAAGAATCTGATGAATGGGCGAGAATGTACTCAAAGCGTTTTCACAAGATAAAGCGCCAAGATGAGTCAGGCTTTTTTGAAAATAACGCGTGGCCATATCGACTGTCACCTGCACGCCATATGTTTTGATATGGTGAAGTAAGTCAGGGTGTTGATTGGCGTCGTCAAGCAGTGCGAAATAATCCGCTTGAATGCTGGGTGAGGCTTGATGGTAAGCGGCAAGCCATGGGCCAGTTTGTTTGCCTTCCTGTAGATCATTGCCATGAGGTTTGCCAAGAGAGGGGTGGGGTTGATAGTCCATGGCATCGTCAATCAATTGATAGGCCATGCCAAGCAATCGGCCGTACAGCGTCAAATGCCTGACATCTCTACGAGGTGCTTGACGATAGGCGGCCAGGTGGCATGCTGTTTCAAATAAGCAGGCTGTTTTGCCATATAAAATGCGAAGGTAATGACGATAGGTCGTTTCGCGTGTGGTTTGGTGGTGATGCTGGCGCATTTCACCCGCGACAATTTTGGCGGTGGCCCGTGATAAGACGTGGGTAAGGTAAGGGTCATTGAATTCAGCAATCAGTTGAAAGGCAATGGCATACAAGTAATCGCCAGATAAGATACTGGCTGTGTTGCCAAAGGTCTGATTAAGACTGGCTTGTTTGCGACGTGCTTCGGCATGATCAATGACGTCATCGTGTAAGAGTGTGGCCGTGTGTAATAATTCAATCAGCGCAGCCATGCGTATACCTTCATGCCATGCACCATAGAGCCCATAGGTACACAGCACAAGTCGAGCACGTATGCGTTTACCGGGACGTTGGCGGATATGATGATGGCAGGATGATAACAAGGCCACGGGGGTTTGAAGGCGTTGGCCCAGGAGTGCATCCATGGCATCGAGTGCTGAGTCAAGATCATGTGGTAACATGCACGAAGTATAGCATGTGTAAGTGGTTTGCGCCATGTGTTGTTATCTCGCCCAGATGGTCCACCTGCTTATTTCAGTATGCACCATTTTTTGGACCACTAAGTGGTGAGGTTGATGAATAGGGCAAGGCTGACCAGGCCACCCCACCATTGATTATGTCTAAATGCTTGAAAGCCATAGGATGCGTCATGTCGACAACGTGCTAACCACGGTATGGCGCATAGTAGCAGCGCAAGGCATGCGATCATGTAGCTTGTTTTGGGGGTAAAAAGATAACCAAGATAACCCAGGCATAGGAAGCACAGAAGGTAGCATGTGATACAGCCCCACCAATCAAAGCGTCCCAGTGTTTTGGGCAGTGAGTGAATGGGCAAGACAAGATCGTCTTGTTTGTCATGCATGGCATAAAGGCTGTCATAGCCCATGGTCCAGCTCCATGCGAGGCAAAATAATACCCATGCTTCACGGGGAAGGTATGTGTAGTGTGTGGCAAAAGCGATCAAAACTGGGCTGGCAAAAGCGAGGCCTAGGATGGCTTGGGGTGCGAAAAAAAATCGTTTGCTAAATGGGTAAAGCATCAAGAGTAAAGCAGCGGCTAATGCAATGATTTTTGCCAAAAAGGGGAGTAAAAGCCATAGGCCAGTCGCCAAGAGCATGCCGCCGCTAAAAAGCCACAGCGCGTGTTGTGCAGGCAGGCGTCCATCAGCAAGTGGTCGATCTTTTGTGCGTGATACTTGTCCATCGATATCCCGATCAGCCCAGTCATTTAAAGCGCAGCCAGCAGCGCGAGTGATCAGGGTGCCTGCTGCAAAAATGCTCAACCAACGAAGGGGTATACCTTGGGGGTAAGCATACATCAGGCCCCACAAACCGGGCCAGCCTAGCAGAACCATGCCAACGGGTTTGTGTAAGCGAAGTAGTTCAATGTGGGCACGAAGTGTTGTCATATTGTCTCAAATGATAGCGGTGAATTAATGCCCGTAAACGTTGGGGGTAGGCGGCACCAATGGCGGCATAATGATTTAATGTGGCAGCGAGTTGTTCGGATGAGCTGGTTGGTTTGTCGTATCGTAATTGGCGAAGGGTTCGGTAAGCAGGGTGTGTATTTAAGTTAAGAAGGTAGGCTTCCATGCCGGCTAGGATGCTTGGAAAACTTTTAATTGCATGGTGTTGGTTTTTGTTTCTTTTCATGGGTACAATGCCACAACCAGGTGTATAGCACCACAGGCCAAAATAGTTATGGCTCTCGCGAGCAAGGCGAGCTTGTCCAAACCCTGATTCGAGTGCGGCTTGTGCCATGATTAATGAGGGGGGTAAGGTGTTGACGCGTCGATACAGTGTTTGCCACTGGGTAGGGGTGTGAGGAAGGGGGCGTTGATAGCGTTTACTCAGTGCGATTAAGCAGGGTGAATGCATGTGGGTGTGGTGTGCCAAGCTAAGGCAGGCTCGTTCTTTTTGTATACGTTGATTTGCTTGACAAATCATCGGGTGTAATGTGTTGAAAAACAAGGCAGGCCTAGGTTGGCCGTAAGCCAAGGAAAGTAGCCCAATCAGTAAGTAGTGTCGCATCATCTTCTCCGTGGGTAGTATATGCTTTTTGATGCAAGTTGGCAAAATACATGATTTTGTCTGTGTATAGCGCTGGTGAAGCACATAGATGTCTATTTGTTGATAAGTCACGGCATACGACAAAGGGTGCTTGCAACCCATGCTTTTTTTTTGCACACTGAGAAAGTGTTTGATAAGGATTGTTTGTGCGTTTAGCTTGGATGCTTCTTCTTTATGCGCTATCTGCTTGGGCTGGCCATACGGTGTTATCTACTTCGGGCGTGGTGGTTGCTGCGCAGCATGATGCCACAAAAGCGGGGCAGGCCGTTTTGAAACAAGGCGGGAATGCGGTCGATGCAGCCATTGCCACCGCCTATGCATTGGCGGTGACACATCCTTGTTGTGGTGGCCTAGGTGGCGGTGGTTTTGCGTTGATTCATGAGGCGGCCAGTGGCCAAGATTTTGTGATCGATTTTCGTGAAGTAGCCCCTGCTAAATTCCAACGAAACATGCAGATGTCATCCGGACATCTTCAGTCTCGAGAACCTTTGAGAACTAATTTGATTGGTGTCCCTGGTTCGGTGCGCGGGTTAGCGATGATGCGTCGTCGTTTTGGCAGTTTGCCGCTGTCCAAATTGATCGAGCCTGCCATCCATTTAGCCACACATGGTTACCATGTCAGTCATGAAGGATGTCGTTTAATTGCCTATGGTAAGAGGCAATGGGAGAGTCAGCCAAGCGTGCGAGCTATGTATCGGCCTCATGGTCAATGGGTTGTGCCCGGCGACTTGATTCGACAGCCGCAATTGGCGAACACTTTGCGTACCCTTGTGCGTGAAGGCGAAGCAAGTTTTTATACGGGCTCATTGGCCCAAAAGCTGGTCGCGTTTGCAACACATCATAACCAGTTTGTCACGGCGAGTGATTTATCTCGCTACCAAGCGATTTGGCGTCAACCGCTATCTTGTCGCATGGGGAAGCATACGGTAGTGACCATGCCCCTGCCCGGGGGTGGCCCACTTCTTTGTCATATGGTGTCTAAGCGTCCTACGCGCCTCTTTCATGCCATGGCATTAGTGGATCGCGTCAAAGCCATGGATCATGCTTTTCAACTTCGTTTGAAGGATGGGGATCCTGCTTTTTTAACGGAGCATCCTGAGACAACGCATTTGAGTGTGGTCGATAAACAGGGCAATGCCGTCACATTGACCACCACCCTCAATCATTTTTTTGGCAGTAAGGTGTATGTGCCAAGTCTTGGTATCTTTTTAAATAATCAGCTGGATGATTTTCAATTACGTGACAATCAATCCAATGTATTTGGTCAGCAACTAGGTCGGGCTAATCGTATTGAGGCCGGTAAGCGTCCCTTGAGCTCGATGACGCCCAGCTTGGTTTTTGATGAAAAGCATCGTTTGGTGACGGTGATTGGGACGCCGGGTGGAAGTACGATTCCCACGCAGCTTTTTGGTGTGTTGGCTAAGTTGTTTTGGCAAGGGAGTTCGCTGAAGGAGGCCATGCGCGCCCCGCGCATACATGCGCAGGCGGTGGGTCATCGTGTGTATATGGAGCCATGGGCGATTGGGTTGATGGGGCGTTATCAGTTATGGCGTCATGGTTATCGGGTTCAGTGGGGCTCTCCTTTTGGGGCCATGTCTTGGGGTGGTGTCGCAGCGATAAGCCGTGTATCATCAGGCTGGTATGGTGTCATGGATCCTCGTCGTCCACAGGGTGCGGCGATGGCAGGTTAGCAAGGCACCGAATGGGCAAAAGAGTAGATTGCTATGTTAGGTAAAGTGTTTGGTGGCTTTGTGGGTTGGCTCTTGGGGGTGTCCTTGGGTTGGGGGCTGCTGGGCCTGATTGGCGGTATTTACTTGGGGGCGCGTTTTGATCGGGCCTTACAGCCTTGGATTCAGCGACAGGGTGTTTTTTTTGGTGGCCAAGCTGCATCCGGGCAAACTGTTTTTTTTACCACCACATTTGAGGTGATGGGTTGTGTGGCCAAGTCTGATGGTCGCGTGTCGCAAGAAGAGTTGGCGGTTGCTAAGCAAATGATGGCTGATTTTCAATTATCTTCGTCGATGCGTGAGGAGGCGATTCGTGCATTTGGTCGAGGCAAGGCATCCGATTTTGATCTTGAGGCGGCGCTACAACGTTTGCAAAAAGCGTGTTGGCATCAGCCTATTTTGCTTAATTTATTTGTGGAGTTCCAGCATAAGGTGGCGCGTGCAGAAGGGGCTGTGGGCGCTGAAAAGCAGCGTATTCTTGCGCATATTCATCGGGTGTTGGGTGCGCATGACCCTTTTGCGGACTTTGCCGGGTTTCATGGGCAGCGAGGTCAGCATCAGCGCTCCTCTTCATATCGTTCGTCTGGACATGATTTGCAAGGCGATTATCAGGCTTTGGGTGTGACTGCCAGTGCGAGTGATGCGGAAGTGAAAAAAGCCTATCGTCGTTTGATGGCGGCCCATCATCCTGATCGTTTGGTTGCCAAGGGGTTGCCAGAATCCATGATTAAATTAGGGACAGAAAAAGCACAGCGTATCCAGCGTGCCTATTCACGCATTAAAAAAGCGCGTGCTTTATAAAGGAGGTGGTATGTTTTCTGCATCGATTTTAGCAGCAGATCTTGGGTGTTTACGTGATGAGGTGGCGCGTGTTGCCAAGGCGGGTGCCGATACCTTGCATGTCGATGTGATGGATCATCATTTTGTGCCTAATTTGACTTTTGGTGCACCATTATGTGAGGCCTTGATGCCATGTGCTTTGCCTATGGAGGTGCATTTGATGGTGTCGCCATTGGCGCCTGTGTTGCGTGTTTTTCAGGATCTAGAGGTTTCGATGATTTATGCCCATTGGGCGGATTGTCCTGTGCGTGATCGATTGCTGGGAGATTGGTCCTCGAGCAGTCGGATCGGGTGGGTGGTGAATCCGGCGGATGACATGGCAGAGGCTTTGGCCTATCAAGCTTGTGTGGATGAGTATTTGGTGATGGGGGTTGAGCCAGGATTTGCGGGTCAAAGCATGTTGCCAAAGACGCCAGAGCGTGCTGCCTATATGATCGAGGCTTTGCGGGGTAGTTCGGCGACAGTACGTGTGGATGGTGGGGTGAATATACAAACGTTGCCATCGTTGGTAAAAGCGGGTGTGAATCGCCTGGTTTTGGGCAGTGCCTTGTTTGGTAGCGATGATTATGCGAAGACCTTGGCAGACATGAGAAAGCTGTTAGCTCGTTAGGTTTTTTTTTGCGCAAAAAAAAGAGTCGTTTATTGGTCAAGAATTTTTTTGGCAAATGGTCTTGTCTTTTTTTTGTTTTTTTGTTATCATATTTACGTTTTGTTTAGGAGCGTCACATGGTTCTTATCAAGCTAAACCAGTATAATAACAATGTCAGGTAATTATAGTAAAAGTTGGAGTAAACGTAACCCGATTCAGGGATTTAGAGGACCTAAATACATCGCTCAAAATGCGTCGATGATTTGTAGCATGCTGATTTCGATTTTGTGTTTGAGGACTTTGCCTGCTAATTATCATTTTCTCTATTATTTGGCGGTCTTCTTTGTGCTTTTCCAATTGGTTGAAGTGTCGGCTTATAATGCCCGTTTTAATGGCGCAGACTCAGCAGGCAGTCAATATGAATCTCATTTAGATCAATTGGTGGCTGAGCGTATTCTTGAAGAAATGTCTGAGACCAAAGTAAAGCGAGTGAACCGCCGAGATCGTTGGGTAGCTTGTTTGAAACTGTTTATGGCCATTGCGACCAGTTGTTTTATTGGTGCGGCCGTTTACAATACATACACCAAAATTTTGGGTGTGCATGCACTGGTAGAAAAAATCTTGGGTATTCAATCGATTCAGATTTTTTCCTGGTCTTGTTCCTTAGCTTTTGTCGTGACTTTGCTTTATACCGTCAGTCAATTCTTTTCGCGTATGTTCAATGGCATTGATTCTAATAACTCCTTGATTGATTTGGTTCAAGCATGGTTTAATCCTCAAAAAAATCGTGATGCCATTGTGAATGATTTAAAAGTAAAGATTGAGTGTAGCGTACAAAAAGGCGATCTTCCAAAAAAAATCCAAGATAAAATAGATCATATTATTGAAAATGAATGGATTGTGATGAATGGTTATGTCAAATGGTCTGCAGAGCATGAGCGTATGATTGATTTGTATGTGCTTTTATATAAAGGGTGTATAGAGGGATCTGAGTCGGGCGACCAGCGATATTATCCTCGCCAGAATCAATTAAAGAAAAAAGGGGACTTAGAAGCAGTATGGCAACAATTTAAAAAAAAACCTAATGGGACCTATACTAAAGACAATCAGGGTATAATTAGTCGATTTTTGAAAGATGCATGGCAAGATGTCACGCGACATCATGGTAAGCGCAGTACGCTTTATATACCATTGTCTGTGATTGCGATGTTGGGTACAGTCTTTTTGTTTGTGGGTAATCACGATATCGGTCTCTTTACGCATGCCATGGCTAATTCCCATCTCATGCTTGCGATGGCTGTGTCTGCTTCTGCATTTGCGTTGTATTTCATCATGGCGATGTATCATCGATTAAAATCATCGGAAGGTACCAGCAATCCTATCTTTAAATTCTTACATTGTTTGAAAGACCAGCATGATAAATCCATAGAGCCCGCGCTGTTTACAACACCCTATGGTTTTAGTGCCATGTCGCTTGTGTTGTGGTTGTCAGGGGTACTAGGCGCTGTTGCACTGGGCATGCATTTTACCCACTATTTTGAGTGTTCTGTGATCTTGCAAGTTGCTTCGACGATTGCTGTAGTCGCCTGTATGGCTTGGTTAGTGTTTGAGGGGATTATCGCGTATCACAGAAAGCAATACATAATATCTAGCACGCTTGAGTCAAGTCATGCTGAGGCTAAGACTTCACAAGACTTTAGCACTCACAAAGAAAATGCTTTGGCATGGGGTATCACACCGTCCTCTTATTGTTATAATAATTCTGAGATTGAGCTTATTAGCCCTTCTGTTGCTGCTTAGCAAGCTAACTGACTTGAAACTGAGACAGTCTCAGTGCCTTGATCTTTAGGTAGGCTGATCAAACACGATGCTTTCATGGGCAGGGATGTCCTTGCTTACCGTGAGCAAAGTGATACGGCTGGTCTCTGGCTATTTTTCTCATACGTTGTGAATGATTTTTACCATGTATGATAGGCGTAACATGTTGATATCAGTCTATGGACTTTGAGGTATACGGTGATAAACAACGACTAAAGTGAATGAGTAAAGCCTTTTATTCAAAGTATACAACAGACTGAACAAGAGTCTGGTTGTGCTTCTTGTGTCATGGAATGGACGGATGATTTTACCGGTGGTTGGTTGCTATGATCTTTTTTGATGTGGTTTGAGGCGGTTGGCTGCCGTTTGTCAGCGTGTGTATCGTGATGTGGATGATAAGTGGCATGACGGATGGTATAGGCGATGATGATTGCCAAGCAACTGACGCTGACTAATGTCATAGGCATCAGGGGTGATAGGTGATAGCGTGTCGGGTGACAAAAAGTCACGAGGCCAAGTACGCCAAGCACAAAGATGGCATTGAGGGTCGTGAATGTTGTATGGTGCATGGTATCTGGTAGTAAGTGGTCACTCAGGCAACTGATGCCAACAAGTAAGCTTGCAAACAATAAGTGAGTCATGGTAGGTGAGTGTGCAAGAGGTATAGGAGACCCACTGAGTAAAGAAATTTTACAGCTGATTGCTGTGATAAAACCAAGGGTCGATAAAGCAAATAATCCCTTAGATAATGGTATACTTGAGATACGGGTTTTGATAAACCAAAGACCACGATTCCACTGTTTATGACACGTGTCTAGAAAGCGATGAAAGGCATAGTGATGATTGTTGGGGAGCCATAAGTGTAGGGGGGCGCTTAGTAGATAGTAAATCGTGGTGATGGCTAATTTTACAAAGGGTAAAAGCATACGATCCAGCACAAATTCAGCGGACCATACTAAGGCATGAAGCGTAATGTGCCATAAATCTTGTGCCGCCATTAACCAGCGTTTACTCAAAGTATATGGCCGATATTTTTTGTTGATGACTGCAGGATGGAGCGCTATCCATTCAAACCCTCGGTCTGTCATCAAGGTGACGGGTATAAGGAATAGGCAAGCGATCATGCTAAATAGGGCACTTTGAGAAAAACATATCATGGTATTGATGATTAGAATCGTTGGTTTGATCAAGGTGGTGAATATGTTAGCAAATAGCCAGCGACCACCATGCATTTTCACCCAGTGCATGCCGGCGAGGATATAAGTGATGGCACTCAGTGCTATCAGAAAAATCAGGGTATGAAAGGGTTTTTTCTTCATTGCACGAAAGCTGTGTACGATCATGCTGTGACTGCGTTGCAAGCACAGGTCACTCAATAGCATGACAATATTAGCCATGAAATACGGGGCAATGAGCGCTGTGGCAAGAGTCAGTGCAAAGGAGGCATGCTTCGCATAGGGCATGACACCGGTGGCAAACCAAAGATTGAATGTATGAAAAAAAGTATGGGTGGGATGGAGGATGTCATAGATGCCTGGGATAAAGAAAAGCATGAACAAGGCGCCCACAATGGGTTGTCTGTCCGCCGTGTCTTTGTAAAAACGCATCATTTTATCCATCGCATAGCTTAGGTGATAGAAAGGGTTGTGTTGCCAAATATTTTTAGCCAGAAGGTCTTCTTTCTTGATATGTTTCGTAGGTTTTTGACGTTTTTTTGTTTTGCGTAATAGGGTTAGGGTGAGCATAGTGGGGATGCTTGCCAGGATGAGGGTGGTGAGGAGGGAGGCACTGCCTAGTCTCATTTGTCCGTGCAGTGATATCAGCTGACTAAGTTGCCTGCCCAGTGTGTGTGGTATGGCGCAAGCGAGTCCACTGAGTAGGCATGATAGACTGAATATACTGATGGGTAATGCGTTTTGCTTGACCCAATGTACACCGGTTTTGACATCATGAATCTGATGAAAGCCGATGGGAGCTGCCTTGACTGCTTTTTGCTTGACATCTGCTGGACCATTCGCTGGAAATCGTATGCTCTGTTGTATGGTGGTCAGTGCAGCTTCGTTTTCTGCTTGTTGTGTTAGGTGCCTTTCATCCTTGATGGCCTGGGTTTTCATAGTGATAGGCGTCGTTTGTAAGGGCGGTTGGCATAGTCCCGCTTCGATCAGCTTGTCTATGATCGTTTGTTGATTATCAGGTGTGAGTGAAATGGCCACAGCCGTTTGGCCGTATGTGGTATAGCAGTCATAGTTGATCTTTTTTTGCCAGCAAAAATCTTGTAAAGCGTTCGTGTCTTCAGTCAAAGCGTGTTCGACCGCGATGACATTCTCATCATTCTGAAAGGCTTTGTGAGTATATAATGTCAGTGGTTTCGAGCCATTTTTTTCGGTTAATGAGTTCAATGTCTCATTTGGACTTTTTGTGTGCTCAGCACCTTGTTGTATCCATTGAACACAGCGGGATCGCCATGCGATAAAAGAGTCTTGTCCGCGTTTTGGGTATGTTTGTTCGTTCATAGGACCTTGATTATTGTCGGTGTAAATCTTTAATTACTTGTAATTATATCAATTTGGAAAGAACATTGCAAATATTTCGTTGGTTTGATACGCGTAAAGAATGTGCTATGGTTACGTAGGATAGGAGAAAGCGTATGACCCAAATTAGCGAAACACAAGCTTTATCTCATTTTAGTGAGCAAGCTTATCTTGATTATGCGATGTATGTTGTTCGTGATCGTGCCCTTCCTCATTTGGCAGATGGGCTAAAGCCTGTACAGCGTCGTTTACTCTATGCCATGAGTGAATTAGGGCTGAATGCGAGCGCCAAATATAAAAAATCAGCACGTACAGTCGGTGATGTGTTGGGAAAATTCCACCCCCATGGCGATCAAGCCTGTTATGAAGCCATGGTGCTGATGGCGCAGCCTTTCTCGTTTCGCTATCCCTGGGTAGATGGTCAAGGCAACTGGGGATCGATTGATGACCCTAAATCCTTTGCAGCGATGCGATACACCGAATCAAAATTAACCCCCTTTACGGCTTGTCTACTGGATGAGTTAGATAAAGGCACCGTGGATTGGCAGCCTAACTTTGATGGCAGTTTGCGCGAGCCTACTTTATTGCCTGCGCGCTTGCCCACCGTATTGCTCAACGGCTCCACAGGGATTGCGGTGGGTATGTCCACAGATATGTTGCCCCATCACTGTGCAGAGGTCGTGGCTGTTTTATTATATTTGATGGATGCCAAAGACAAGGCCACCGTGGAAGGGGTCTTATCACGCATGCCAGGACCTGATTTTCCCACGGGAGGGGTCTTGATTACGCCCAAGGACGAATTGCATCGTCTCTATGCCACTGGCAAAGGGAGTGTGAAAGTACGTGCCTGTTATCGACAAGAAGGGACCAAGCTGATTGTGACGGCTTTCCCTTATCAAGTATCTGCGGATAAGGTGATTCCCCAAATTGCTGAACAATTAAAGAAAAAAACGTGTCCAGCATTGATCGATATTCAAGACCAATCCAGCTATGAGGAGCCTGTACGTTTAGAGTTAACACTGCGTTCAAATCGAGTCAAAGGCGATGAAGTGATGGCGCATCTGTTTCAACACACCGATCTTGAACGAAGTTACCGGGTTAATATGAATGTCCTGGGTTTAGATCGTAAGCCTGAGGTAAAGCCGATACTGACCTTGTGTCGTGAATGGCTTGATTTTCGCACCCAAACCGTCAGGCGACGATTAACCCATCGTCTCACTTGGGTCAAAGATCGTTTGCATATCCTGGCCGGTCTACTTTTAGTGCATGAGCATCTAGACGAAGTGATTGCGATTATCAGGGCTTCCGATGACCCGCAAGCTGCACTGATGGCGCGTTTTTCATTGACTGAAGCGCAAGCACAGGCCATGCTGGCTTTACGGTTGAGGCAATTGGCAAAAATGGAACGTGAGTCATTGCAACAAACGCAACAAGATTTGGAGAAAGAGGCCAAGTATTTGACCCACTGTTTGGGCGATGAAAATGCCTTGGCAGATTTGATGCGAGAAGAGTTTCTTGTCGAGAAAGCACGTTTTGATGATGCCCGTCGAACCCGATGGGAGCCCATGACAGCTGCTGCACCCAAAGCCAAAGTGCCTCAGTGTGACCCAGAGCCAGTGACTGTGGTTATCTCGCAAAAGCAGTGGGTGCGCGTTATCAAAGGCCATGTGGATGAAGGCAGTATAGGACGTTTTCGATCGGGCGACCAATGCGCGCAACTGCTTCGCCTTTGTCGAACAGATCACTTGTTATTGCATAATGCCCAAGGGCGTTGTTTTACTTTGGCAGTGAATGACTTACCGGATGGTCGTGGTCAAGGGGAGCCTTTGCTCAAAGCTTGTCCATCCTTAGGTGAGGCAATACTGCCTTGTCTTGTCTGGTCACGGTCCGCAACGTATGCTTTATGGACTTCGCATGGCTTTGGTTTTTTATGCCCTGGCGAAGCATTGTGGACACATACACAGCAAGGGCGCCAAGTGATGCATATCCAATCAGGTGCAAGTATGCAAGTGCCTTGCGTATTAACTCAAGAAACCAGTCATCTTTTGGCGATCACACAACAGGGGCGCGTCTTGTGTTGTCCACGAGAAGCATGGCCTAGTCTAAAACAAGGCAAAGGCAACAAGATTGTTCAACTATCGTCTGATGCGCTAGAAGACCAACAAGATGCTTTGCGTTGGG
>CACKMC010000019.1 GCA_902601155.1 Coxiellaceae bacterium | reverse complement strand
CGGTGACCTGGCAGGATGATTTAAACCGTTGGGATCGACTTCGTTTTATTATCAATGCATTCACACGTATGCGGTACTTAGATTCACAAGGTGGGCTTGATTTCACACACACAGGCCCCCTAGGAAGCCAACCAGAGGGGTATCAAGCATGGTTTGACCATTTACCTGACACTTGGGTTCATCCCATCTTTTTTGGTCACTGGGCGTCTTTACAAGGCAAAATATCGAGGCCTTATGTCCAAAGCCTGGATGGCGGGTATGTGTGGGGAGGCGAAATGATTGCCCTTTGCCTTGAAACCAAAGCACGTTTTACCGTGACCGCCCAGTCTGCTTAAGCATAGGTACGGGCAATACCATCCATCACATCAACCAGCGCTTGTTTCATCAAAGGGTGAAAGCTGCTATGCATACCCTGCTCAACCCATTGAAGCGTCGCGTGTGGTAAGGCTTGTTTGAGATCCCATGCAGAAATAGGCGGGCACACCCAATCGTGACGGCCCTGGCAAATCCAAGTCGGGACAGATGCTACATGCTCAATGGCTTGCAAAATCGGCTCGTCAAGAAAACATTGATGCGATAAATAGTGCTGTTCAATGTTTGCAAAACTGATGATTGCTTCCTCCGGCTGCGCGGGAAGATCTTCTCCCGTGGCCAAGACATGTTCATACTGTATCCATGCATGACATGCCGAGCTTTGTTGTGCGGGATCTTGGCACGCTTGTGCCATACGTTTTAGTAAAGAAGGCGCTTGGTTTAAAGCCAAGTTATCATGTAATGCTTGCCAGGCATCAGGAAAAAACTGACGTACACCGCCTTCAATAAACCATGTGATCTCATGGGGACGGGCAAGAAATATGCCACGAAGTATCAAACCCAAGATAGGTTTGATATGTGTTTTAGCATAATAAAGCGCAAGCGTGGATCCCCAAGATCCACCAAATACAAACCAACGGTCTATCCCAAGATGATGTCGTATGGTTTCAATATCTTGTACCAATCGTTGGGTTGTGTTCGCCAAACATTCGCCCAAAGGACGACTTCGTCCACAACCACGTTGATCAAATAAAATCACACGGTACACCTTAGGATCAAAAAATGTACGACACTGTGGTGAACAGCCAGCACCCGGCCCACCATGTAGAAAGACTATGGGTATACCTGCTGGATTCCCCACCTCTTCAACATACAAAGTATGACCATGATCCACCGTCAAGTGATGCACTTGATAGGGCGAAATCTCAGGATAACCGATTAACCCGGAGGCCATGTAAAAGATCGTCCTGATAAAAGATGAAGATGCAATTGAAAAATGGATTGGCTGGCACCTGCACCATTGTTAATCACGATACGATAATCCTCATCACCCACCTGTTCTTTCATGATTTTCGATGCCGTCACAAGGAGATGACCAAGTAATGCTTGATGGTCATCTTGTGCATGATGTAAATTGATTAAGGTGGGTTTAGGAATTAACAACAAATGGGTCGGTGCTTGTGGTGCAATATCTCGAATCGCAAAGCATAGCTCATCTTCATAGATCGGGTTCATGGGTATTTCACCACGCATCATTTGATGAAATAAAGTATCATCTGACATGCGAATCATCGCCTAAAATTTCGTCCGGCGTTAAAGGGCGAGCCTCTTCTTCTAATAAACAGGGAATCCCTTGACGAATCGGATAGGCTAGCGCACTGGCGCGACATATCAGCTCTTGCTTTGCCTCATCATATAACAAAGGTTCTTTGGTCTTAGGGCAAACCAATACCGACAATAAACGTGTATCAAACATTTCACACAGTCTCCTTTTGACACCATGATGATAACAAAAGATCACGCGATGGTCAGCCCGTGATTGATTAAAAGTATCGCGCATGGTTTGTAGCCATGGCACCAAGCCGTACCTCCTTCGATCATACTTTTTACCTCATCATGGGAACATATGGGAAAAATTAGTAACTTATTCGCACAAAATAAACGCCTTTTATTTGTATATACAGGGTCATTTCTTTACAGGATCAAGAAGATTCGTTAGGATATTTTTTTAGATGAAAGGTTGTTTCATGTCGTGTCCTTTGAGTGTGATTATTTTAGCAGCAGGTAAAGGATCTCGCCTTCCAGGTCCTCAACCCAAGGTCTTACGTCCTATTGGCGGTAAACCAGCCTTATCTCATGTCATGGAAACCGCTCATGCCTTATCTCCTGATGCGATTTATGTGGTGCACAGTCCTGATCTTGACTATACATTGGATGAAAAGGTGCAAGGGATTGTACAAATCACCCCCAACGGTACCGCTGCCGCCATCCAATGTGCATTACCCACGATTCCGCCAACTCATCGTGTGTTGGTGCTTTATGCCGATGTGCCCTTAATAACCCCATCGTCTCTGCGACCTTTAATCGACGCAGAGGGGTTAAGTTTATTAACCTGTTGCTTGGATAACCCCGGTCATTATGGCCGTATCATTCGTCACAAAGATCAGCGTATCCTACGTATCACAGAATTCAAAGACGCCACCGAACAAGAAAGACTTATCCAAGAAGTCTTCTCGGGCTTAATGGCTGCACCTGCAGATACTTTATCCAAGGTATTAGCTCGCATTGAAAACAACAATGCGCAATCCGAATATTATTTAACCGATTGTGTGGCACTTTGGCCAAATCACCATGCCATCACGCACTACTGTACGCCACACCATCAAGATGTCCAAGGCATGAATACTTTGGCAGAGTGGATTCAGTTAGAACGATATTATCAACGTCGCTATGCCTTATCACTTATTCAACAAGGGGTGCATATAGAAGACCCTGATCGTTTTGATTGTCAGGGCGTTTTACAAGCCGGTCAACACTGTCGTATTGGCCCCAATGTCGTCTTACGTGGCCATATCAAGCTTGGCAATCGTGTTCATATTGATGCCCATTGCCATATCACCGAGAGTGAATTAGGCGATGACGTGATGGTTAAACCCCATTCCGTCGTCGATCGTAGTATATTGGGAGCCCATACCATCATCGGTCCTTTTGCTTATCTTCGTCCTGGCACGCAGTGTGAAGCACACAATAAAGTGGGTAGTTTTGTGGAAATCAAAAATACCTACTTAGGCGCTTACACCAAAGTGCCTCATTTAAGTTATTTGGGAGATAGCCAACTGGGTCGTCAAATCAATATCGGCGCTGGCGTGATTACTTGTAACTATGATGGTGAACGTAAACATCAAACCGTCATTGAAGATGGTGCATTTATTGGGTCAGGTTGTCAGTTGATTGCACCTCGTCACATTGGTAAAGGGGCCTATATCGGTGCAGGTACCACGTTACGCCATGATGCCAAAGCACATGCTTTAACGGTGATCAGGCATCGTGCTGAGATCATTGAGTCATGGCATGTAAGAAATAAGGCTGAACATGTCTAAGTGGGTCATCGCTTCAACCAATCAAGGCAAACTGAAAGAGTTTCAACGTTTACTGGCTGGTGTTGTGGACACTCTCGTCCCTTTACAAGACCTGACGCCAGAACAAGCCGAAGAGCCCGCACTGACGTTCGTAGAAAATGCCCTTCTCAAAGCACGCCATGCTGCCCGTTATTGCGAAGGCCCTGTACTCGCGGATGATTCAGGGCTAGTGATCCCCGCGCTACAAGGGGAACCCGGCGTTCGATCAGCACGCTATACGGGGCAACACAATGATTTTGAGCGTCACATGGCGCATGTCTTATCCGAACTAGCTCGTCGTGCGCCTAAGCATCGTCAGGCTTATTTTACCTGTGTCTTGGTACTCCTCAACAGTGAACATGACCCTTGCCCTATTGTCGCGGAAGGACGTTGGTATGGAGAAATCACAGAAGCCCCTGAAGGTGACGGTGGTTTTGGTTATGACCCTATTTTTTGGGACCCGCTCAGTCAACAAACGGCCGCTTCCATGTCGCAAGAAGCAAAAAATGAGCGCAGCCATCGTGGACTTGCAGTGCGCCAGCTGTGTCAACACCCTTACTTTTTATTTAAATAATTAAGTGATAATAACACCATAAATAACGTGGTTCATTTTATTTTTTTCCTGTACAAGTTCGTGTATAAGCCTGTGGATAAAAGTGGGGATAAACTTATCCACAATTTATCCACGTTTTCACCACAAGAGTTATCCACAAGATATTTTGTCTAAAAAAAGATTAAATACAGTGACTTATTTGATATACTAAGTTATACACAGCCCTAAATAACTATCACTATTCATTTAAAAAAATAAATAATAAAAGATAAAAACCATGACTTGCATCTTGTTCATGATGGTTTTATGATCAAAGAGAAGTGTTGACCAAAGGATGGGCATGAAGCGACATTTACTTAGCTTAAGCTGGATGATCATAAATTGTTTTGCATTACCGGTTGTGCATTCGGGGCAAGCAAAATCCTTTCATCCTATGCCGATCACCATACAAGTTGAACCGCACCGTCTACAATATACATTATCGAATGATGTCTTTTTTAAACCGCGCAGTGCAGCCCTAACTATCCAGGGTCAGCAGTTATTACAAACACTTGGCAGTCAAGTTCGGCAATCATTCCGTGGACATGCTATTCATCATATTCAAATCGCATCTTACACCGACAAAGCTTACCGCCCTAACCAAGATGAGCAAACATTACGCATGGATCGTGAAAATCATATTGGTGCGCTATTGTGGGCTTTTGGTATTCCTGCCAGTCAATTGCAATTACAAGAAACGCACGCGCCTAGTCGATGGGTGGCTTCTAATCAAACGCTCTCTGGCCGCTATTTTAATCGTCGGACTACGGTCACTATTGTTTTCTCGGAGTCTCAGGTATGAAAATAAGTTCCTCTCTTTTATTCACTTGTTTCATGGTTTTACTCCCTCAGGTCTATGCTAAAACGGTGGTGATACCCGCCAATACTTATTTTGTGAAGATCCAAGGTAAGGGAACATTACATGTCACCCGAGGAAGCACTGCTCGTCAGAAAATACGGCTATTTCATGGTGCACAATATCGCATCAAAGATCACACACTGATGGTGACCTTACCTCAAAAAAAAGACGAGGCGACCTTGGTGGTTCAAGAAATAGAAAGCATTGATATCAGTGACAATAGCCAATTGGATGCACAAGGTATTGGTATTCATGCACTGTGGGTGGAACCCGAAAACACTCGACGCCATCAATGCTATCACATTCATGATCTGAGACACATGACCCATGAAGGACAAGGTGACATGAGGATCCTTGGTCTACAAGCTAAAAAGTTATCTATTTTTATGGCAGACAAATCCTCAGCACATTTTGTGGGCGTATGTGATCGTTTGATGCTTAAACTTAATGATAAGTCTGCTTTCTTTGGCCCATTTTTACGCGCAACCCGTACTTGGGTGATGGCCAAAGATGATGCCAAAGCGCAACTTAATCCGATTCATTTATTGCATGCTTATGCCAAAGATCGTAGCCAGATTACTTACTTTCATTATTTGGTTGCTGGTCAATTGTATCGTCAGGTGTATGATGAGGCGAATGTGGTGTACCATCCTCCTGGTCGTCTCTTGTAGTTAGAGCGCGCAGGTATGATTCGCCGATTAATTTGGCACTATAGCTGTCAACTAAGCCTTTCTTAAGTGATGCTTTACCCCCTGCTTCAAAAAGCTGAGCACGTGCTTCACAAGTCGTGTAGCGCTCATCCACCGTGTAGACAGGGTACTGAGGGTAGCGTCGTTTTAATGCCTTGATAAAGCCGCGTGTCGATTTTTGTATACGCTGTGGTTTACCATCTAAACTTTCTGGCCACCCAACGACCAGTTGGTGAGGTGCCCATGCTTGAATGATTTCATCCACAGCTTGCCAATCAGGATGGCCTTGATCTGCACGCAAGGGGGGTAATGGCACCGCGGTGGCTGTGATCGTTTGGCCGACAGCCACACCAATGGAGAGGCGTCCAAAATCAAACGCAAGTACACATAGATTATCCATGCCCTACCTCCATTTGATAACGTGCTGTATCTATTGGTAGCATTTTTTTAGCCAAGGCAAAGCGTTTTGAAACAGGTGCTTTAAGTAATGCAAGCGGTGATTTAGCTAGCGTGTGCCAGTAGTTGAAATATATTTCTTGTGTAAAATGGGCTTTAGACCATTGTGTCACACCTTGAAAAATCCAACGGTCCTCTTGATGATCAGGTAACAGCAGTATTTGTTTGAGTGATAAACGTGATAAGATATATTGGTTGTCCATGCGTTGTAACTGAAACAGTTGGTTACTATGACAAAGCCCTCCAATATAAGGCGTTTTTTGATAGCCTTGGTAGAGATTTTTAGGCAAACCAAATTGCGCGAGTATCTGTTTCATGGTCACTGGACTTAAATGATTGAGCAAAACGCCCGTATAGGTATCATGATGATGACCCAAAACATAGACGACACTGTCTGCGTACAGAGGACTGTGTCTTAATACAGGGGTGGCAATGCATAAGCTTGTACTAGTTTGTGATAGCATGATGATGTTTTTTCAAATACACCATGAGCAACTGAATCGTAGCTGGTGTGATACCTGAGATCCGATGCGCTTGGGCAAGGTGACTGGGTTGAATCGCATTCAGTTTTTCAATGGCTTCTGTGGATAAGCCAGGGATGGAGGCATAATCAAAATCCCTTGGCAAAGGAGTCTTTGCCCATTGTTTCAGTCGTGCAATGTCTTGATCTTGACGTTTGATATAGCCAGCATAATGATAGCTTGCATCAATTTCAGCTTCCCAAAATGGGGGTAAGGTGTCGTGACCGATGTCTCGCCATTGTATTTCAGGGCGTGTGATCAATTCGCTCAGTTTGATGGCTTCTTGAATTTTGCCTGTTTTTGCTTCCACTCGTTTGGCTAAATCGCTGTGTGGTTGGCACACGGTATGGGCCAGGTAATCATGGGCTTTTCTGAGGGCCTGTTGTTTGGTATCAAACCATTTTTTACGTGCTTCATTAATGAGCCCATATTGGCTAGCAAGTGCATGCAATCGCGTATCGGCATTGTCTTCGCGAAGGCGTAAACGATACTCTGCTCGACTGGTGAACATACGGTAAGGTTCTTGGGTGCCACAAGTGATTAAATCATCGATCAGTACGCCGATATACGCTTGCTCTCTTCCTAGTACAAAAGGAGCTTCTTCTCGATGCTTTAAGACCGCATTGATACCCGCCATGATGCCCTGTGCTGCGGCTTCCTCATAGCCTGTGGTGCCATTGATTTGACCGGCAAAAAATAGATGGGATAGATGTTTCGTTTCAAGTGTCGCATGAAGCCCGGTCGGGTTAAAAAAATCATATTCAATGGCATAACCAGGTCGCGTGATATGCGCATTTTCCAAACCTTCCATGGAACGAATCATTTGACATTGTACGTCAAAAGGTAGGCTGGTGGATAATCCATTGGGATAATACTCATGGACATGACAACCCTCCGGCTCGAGGAAGACGGTATGGGCATCACGGTCTGCAAAACGTTCACATTTTTTCTCAATCGATGGACAATAGCGTGGCTCATAGCCAGTGATATTCGCTGTTTTCATTGCACTACGGTGGAGATTTTCCTGAATAAGTTGATGGGTGATGGGATTGGTATGCGTCATATAGCAAGGTATTTGTGGCAGTGGGGTAAAGGTTTGAGGTAGTGAGGATAAAGAGGGGGGCGGTGTCAGCCCTTCTTGCAAAGTGATGCGCGAAAAATCAATAGAGCAACCTGCTATGCGTGGTGGCGTGCCTGTTTTTAGACGCCCTGTGGTGAAGCCAAGGTCTCGCATACGCGACGCCAAATCATGGGCTGATGGGTCCCCTGCCCGCCCTCCTGTGTGTGTCGATTGGCCGACAAAGATACGACCGGTTAAAAAAGTCCCGACGGTTAGCACGGTAGTATGCGCGCGGATTGTCAAGCCAAGGCGAGTGATTACGCCATGGCACTGGCCGTTTTCAACGCATAGATCTTGTACGGTATCTTGCAATAGATAAAGATTTTTACATTGATCAAGGTATTGGCGAATCACTTGACGATAACGTTGACGGTCGGCTTGGATACGTGTGGCGCGAACAGCGGGCCCTTTGGATTCATTCAAGACACGCACATGAAGTGCTGCCTGGTCTGCTGCTGCCGCCATCAAGCCGCCGAGGGCATCGACCTCCCTGACTAAATGGCTTTTTCCAATACCGCCAATCGCAGGATTGCATGATAACTGTCCTAAGGTGTCTAAGTTTTGTGTGAGCAATAAGGTCTTAGCCCCCATACGCGCTGCCGCAGCAGCAGCTTCTGTGCCTGCATGTCCTCCTCCGACGACAATGACATCATATTCAACGTGATTCATTCGTTTGATCTTGATTAAACTACTCATAATTATACCATTTTGGTCAAAAGGTTCAATATCCGTAAGTCTATAGTGAATAACACAAGTAAATGAGCATAGACCTTTTGTTTCATTTCCTTTACTATTTAATCCAAGTGCTCAAAGGACTTACCATGAAATTGTCAGATAATATCCAAATGATTAAACCGTCTATCACACTCGAAATGAGTACCCAAGCTGCGCAGTTAAGAGCTGAGGGGCACATGGTCATCAGTCTGAATATCGGGGAGCCTGATTATGAGACCCCTGCTGTGATCAAAGAAGCCGCTATACAAGCGATACGACAACGTAATCTTGGTTATGTGAATGTGTCGGGTGTGCCTGAATTAAAAGAGGCGATCCAGACTAAGTTTAAACGAGATAACCAACTGTCTTATGATTTAGATGAAATCACAGTCACGGCCGGTGCAAAACAATTGATCTTCAATGCGATGCGAACAGTGCTCAATCCAGGGGATGAGTGCTTAATCCCTGTACCTTATTGGGTGTCTTACCCTGAAATGGTCAAGCTTTGCTCTGCACACAGTGTCCTGGTACCTACCACCAAAGCCAATGGCTATAAAATGACTCCCAAAGCCTTAGATGCTGCCATCACATCACGCACACGGGTGATGTTATTCAATAGCCCTTCCAATCCCACAGGGTCAGTATACACTTACGATGAGCTCAAAGCGTTGGGCGAAGTACTTGAAAAACATCCCGACGTGGCCATCATTTGTGATGATATTTATGAGCATATCTATTGGGCCGACGAGCCTTTTTACACCTTGGCACAAGTTTGCCCTTCTCTACAATCTCGCATCTTGATTGTGAATGGGGTGTCAAAGACCTATGCCATGACAGGGTGGCGATTAGGTTACGGTGCTGGCCCTAAAGCATGGGTGAAAGCCATTAACACGATGACATCGCAAGTGACCACTTGTACTTGTATCATCAGTCAGCATGCCGCGTGTGCTGCGCTCAATGACGCAAGACACAGTATCGCACCGATGGTAGAAACTTATCGTCGTCGATCTGAATACATGCAAGATGCTTTATCTAAGCTGCCTGGCTTTGACGTACATGCTTGCCATAGTACGTTTTACTTGTTTGTAGATATTGCTGAGTTCCTAGAAGCCACCGATATCAAAGACGATGTCAGTTTTTGCGCAACCTTGTTAAGCGAAGAAAAGATTTCTATTGTACCCGGTAGTGCTTTTGGCTGTGTGAATCATGTGCGGTTATCGATTGCAACACCAGTGGAAGTATTAGAAAAGGCCGTGGAACGATTACAAGCTTTTGTGTCGCGCCATGCCCCATCACTTGCCACAACGTCTTAGTACGAAAGCAATTGGGGCTCTTTTCTTTCATCAAAAATTCGAGTACAATCATCTCATCTTATCAGTGGGGCGTCGCCAAGTGGTAAGGCACGGGGTTTTGATCCCCGCATTCCCAGGTTCGAATCCTGGCGCCCCAGCCACTATGTTATCATGATTGAATAAGCGTAAGCTTTCGTCTTGGCGAGATGACAGCGTCAATGAACATGTTGTACAGCATGGGATGGCAGTGCTTAAGATCATGATAGTTCATCACCTATTCGCGCTAAGTCTTTAAGGAAACATAGCCCTTTTGTTGCATCGATCCGTAGGATAGTGTATAACTAAATTCTTAATTTTTCACAGAAGAGGGTTTTGATCATGAAGCTATTTGCCGGCAACGCTTCATCAACACTTGCTTTGTCAGTATCTGAAAAGCTCAATTTGCCACTCGGTAAGGCCGTCGTTGGGCAATTCAGTGATGGTGAGAGTATGGTCGAAATTCAAGAAAATGTACGCGGCCATGATGTGTTTATTTTACAATCCACCTGCCGTCCTACCAATGACTATTTAATGGAGTTGGTTTTAATGGCTGATGCACTGCGTCGTGCGTCAGCACATAGCATCACCGCAGTGATTCCATACTTTGGTTATGCCAGGCAAGATCGTCGTGTGCGATCTGCGCGTGTGGCGATTTCTGCCAAAGTGGTGGCGGATATGTTGGCTTCAGTGGGTATATCACGTGTGATTACCGTTGATTTACATGCAGATCAAATCCAAGGTTTCTTTTATATGCCGGTGGATAATGTTTACACTTCGCCTGCTGTGGTCAACGATTTATTGCAGACGAATACCGAAAAATTGACTATTGTATCCCCTGATGTTGGCGGGGTAGTGCGTGCTCGTGCGGTGGTCAAAAAATTAGAGCGAGAGGGTGTGAATGGTGTGACATTAGCGATTATTGATAAACGTCGCCCTGAAAAAAATAAGAGTGAAGTCATGAATATTATTGGCGATGTCACCGATCGTCAGTGTGTCTTGATTGATGATATTCTTGATACTGGTGGCACGTTGTGCCAAGCAGCCAAAGCCTTGCATCAAAATGGTGCCATGTGTGTGCGAGCTTATTGTACACACCCTGTTTTATCTGGCGATGCGTTGCAAAACGTGAATGATTCGGTCTTGCAAGAAGTGGTTGTGAGCGATAGTATTCCATGGACCCATGCGATACAACAAGGTTCAAAACTTCGTGTGTTAAGTTTAGCATCGATCTTAGCAGAAACGATTTTACGTGTGAGTAAACAACAATCCGTTAGTTCGATGTTTGTAGAATGAGGAGACAATGATGACAACATTAACACTAAATTTATCCCCAAGAACCCATCTTGGTACTGCTTCCGTCAATGCAGTGTGTCGTAAAAGCAACCAAGTTCCTGGTGTACTGTATGGTGCAAAACAAGACACTGTCGCTATCCAGTGTAACCAGTTTGAATTAGACAAGGTCGTCAATAAACCAGAATTTTATGGTCATCTTGTGACAGTTGATTTAGCGGGTAAAAAAGAATCTGTCTTAGTGAAGGAGGTGCAATGGCATCATTCCGGTACGCGTGTGCTTCATATCGATTTGATGCGAGTAGACAGTAGTGTGTTGTTAACAACAGATGTGCAATTACATGTGGTAGGAGAAGAATCAAATCAAGCGATTCAGCATGATGGGGGGGCGATCAATATGCTCATGTCTACCCTTAGCGTTCGTTGTCTGCCGAAACATTTACCTGATGCGATTGACGTGGATGTGAGTGAATTAGCCATGCATGAAACATTGCACCTTGGTGACGTTAGCTTGCCCAAAGGTATTACATTGACACAATCTATTGATGAAGATCATAACCCAGGTGTTGTCAGTATTCATCAAGCGAAAATGGCGCCTTCTTCCGAGGCTGACGAGCCTAGCAGTGAGTCTAATGAGGCCAGTGAAGCCGAAGGTGATGCCCAAGAGGCATGACCATACCACGCTTAATCGTTGGTTTAGGTAATCCTGGCGAAGGCTATGAAAAAACCCGCCATAATGTAGGGCGTTGGTGGATTGACCTGATTGCTACGCAATACGCGCTTCACTTTTCTAAAGTAACAGCTTGTTCTGGTTTGTTGGCCAAGTGTAAGATCGGTGATCAGACTCGCTACTTTCTCTATCCAACAACGTATATGAATGAGAGTGGTCGTGCTGTACAGCAAACACTGGCTTATTTTTCATTGCCGCCAGCGTCTTTGTTCGTCGTACAAGATGAGTTGGATTTAGAACCTGGCATGCTTCGTCTTAAACAAGGTGGGGGTGCAGGGGGGCATAAGGGTATTACATCGATTTATCAGAGGACGCAATATCACGATTTTATGCGTCTACGTATTGGTGTCGGGCGCCCACGTGGTGCGACAGATCGCTATGTACTTGGTACACCACCGTTGTCTGAGCAGCAGAAAATCAAGCAAGTGATTCAAGATTCTATGGTTCATTTAGACCTTATTCTAGCCGGTCAATACCAAACAGCCATGAATTATCTTCATGAACATAAGGAGTAAATAGTGGGATTTCGATGTGGTCTAGTGGGCTTGCCCAACGTGGGTAAATCAACGCTTTTTAATGCCTTAACCCGTGCAGGTGCTCAGGCGAGCAATTATCCCTTTTGTACCATCGATCCTAATGTGGGCGTGGTGTCTGTGCCAGATGCTCGTCTCGATGATTTAACAAGGCTCATCATGCCGCAAAATAGTGTGCCTGCCACCACACAATTTGTGGACATTGCCGGGCTTGTGGCAGGTGCTGCCAAAGGGGAGGGACTTGGCAACCAATTTCTTGCACACATACGTGATGTACAAGCTATTGCGCATGTTGTGCGGTGTCACGGCGATAAGGATGTGACGCATGTGGCCGGTGAGGTTAATCCTGTGGCGGATTGCGAAACCATTGACACGGAATTGTGTCTTGCTGATCTTGAGCAGGTTGAAAAAGCTTTGCAAAAAGAAATCAAACAGTCACGCAGTGGACAGTCAGACGCATCGCGCTTAGAAGCACTGAAATGGCTTGAAGCGAAATTGGCCGATGGCATCGCGTTACGGCGCGTTTTGACGGATGAGACATGCCGTGATGTGGCTTCTTCACTGAATCTTTTGACTGCAAAACCTGTGGTCTATGTTGCCAATATTGAAGAGGGACAAGTGCCCAGTACCAATGCATGGTATCAAGCATTATCAGCCTATTGTGAGGAACAATCTGCCATGTGTTTGCCTTTGTGTGCAAGTATTGAGGCGGAGTTAGCTTTATTGAGTGAGGAGGATCGGGCGCTGTTTTTAACGGATCTATACATGGATGAACCGGGATTAAATCCTTTCATTCGTGCTGGTTATGATTTACTGCAATTGGATACATTTTTCACGGCAGGCCCTAAAGAAGTGCGCGCATGGACGATTGCGAAAGGCGCAACGGCGGTCGAAGCAGCCGGCGTGATTCATACTGATTTTATCAAAGGCTTTATTCGTGCAGAGGTGATAAAATTCGCAGATTATATGCGATTTCAGGGAGAGCAGGGTGCCAAGGAAGCTGGCGTTTGGCGTTTGGAAGGTAAGCAGTATATTGTGGAAGATGGCGATGTCATTTTTTTTCGGACCAACACAGCCTAGTGCGCGCTTACGGCATTGCACTGTTTGCTTAACTTTGTTAGGCTAGCGACGACAAAATGGAGGGATAAACGATGAGTTTAAAGCATGTCACACCAGGGCAAGATGCCCCTCATGCATGTCATGTTATCATTGAGATAGGGGCAGCAGGGGATCCGATCAAATATGAAGTGGATAAAGACCATGGCATGTTACAAGTGGATCGTTTTTTATCCACAGCCATGCGTTATCCGTGTAATTACGGGTATATCCCACATACGCTATGTGGTGACGGCGATCCTGTTGATATGTTAGTGGTTGCCCCCTTTTCCCTGATGCCTTCTACGGTGATCACTTGTCGTCCGATTGGGGTATTGATGATGGAAGATGAGGCGGGCGAAGATTTTAAAATCTTATCAGTGCCCATCAATCGCTTAACCGCCATGTATTCTCATGTGAATAAACCGGCGGATTTGCCTGAGGCCTTACTTCAAAAAATAGCCCACTTTTTTAAGCACTACAAAGATCTTGAAGCCAATAAATGGGCTAAAATTACGGGATGGCAGGATGCTGAACATGCTGTGGCACACATTGAAGCATCACTGAAAGCGTATCAAGATCAGGTCACGATCGGTTAGTGGCCTAGCTTTTTCAGCGTAAAAGTAAAGTGCTGTGTTGCGTCGTCCCAATGGCTTTGACATGCCATGGGCTTTCTACAGCCTTGGCAGCGAAGTCGTGGGGTTTGTGTGATGAGTGAATAACGAATACCACAAGCGACCATGAGATCGGGTTGTTTTATGTCACGAAATAGCCACATACCCCGTACCATGCTTGCAGGACAAGTCAGTGTATAGCTTTGTTGCCCTTTGATGGTACGGGGCCATTGGCGCCAACAACGATGCTCATAGGGCGCAGCACGTAACGTAAAGTCTGTGCTTCCTTGGTTTTGTAGTGTGACTTTCATGCCAAAGCAGGGCCATGTGATAAGACAAAGTAGTGCGATATATTTCAAGGTAAATTCTCCCAAACCTTTCTATAATTTACCGAATATCGTACAAGTGTCAACGGATAAGCGCACAATCACAGTGGATAAAATTGTTTGAGAGAACAGGGCATCTCATGGCATGCATATAGTCATAATCCCTGGGATGTTTTTTTCTGATAAACTGGTTACAGTATAAGTAGGACCATGATAGGGATAAGTATGTGGACACAAAAGGATGTGACCTACGAACGAACAAGTTGTGTGGATTTTGGTTTGCTCTCTGTGGCTGAGTATACCGTGAACTATCCGTTGTTCTCAGGCAAGCAATCGCCAGTACTGAATCGAGTCTGTTGTCATCGTCGACCCGCTGTGGTGGTGATCCCTGTCGATGTTGAACGTCAAACGGTGGTGATGGTTCGCCAATTTCGTATGGGCGCCTTACAAGACACACAGAGCCCTTGGTTAGATGAGTTAGTTGCCGGAATCATTGATCCGCATGATACACCAGAGGAAGCAGCGCGGCGTGAATTATTTGAAGAAACAGGCTTACGTCCTTTGCATATCGACTTTCTTCAAACCTATTGGGTCAGTCCTGGTGCCAGTGATGAACAAGTCTTTCTCTATGTTGCGAAGGTGGATAGTCGAGAGGTGCTTGAGCTGGCAGGTTCACAAGCAGAACAGGAAGATATCAAGGTCATGGCTTATACCTTGCCTCAATTGAAACAAAAGTGGAAAAAAAGACAAATCACCAACAGTATTAGTTTGATTGGCTTACAATGGCTTTTTTTAAACCAAGAACTTTTGACAAGCTAACCTAAGACGGTATAGTCTAGGATTAAGACATTAACGAATTGAATAGTATGCCTCATCACTACGATGCAAAAGACATTGAGGTTCTCAGTGGTTTAGATCCCGTTAAAAAACGTCCTGGGATGTATACCCACACAGAGTACCCGAATCACCTTGTGATGGAAGTGGTCGATAATGCTGTGGACGAAGCGTTGGCAGGATTTGCTCGACATATCACCGTGACGGTTCGTGAAGATGGTGGCATTGCTGTCAGTGATGATGGCCGTGGTATGCCCGTGGATGAGCATCCTGAGCACGGTGTATCGGGTGTGGCATTGATTTTAACCACCTTGCATGCTGGCGCGAAGTTTTCTGAAAATACCTATACCTACTCAGGTGGTTTGCATGGCGTGGGTATTTCCGTCGTCAATGCATTATCACGACGACTTGATGTGGCCATCAAACAACGTGGCCAGGCATACCATATTGCATTTGAAGACGGTGAATGTGTTGAACCCTTGACGGTGACAGGCAAGGTGGCCAAACGTGATACAGGAACGTGTGTCACCTTTTGGCCTAATGCAAGCTATTTTGACCATCCCTATGTACAAGTTGCTTTACTCAAAAAAAGAGTGCATGCCAAAGCGGTTTTGTGCCCTGGTTTAAGTATCACATGGTGTGAAGAGGCACAGCAGCACCAGGAAGTATGGTGTTATCAAACAGGCATTCCTGATTATCTGGGTCAATTATTTGAAGAAGATCGATTAATTCCTAGCCTTTTTTCAGGGCAGGTTGCAAGTGATCAAGGTGAATTAGACTGGAGTATCGTCTGGACAGAAAACCCTAGCACTTGCCAAGAAAGTTTTGTGAACCTCATTCCCACACCTGCGGGTGGCACCCATGTCAACGGACTAAGAACGGGTTTAATTGAAGCCCTACGCCATTTTTGTGAATTGCATAACTTGTTACCCAGAGGCCTTAAGTTAAAGCCAGAAGATTTATTGAGTGGTGCACAGTTTGTGTGTTCAGTGAAACTCAAAGATCCCCAATTTTCAGGACAAACCAAAGAACGATTATCATCACGACAGGTGGCGAACTGGGTCAGCAACGAAATCAATGATCGTTTCACACTGTGGTTGAATGAATCGACTGAGCGAGGTCACACCCTCGCGCATTATGTCATTGAACAAGCACAGTACCGAGAGAAACAGCAGCGAAAAGTGGTGCGAAAGAAAGTCACGGCAGGTCCAAAGCTTCCTGGTAAGCTAGCCGATTGCATCAGTCAAGACTGCCATGACACGGAGCTTTTTCTGGTAGAGGGAGACTCTGCGGGTGGGTCCGCTAAACAAGCCAGAGCCCGTGAGTTTCAAGCTGTCCTACCACTGAGAGGAAAAATACTCAATACGTGGGAAGTGGATGAGTCTCAAGTGCTTGCGTCGCAGATGGTCCACGATATTTCTGTAGCGATTGGCATGGATCCAGGTGATCAATGTGCGTCATCTTGTCGCTATGGTAAGATTTGTATTTTGGCGGATGCGGATTCGGATGGTAATCATATCGCGACTTTATTGTGTGTACTTTTTTATCGCCACTTTAGACCCTTAGTAGAAGCCGGTTTATTGTATGTGGCCATGCCGCCACTGTATCGTATTGATTGTGGCAAACAAGTGTTTTATGCCCTTGATGAGCAAGAAAAAGAAGCCTTATTAAAGCAGCATGACCCCAAAGGACGTGCCTATGTTCAGCGTTTTAAAGGACTTGGCGAGATGAACCCCAGTCAGCTGAGAGAAACGACGATGGCTGTCGATACGCGGCGTTTGGTGCAATTAAATATTGCCGAAGAAGCGCAGCAACAAGAAAAACTACATGTTCTTTTTTCAAAGAAAACCAGCGCACAGCGCCGTGCATGGTTGACAGAGAAAGGAGATTTGGCCATTGACTAAGGGGGGTGTTATCCTCTCTGATCGTGGTTTAGCGCTGGCTGAAAGTTATCAGTTGCCCCTTCAAGAAACACTGGGTACTTGGGATTGGGCTTTGTATGACGATCAAGGTACGTGGACTTTATGGACACAACATCATCCACCATTCGTATTAGACTACCAAGACGCATCCTGGCGTTATCTCAAACAAAGTGTCCATCAATCGCAGCCTGATTTAGTTCGTGCCATGGGCGCACCTTACGCTGGAAAACGTGTCCTGGATATGACCCTTGGCTGGGGAAAAGATGCTTATATATTAACCCAACGTGGTATGCACGTAACTGGTATAGAATACCATCCAGCAGTGTATATCTTAGTCAAACAAGCGCTCACACGTTGGCAAGATAAGTTAAAACCTTTTGATGTGATCTGGGGTGACAGTGTCTCACATCAGTCATGCAATCCCAAAGATTTTGATGTCGTTTATTTTGACCCCATGTTTCCTGTGGCGCGTAAAGCCAAGCCACAAAAAGCGATCCAGCTGTTACAATGCATGACTCAAAACACAAACGATCTATGGCGCTACCACCATACACTTTGTCAACAACGACCGTGTCGTATTGTGTGTAAAGGACCACGACATCATATTTTCTCTCCTGCACCCGATCATTGTGTGGGGCAACAGGTTCATTTTTCAATATGGTATCCTCACGGATCCATGTCCTGATGCCAATAGAGGGATGTCTTGTTAGCGTCCATCAATGCCCTGATGTTAGTTCATTTCATGATATGAATTCAGGAATATATGATTCATCATAAGTTATAGACAATACTCAAACGCTTTGATACGAGTGCTTATCACAAAGTCAATCTATTCATGCCAAATATCATGCATGAGAACAAAGTTTTTATCATAGCTTATCTTTTATTTTAGTTTATACACGATTGAACATGATTCATCCCATGCGTTTAAGACCACACATCCTAAATCATATCATCCCGACATGGTATCGCACACAAAAAAAGCGCTATCGATGGATCCACGCCAACCATCGCATAGGGACTTTTCTTCGTGAGTGGAGAAATCATCAGAACGCTATGCTCTCTTTCCAAAAAAGACAGGTCCTTTTTGAACCCATCAAGCAAACTGTGTATGGTGGATCATGCCAACAAGTGACCCCATGATGGGATCGTTTATGGATGCATGTGATTTATCATCCTATCAAGCCTTGTTTTCCTCATATCATTCACCCCAAGCGCACTCATCTTTAAGGCCCTTCTTCTATCCGTTCCATCACCCAAGCCACCCACCAAGCGCTAAATAGTGAAAGCTATCACTACTTTTGTCGGATTGATAGTCAATCATTCTATGCTTCGATCCGCCATGACCACTTGATAGCCTATGTACATCAAGTCTTTGATGCCCCTTTTTTGTTACACTACCTTGAAGCCATCATCACACGCCCCATGGATAAAGATGGGATCCTTTGGACACCAACCAAAGTGATACCCCGTGGTTAAAGTTTATCGCCTTTTTTTGGGGCACTATACCTAGGCGCCCTTGATCGAGCAATCACGGCCAAACAGGGTGTGTATTATTATCGATATATGGATGATAGCTTAATCCTCACAAGAACAGCTAAGCAGTACCGTGCAGTGAAGAAAACCCTGTTCAAAGTACTGGCTTCTTTGGACTTATGCTCATCTCGCCACAAATCAAGTTTTGGCGCTTTAGCATACAAACGATTTCATGACCTGGGAATAGACGACGATGCGACGCGAATCCCTCGTAGCCCGGGTAGACATCAGGCTCGTGCATCTCTGCATAAGCGCACATATCAACGGGCCCTAGGGAAGTATCCTCTGAAAAAATATGCAG